>JBDNIH010000300.1:0-1358 GCA_041688385.1 Bacteroidia bacterium
CGACTGCGGAAGTCGCGGGGATCGAGGAAAGCAGGGTCGCGCTGATTGGAAGGTACGGGATCGCCGGGCTCCCAGGCACGACCGGTTATTGGATTGGGAATGATTGCATTTAGGGTATTTAATACGTTGGTGATTTGCATCGAACCTTCTATGCGCAAACCTTTTAGCTGCCACCACTTACGTATATTGATATCTATCCAGAACATTGATTCACCCAATTTCGACCACAGAGCGGTTGGATTGGGGTCTTGTTCGTAAATCGGACGGCCAGTAATCGGCTCCACACCTTGGTAAATAAATGGGGTATATCTGCGGCCTGAGCGATAAATGGCTTCGGTGTAAAAGCTAATCCGATCGAGTGCTTTGATGTTGAATAACCCCTTTTTATTGTTTTGGGTAAGGGTGATATTGGCTTTGATATCGAAAGGAGAATCCCAGGCGAGATAGGTTTCTTTGGTGTCCTCCCGGTTGCCAGTATTCAGGATTTGATTTAACGCTTCGTTGGCTGATGAGCTTTGACCGGTGGCCACCATATAACTCGCCGAGGCCTGACCGCTAAACCATTTGCCGATACGTTTTAAATAAGTAACCTCAACCCCCCGAACACGTGCATAATCGGAATTGATACGGATAGTACGGGTGTTTTCCCGACCGGTTAAGTCGCGCACCTGCACCGAAGCAGAAGTAATAAAGTCATATTTATCCTTCCAATAAGCCGATACAGTCAAGGCGTCATTGGACGTAATTTGTGAACGAATACCTAGTTCATAGGATATATCTACCTCTGGATTCAGGTCGGGATTACCAACGCGTGCCAAGGTTGACCTATCCTGATAGAGCGGATTTAACCCTTGATACACCCACGATGGATGCGGCAAAATCATGGAGTGGTTGTAGTTAAAAAACATCACTTGGTTATCCTTAATTGGAAACGAGGCTGATATTTTAGGTAACAAACGCATTTTCATACGCGAGCCAAAAATACCGATGGTATTCTGCATATAATCTTCGCGTATCTCGTCACGAATAGGCGAACGTGCATCTTGTACCGCATTGTCTACAAAAGCACCCGGGAACCAATATTCTAAACGGCCTCCAATTTCAGCGATCAAACCGCGGTATTTGAGTTTGTTAGAGGCATAAAAGGCACCACGGGTTGGGTTTACCTTCCACACATCGGAATAATCGCCCAAACGGAAACTTTGGCTCGATTCGCCATTCGGCAAAGGAATAGGTGCACCAATCCAAGGGCGGATGATGTCGATCCACTGCATTTCCTGGACTTTTACCTCAGTTCCGAAGCTAAAACGATCGCCTCGGGAGTTATAATAGTAATTTCCGGTATAGCGTAAACTGTA
>JBDNIH010000008.1:0-10943 GCA_041688385.1 Bacteroidia bacterium
CAGGTTGGCAAAAGGTTACGCTTATATTTGATAGTCAAATTGATTTTCAAAGCCTCCTCTACCAGTTTGAATCCGCAAATACCCCTTTGGACATTCGTGCTAAAACGGTTTTACGGTTAGCGAAAAACCATGCCTACAGCCAACAGCAAGCTGTTATGATCCAATTAAATGGCATGTCGGACGTCCGGAATATCCGAAGCTTTTGGTTGGTAAATATGATAGAAGCTGAGATTCGTCCGAGCGCACTTCCCAGCTTACAGCAAATGGTTGGGATAGCGGAAATTGAAAGGTCTGATGCCGAAAGTTATGAACTCATCGCACCTGTCGAAAGCTCAGAAGCACCCATAACCGAAGCCATCAATGGGCGCGAACCAGGTTTAACTGCCATAGGTGCTCCATTTATGTGGAATTTAGGCTATACCGGACGCAACCGCAAGGCCATGTTACTAGATACCGGCGTTTGGCCTAATCATCCAGCTTTCAAAGGCCGCTTTTTAGGCGATCGCTTTGGGAATACCCAAGCTTGGTTGGGTTTTGATTTGCAAACACCTGGCGACAAGCCCAATACCCACGGCACCCATGTAGTCGGCACCATATTAGGTCTCGATGCTGCCAATAATGACACCATAGGCGTGGCTATGAATGCTTATTTTATCGCTTCTGATCCAATTGTAGAAGTAACAAGTGCTATTCGCCCTTGGACAGATTTAGTCATCCCATTCCAATGGGCACTTAATCCTGATGGAGACACTTCGACCACCCACGACATACCCGATGTGATCAACAACAGCTGGGGCAGATTTTTATCAGATACTTTTGTTTGTAGTGGCTCAATTACTCAGGTATTTGCAGCAGTTGAAGCGGCAGGTATTGCCAATGTGTTTTCAGCAGGCAACGGAGGTCCTGGACCTGTAACTATAGGTTCACCCGCGCAGATGTCGTTAGATTCTTTGAGCCTTTTTTCGATTGCAGCAGTAGATGTGAACAATTTAGTTGCAGGCTTCTCTAGTCGGGGTCCTACCCGCTGTTTTACCGATAGTCGCACGGCTATCAAACCCGAAGTTTCTGCTCCTGGCGTAAATGTACGTTCAGCAAACGGCATTGATGGCTTTGGGCTTAAATCAGGCACTTCAATGGCTGCACCACATGTCAGTGGTGCCGTTTTATTGCTGAAAGAAGCCTTTCCTGAAGTCTCTGGCCGACGTATTCTAAACGCCCTCTACCAAACCGCCACTGATTTAGGTAATGCTGGCGAAGACAATACCTACGGCATGGGACTTATTAATCTGCCAGGCGCCTATACTTTTTTGGCAGCAACCAATACCCCTGTTCCTGCTTTGACCACTGGTACAGATGTGCAAATTGTGGGTTTACCAGAAGGCACACTAGGCATTTGTTATGGACCCACCCTTTTTAACCCGCAAAGTTTTGGCTTAAACGTAATCGTCGAAAACAAAGGCAACCAAGTTGTGAACCAATTTGTGGTCACAGTATCAATGGCAGGAAACAACCAATCATTTAATGTGAGTCAAACCCTGCAACCTGGACAAAAGGATACGCTATTACTTACCCCCATTGCTTTACCAACACTGGGCCAATATTATCCCTTAGTTGCTCGCATTATACCTATCCCAGGTGAAATTGACACTATCAACAATTATTGGAATCAACAACTCTTTTTTCCGGATATGCGCCAAAATGTTTTAGAAAAATTTGATGTCCCGTCTACACTTTGGAATTTCTGGTATCAAGAAAACCCTAACAATGATGCGGTGAAATGGGACACAACAACTAACATTTCAGCTCCTTTAAATACGCAAACCGCCATTGTTGCCAATTTACGCTCAAGTACTAACCGCACAGGTCAGTTAGATTATTTGTATACTCCTCCATACTTTCTAAGTCAAACCGCCCGGCTCGGTGCACTTCAAGGTGTTCCAATTGACGTGGACTTCGACTTAGCCTATAACAACCGAAATACCCTATTCAAAGATTCCCTTTTCGTAGAAATTAACGAGGGATGTGATGCTAGCTGGCGTAGAATCTATAGCAATGGCGGTGATAGTATGAAAACCTACACTCAGAATTTGCCAACCTCAGCTACACACTGGGAGACCGTTCGCATTAGCGACACCATTCAAAACCCCTCCAATCTGCTGCGAATTCGTTTTGTAGCCAAAAACGACCAAGGTGGTAATATCTATATTACCAACGTCCTGCTTGGTGGATTAGCCGGTAGCGTCCAAAACAGCCTGCTTAACCAAATCAAAGTTTACCCAAACCCAACGTCATCGGTTATTTACGTAGACGCTCCAGATATCGCCATTCAAAAAATACGCTTAACAGATCTGTCGGGGCGGAGTCATGCCGTCACCATAGAATCTAATGGTGGGAACTACCAAATTGATATGCGTTCACTCGCAAAAGGAGTTTATTTCTTGCAGATGAATACAGATGCTGGAGTCAAAACCGAAAAAATTATTCGGCAATAAAAATAAATTTGCGACTACTTAGTTCTCGGGTAATGCGTTTTGTTTTAGCTGTTTGTTTTTTGCTGCTTTATGGTGGTGCTGTTTTGGGTCAGTCTGATAAAAAAGGTGAAACTGTCTTCAGTTTTTCGTCAGAGTTGATTGGTGATGAGGCTGAATTGGCAATCTATATGTGGAAAGCAGCACGAGCAGACTCTGCTTTCGACCGTAACGATGCCAACTATCTATTCATTCGTAAATTGGTACAAGCCCTGCGACAGGAAAATGCCTACCACTACCCTTTTGATTCGTTAAAGGCTATTTCGATACTGGAAGCGCCCGATAAGAGTTTCAAAATATTCAGCTGGCAAGTCAAACAAGCAGGTGCCGCTTACCGCCACTTTGGCTGTATTCTTAAAAATGATGTTGGGCACACGCTTATCCCTTTAATTGATCAAAGTGACGAACTTGCCCCAGGTACTGATACGGTAGTCACTGCTAAAAACTGGTTTGGTTCAGCCTATTACCAGCTATTACCCGATGTCAGAAAAATCAAAAAGGTAAAATATTACACTTTGATCGGCTATGACGGCTTTGAGCCCTTCTCTCAACGAAAAATCATCGATGTGTTGTGGTTTAATGAAGCGGGCGAGCCTCAGTTTGGTGCACCCATTTTTCAGTTGCCTGGCGGTCGTTTTACCCGTGTAATTTTTGAATATGCCAAAGATGCCACTATGCAATTGCGCTGGGATGGCGAAAACAAAATGATCGTGGGAGACCACCTGGTTCCTCGTAATGAGACAAACCGCGGCCTTTACTTTGATTATGCCACCGACGGCAGTTTTGACGGCTTCAGCTTCAAAAAAGGACTTTGGATCTACAAAGACAATGTAGATCTACGCATGAAAACTAACTCGCCCCCAAACGCACCCAGGAAGCCATAATTCCCGCTGCCACAGCAGCATTTAACGACTCTGCCGAGCCAAACCCTGGTATAGTTATAGGTCGGGCCGCCAATTGCACCAATTCGGGGCGTAATCCATGGGATTCACTGCCCACTAGCAATAAGCCACCATCTCCAAAATTAGTCTTTTGAATAGGTTCTCCAGCTAATACCATGGCAAAAACCCGCTTCGGATCTTCTCGGACTATCCATTCGCTCAATTCGCCATACAAAACAGGCACGCGAAAAATCGACCCCATAGATGCTTGAACGGTTTTGGCATTGTAATAATCGACTGTATCCGGGGAGCAGAGTACACCGGAAAAACCAAACCAGTCTGCGATACGAATCATGGTGCCTAAATTTCCGGGATCTGCTATACGGTCGAGCACTAGCACAAAACCAGGTCCTCCCTTTTGCCAATGCCAGTCCAGTTGCGTCATGCGCGCTACAGCCATAATCGGTGGTGCCGAACTGAACTGAGAAATACGTTCCATATCGTGTCCACCGACCAATTCTTGATTAACTTGCGACTTGCGTAACCAGTCTGGTTGTTCTTTTTCGTACCAGTCGTTGCGAACCAAAACCAATTCAACAGGCCAACCTGAATTTAGCAGCTCATGGACCGGTTTTTCACCTTCAACAGTGAATAATCCAGTTTCATATCTTTCCTTTTTAAGTTTTAAGGAAGAAATTAATTTTATTTGCGACTTGCTAATCATCGTTTTGCTGAAATACTTACTTCGTTGTTTACTCCTAGGATGGGTGATCTGCCTGAGCTATTCGTGCAGTACTACGCGTTTATTACACGAAGATGAGGTTTTATTGGTGAAGAACAAGGTCAAAGGCATCGACAAACCATACAGCATCGAAGTCAAAAATTTGTTGCGCCCACGACCTAATCGTAAGTTTTTCGGACTGATTCGATTAAAACCCTGGGTTTATCTGAAAACTAGTCAGGGGAAAGAGACAAATTTTAAATCCAGCATACAACGTAATTTCGGTGAGCCCCCAGCACTGCTCGATTCTATCCTCATCCAAGAAACCGAACAGGTATTAATTCGCTACCTCAACGACAAAGGTTTTTTTCAGGCGCAGGTAAAAACTGAAGACAATATTCGAAAACAAAAAGCCAGACTTACCTATGTAATTACGCCTGGACCACAATACCGTGTTCGAAATTTCGAATTTGTCTTTTCAGAGACAGCTATCGACAAATACATCTACTACCGCCTTGACAACAGCAAAATAAAAAAAGGAGATCCTTACGACGCCGATCAATTGGATGAGGAAAGGAACAAAATTTCGGACTTATTACGTGACAACGGTTTTTACTATTTCAACCGTGATTTCATCTATTTCGAAATAGATTCCAGCCTAGGTACACAACAAGTAGATATCACCCTGAAAATAAAAAAAGCACGTCAGTCTTACCTCTACGAGCCCTTCAAACTCGACAGCATCAGAATGAATGTGGCCTACAGTATTTTTCAAAGTCAAAATCAAGGAAATATCCTAGATACCACCCAGCGCGATGAATTCATATTTATCGATCAACGAGACCAAACCATTCGCAAGGACATACTCACGCAAAACTTGCTGTTGCGACATGATCAAATGTTCTCAGAAAATACCCTACGTCTGAGTCAAAGTCGTATCACCGATTTGAACGTATTTGGCTATGTGAACTACCGCATCATCCCCAATGACAGTCTGCGTAAGTTCGATTTGCTGGTGTTGTTAAGTCCATCTACCAAACGTCAGATTAAAACTGACCTAGAGGCTTCTACTAACTCTATCTCCTTGTTTGGCATCTCCGGAAGTGTGAGTCAAAATCACCGCAATGTATTCAAAGGTGCTGAATTGCTAGAAATACGCGCCAACGTTGGTATCGAATCCCAGCAAAATGTTGCGCCAAACTCCGATTTTTTTCAGCGAACCACCTTTAACACCTTGGAATATGGTTTTGGTGCGAGTCTCGTTTTTCCGCGCTTTTTGTTTCCCTTTCGTACATGGAACGACCGTAACTACACCCGGCCACGTACGCGATTTAGTTTGACGTATAGTAATCAAATCCGCCTCGATTTCAACCGGGATGTCTTTCAGGCCAATGTGGGTTATCTGTGGACCAACCGTGTAGGCGAACGGTATGAATTTTTTCCATTTGAGGTGAATCTGGCGCGTACCAATAACATTAGCGCAAGTCTTGACTCAACCCTTCAAGCCTTAAACGACCCATTTCTCAACTTCAGCTTTACCAATCACCTTACCACTTCTACTCGTCTTTCGTATACTTCTGACAATTTGCGCTCAACCCGATTTAAGCGACTCACTTACGTCCGTGTGAATATTGAATTTGCCGGTAATACCCTATTTACCATCTTCCGATTAGCCGATTTACAGCCTGATCAGCAACAAAAAACCATCTTCAACCTACCTTTCTTCCAGTACATTCGTACCGATGTAGATTTACGCCAATATTGGCCACAGCGTGAAAACCGATATCTCGCTGGCCGCCTATTTTTGGGTGTAGGTTTGCCACTGGTGAATAGCAACACACTTCCGCTCGAAAAACGCTACTTCATAGGTGGAACGAATAGTATACGGGCTTGGCAAGCACGTTCTTTGGGTCCGGGTTCCTTTTCGGGTTACAGCATCAACCGGCTAGACCAGTTCGGCGAAGTAAAAATTGAAGGAAGCCTTGAAGAACGTTTTCCCATTTTCAACAAACTGCGAGGGGCGGTATTTCTGGACCTAGGAAACATTTGGACCTTGCAAGACACGGTTACTGCAAAAAAAGACCTAACCAACTTCAGCCTCAGTCGTTTTTACAAAGAGATAGCTGTAGGTACTGGCTTTGGTGTGCGCTACGACTTCACCTATTTCGTAGTTCGTTTGGATTTGGGCATTAAAATCGTCGACCCAGCCTTCACCCTGGGCAATCGTTTTGTAGCACGTGAAATGTTCAATAAAGACTGGAAATCAGGTGACTGGCTCGACGAGCTCAATGGTAGCCCACCAACTGACGCCAGTGGCAATCGAGTCACGCGTGACTACCGATTTTTGAGTTTTAATGTCGGAATCGGCTACCCTTTCTAAGTATTTTCTTTAAAGGGTATGTAAAAAGCGAATGAATCATTATATTTGCCCTTCCAAAAATTACACGAAATGTTTGTTATTGTTGACATTCAAGGGCAACAATTTAAGGTTACCAAGAACCAAACGCTGTACGTACATCGTTTGCAAGAAGCTGAAGGCACGAAAGTGACCTTTGACAAAGTGCTTCTCGTAAATGACGAAAAAAACGTAGAGATTGGCGCACCTTATGTTGCCGGCAAGAGCGTATCTGCCACAGTAGTATCTCACCTCCAAGGTGATAAAGTTCTCGTATTCAAGAAGAAGCGTCGGAAAGGCTATCAGAAAATGAACGGCCACCGTCAGCAATTCACGAAAATCGCGATTGAGTCTATCGGTTAATAATTAAAGGAGAAACAAAACCATGGCACACAAGAAAGGCGTCGGTAGTTCGAGGAACGGACGCGAATCAGAAAGTAAACGACTTGGTGTGAAGATCTTCGGTGGTCAGATCGCAAAAAGTGGTAATATCATCATCCGTCAGCGTGGCACAAAACACCACCCAGGCAACAATGTAGGCATTGGTAAAGATCATACCCTATTTGCTTTGGTTGATGGCAGAGTAGCATTCAAAAAAGGAGAAAAAGATCGTTCATTCGTATCTATCGTTCCTTTTGAAACAGAAGTAACAGCTAACTAAGCGTATTTCTAATATAAAAAAAAGCTCCGTTCAAATGAACGGAGCTTTTTTTTATTTCAGGCCCTAGGGCGATTATACTTGTAATACGCCCATATTGAACCGTTTGGTAATAGGTGCGTGGTTGGCCGCTTCTATGCCCATACTGATTACTTTACGTGTATCCAGCGGGTCGATAATACCATCTACCCAAAGGCGTGCAGCCGCATACTCAGGGGTTGTTTGACTGCTGTACTTATCTGTGATGTTTTTAAGTATGCTTGCTTCAGCTTCGGGAGTAATGACTTCTCCCTTCGACTTAGCCGCGCTTACGTTAATTTGCAAAAGCACTTTGGCTGCCTGCTCTCCACCCATTACCGCCATTTTTGCAGTCGGCCATGCGTAAATCAAACGTGGATCGTAGGCCTTGCCACACATGGCATAATTTCCGGCACCGTAAGAGTTGCCTGTTACTATCGTAAATTTAGGCACAACGGAATTGGCTACTGCATTGACCATTTTAGCACCGTCTTTGATAATTCCACCGTGTTCTGAGCGACTGCCAACCATAAAACCGGTGACGTCCTGCAGAAATACGAGGGGAATTTTTTTCTGGTTGCAATTGGCTATAAACCGGGTGGCTTTGTCGGCTGAATCAGAATAAATTACCCCGCCGATTTGCATCTCCCCTTTTTTGCTTTTGACAATTTTACGCTGGTTAGCTATGATACCTACCGCCCAGCCGTCAATGCGGGCATAACCACAAAGAATGGTCTGACCGAATCCGTTTTTATAGGAAGTAAACTCAGAGTCATCTACCAGTCGCTCGATAATCTCCAATGTATCGTAAGGTTTACCGCTCACTGGGAACAAACCATAAATATCTTCGGGCTTCTTTTTAGGCGCAATCGACTCAACCCGGTCGAAACCTGTTTTTACGGCGTGACCCAGTTTATCTACTAATTTGCGTATCGTTTCGAGACAGGTTTTGTCGTCGGGCATTTTGTAATCAGTTACCCCGCTGATTTCACAATGGGTAGTGGCGCCACCGAGGGTTTCATTGTCTATATCTTCCCCAATAGCTGCCTTAACGAGGTAAGAACCAGCTAAAAATATACTTCCCGTTTTATCTACAATCAGGGCTTCATCCGACATAATCGGTAAATAAGCACCCCCCGCCACGCAGGAACCCATCACAGCGGCTATCTGAACAATTCCTTCGGACGACATAATAGCGTTGTTGCGAAAAATTCGTCCAAAGTGTTCTTTATCTGGAAAAATTTCATCCTGCAAAGGCAAATATACCCCAGCACTATCCACCAGATAAATAATGGGGATTTTGTTTTCCATAGCGATTTCCTGTGCGCGCAGGTTCTTTTTGCCTGTAATCGGAAACCAGGCCCCTGCTTTAACTGTGGCATCGTTCGCCACAATAACACACAATCGTTTGGATACATAGCCCAATACCACCACCACACCGCCCGAAGGACAGCCGCCATGCTCGGCATACATGCCTTCACCAGCAAAGCCACCCACCTCTAGCGGTTCTGTACCTGGGTCAATCAAAAGGGATACCCTTTCTCTGGCGGTAAGTTTACCTTTCTCGTGGAGTTTGTCAATCGCCTTTTCCCCGCCGCCTTTTTTAATTTGATCGAATCGGCTTTTGTATTTGTAAAGGAGCTGTTTGTAGTCGTCTTCGTTTTTATTGAATTCCAAATTCATGCTAGTGGCTTATAGTCTACCAAAAATACTGGCTTCCCGTTAAATGTTACCCTTTAATCTTAGCGATCTTCTTCTTCTAATTGAAAAAGTGCTTCAACGGTTTGGTTTAGTGCCAGCGCCAACTTTAACGCCAACACAGTTGAAGGCACATACTTGCCTGCTTCGATTGAATGTATGGTTTGGCGAGATACCGAAAGTTTATCGGCCAATTCTATCTGGGTAAGCATTAAAGCTCCCCTCCCGGCTTTTACTCGGTTTTTCATGCTTCCTCCAATTGTTTCGACGCTTTCCAAACGAGATAGCGGAACCGAAGTCCAAAAAGCAACAGCAGGGTAAACATATTGTAGACGAGCACCGTAAAAAAAGCAGCGCCATGCACACCTATTATTGCCACTATCAATATGAAATAATGTAGCCATACCGCCCAGCTTAGTGCCCGCAAACGATTAGCCGCGCTCCATTCGTCTTCCCGCTTCTCGGCCGAAAAAACCAACACCAGCAAGCCTAAAATGATGCCTAAAGCAGCAAACTCATCTGTAAAGTTCAGGTTGCCTGAAAAGAAGTCTTCGCCATAAAATTCGCCGAGCCACCCTTTGTTCACGTCTAGCACGGCCCAACTAAATTCAAAATACATATTGGCCAAGCCCAAAACAACGGCCGACAAAAAAAGCACCCAGCCTAAAGGCCGAACGCGGTTTGGGAATAAAAGAAGCTTCTCCATAATGTAAAGTTGACTTTACAATGTTAAACAAACTTTACATTATGTAAAGCAAGCTTTACGTTAAGAAATGTAAAATCTCATTTTCAGCGACGTTCAAGCAAAATTCTCAAGGCCGGGATGCAAAAAAGTTAGAAAATCCTACCTTTGCGCTGGGGTAAGTCTTGTACGACCAGCTCCTGCTAAATCCCCCAGGGTAGGAATACAGCAAGGGTAGGCGGTTGAGCGGTGCGATGCAAGTAGCTTACCCCTTTTTTATTGTTTTGAAGCTGCTTTTTCTATTCAATAGAAAAAGTTGCATAATATATCCGTCAAAATACGCTTATGAAATTTTTCATCGACACTGCCAATCTTGATCAAATCCGTGAAGCCTACGCTTTCGGCGTGCTGGATGGTGTAACCACCAATCCTTCGCTTATGGCCAAGGAAGGTATATCGGGAGAAGCCAACGTACTCAATCATTACCGGGCTATTTGTGCTATTGTAGATGGTGACGTAAGTGCTGAAGTAATCAGTACCGATTATGCTGGTATGATTGCAGAAGGTGAAAAACTCGCAGCATTGGACGAAAAAATCGTGGTTAAAGTCCCGATGATTGCCGCTGGTATTAAAGCCATCAAATATTTTAGCAGTAAAGGCATAAAAACCAATTGTACATTGGTCTTTTCACCTGGTCAGGCAATTTTAGCCGCCAAAGCTGGTGCTACCTATGTGTCACCATTTATGGGGCGCTTAGATGATATTTCTTTCGACGGCATACAGCTCATCGAACAAATTGTACGCATTTACACTATTAATGGCTGGGAAACTGAAGTACTAGCTGCTTCCGTTCGGAACAGTCTGCATATCGTTAAATGTGCTGAAGTAGGCGCTGATGTTGTGACTTGCCCGCTTAGCGCGATTACAGGTCTACTCAACCACCCGCTCACCGACAAAGGACTGGCACAATTCCTCGCAGATCATGCTAAAGTAAATAAAGCGTAAGGCTACTTTTTCAAATCATCCCGTTTTCACAGCTGAAAACGGGATTTTTTTATGCTTTTCATTTTTTGGCCAAATCCTTAGCCCCCGCTTATAGGCATGCTGACTACGGTAATTCCAGCTCCTTTTTCATAAAGCGAACCAAAGCACCAGAACGAATAGACCAAGGGATCCATTTGAACAGCAAATAATTCAGCCGGTTAGACCACCCAGGTATTATAATCGGATTACCTCTTTGTATACCACGGAGGCCTATTTTAGCGATTTCATCCACCTCAAAAACCGACTTCCTTCCCAACCAATTTTGATTTTTAAGTCGGCGGCTGACATCCGCATTGGTCATCATCCCTCCTGGATGCA
>JBDNIH010000301.1:0-17791 GCA_041688385.1 Bacteroidia bacterium
ATGCCCGTTAACGCCGCTCCTGCGGGCCCGCTTTCGCAGATCTCGAGATAACCTCTTGGCTGATGCATTAACGGAGCGTAACCTCAAAAAAGCGGCGTCATCCGGGTTTGAAAACCGTAAATACGTGTTCATACTGCTACGCTACGTGCATTGGTCATATTAAATTTTCAATCAAACTAATAACTAATACATATTTAAATCCTTAATTATTAAATATTTACAATATTACAAAAAACTTAACATGCATAAATGGCGTTGAAGGGTAACATTTAGTTCATGTTCACGTAACTTTAGCATAACATTAGTACAGCACACCATGAAAAAGCTCCTCCTCTCCGCCCTGTTCTTTTTGACTATTGTAGGTCTTTCAGCACAATCGACTGCCGATGCCACATTCACGGGTAGGAAGATGACTTTTTATACCAACGGGAATTTTAACACCGTGGTAAATTACCAATCCGGCACGGCCGATGGTGAATATCTAGTGTATTACGAAGACGGGCAGCTGAAGGAAAAAGGCCAATACAAAAACGGCCAGAAACACGGTAGTTGGTCGGCTTACAATGAAAGTGGACAAGCAACGAGTAGCGCCCACTTTAATTTGGGCAAAAAAGATGGCGAATGGCTCATCTGGGATAACGAAGGCAACCTCCGTTATAAGGTAGCCTACCAAAACGGTGTAGCTGTAGGTAATTGGGTGATGTACAAAGAGGACGGTGGTGTAGAAACCAGTCGTACCCAACAGCACCAGGACCCGACGAATGTGTCGAAATAATTAGAATCTAAGTAATTACCAAACTAAGCGTGTTCCTAACCGCTTAAAAAGCGCGACTGCTTTTGTTGCCTAAGCGAGGAATAAACAACATGGCAGCTGTGTTGTTACAACAAGCCTTTTGACTCGGATGTGGAATGTATCCAACACGGATTCACACGCGACCAAATACTCAATTCCGAGCTATAATACCGTGCGCAGAAGTAGCTGTAGCCGGTTATTTAGTCCCTTTCTTTGGCGGTGTAGGCCCTTCGGCTTCGTTCAGGGCACGTGTAAGCCCTAGTTTGACACGGCTTCGCTTAGTAAGTCAAAGCTGTTGTCCCGAAAATCAAATCGGCTATTATACCACATATGGGGTAGTTTCTATACGGACTACTTCTACCGAATACGCTAAAAAAATACAAGGATTGCAGGCTAACAATATTTGCTATCACAGTCCCTAAATAGGCCCTGAAAGCCTATAGGCGGCAAAAGAAACACCATCAGAACTTCACTCCTTCGAAAACCGCAGCCGTTCAAATACCGCGGCGGCACGCATGGCGGGGTAGATGGAGCAGAGCAGGCCGATGAAGAGTACACCACCGAGGGTGACTACCAAATCATTGAGGCGCAATTTTACGGGATAGGCGCTGACCAAGAAATTTTCGCTTCCCTCAAATTCGAGTAAAGCATAGGTTTCCTGCAACCAACTAATGGCGGCACCTAAGCCGATACCTAAACCGGCCCCCAAACAAGTAATAAACAAGCCTAGGCCTAGAAATATCAAACGTATGTGACCTCTGTTGGCACCGAGGCTAAACAAAAGCGCTATGTCGCGCTGCTTTTCGATTACCAGCATTGATAAAGCACCCACCAGATTCATCGCTGCTACCAAAACAATCAACAGCAGAAAAAGGTAGGTCCACCACTTCTCGGTTTGGAAGATGCGGAAAATAGCATCCTCCTGCTGGTCGCGGTCCATTACCCGGAATGTGTTGCCTAGATGCGCCTGCAACGTCTTTCTGAAAGCTTTAACGGCGGTACCCGATTGCAAACGCAACTCCACGGCCGAGGCTTTGGTGCTGTCGAGTCCGAGTAGCTCCTGCATAAACGCCAGTGGAACTAGGGTGTACCGACTGTTAATATCGGGCTGTACGTCGAAAAATCCTGCTGGTAAAATCACCCGTTTGTTAAAGGCGGCGTCGGGGCGCATCAGGTCAATTTTCCCTGTTTTGGGTACATAAATTTCGAGTGCATTCCTAAAGTCTTGGAGCGAAATAGACAAGGTATAGGCCACCCCACTGCCCGGTATGGCGTATGGCAAGCCGAAATCATCCCACAATTGGTAGTTGCCGCGGATTAAAAAACTGTCGATGCCCGTTACTTTAGCAAAGTTGGCATCTACGCCTTTCACCGTGCCAATAAACTCCTGCTGGTCGTAACGTAACATGGCATTTTCTTCGAGAACCAAACTCGAACGTTTCACTTCGCTAAACCGGGAAACTTCAAGTTGGAGCGTTTTTCCATCGAGCCATTTGCCCCGCTCCGGCACGATGCGGATGTCGGGATTAAAACGGCTGTACATGGTTTTGGTGAGGTCTTCGAGCCCATTGTATACCGATAAGACTACTACCAAAGCGGCGGTACCTATCATCACCCCAAAAAAGGAGATGCCGGTGATGATGTTGATGAAATTGGTGCGCTTTTTCGAAAAAAGATAGCGGGTAATAAAAAGCAGTACCAGTCGCATGGCTTCAGGCTTTGTAGGCGCGTACGACTAATTCACTACCGGTGAGATGTACAAAGTAGGCATCGATGGTATTCAGCACAAAAATAACCGGGTACATAAGCAGATAGTAAAACGGCATCAGACTCAAAAAGTGACGTGATTTGCGGAGTAAATTTTTGGGAATAGCTACGCCGAGTAAGGTTGATATGCGCCCAGAGATACCGTAGGCATAATGCGCTTTAATGTTGCGGTAGCCTATTTCTTTGAGGAGCTTTTTGAGCTCGAGATTATTGTACCGGTGTCGTAACTCCTGGTTTTGGAGTAGTTTGTTGGTAAAATTGGGCTGTACCTGCTTGCTTTTATCTGATTGTACACTCACCATGAGCATACCCCCTGGTTTGAGGGCATGAAACAAATTACGCAGCACGGCGCGGTCGTCTTGGATATATTCAATCACATTTACCGCCAATATGAGGTCGTAGACCTCGGCTCGGTCTACTTCCTCGAGATTTTCGGTACGGAAAAGCACCCGGCTATAGTTGAGGTCGTGAAAAAAACGGTTGCATTCACAAATTTCGTTGGCGGATACATCCACGGCGTAAATGTTCCATTCAGGAAAATTACGTGCGAGATAATAGGTGTATTGTCCTAAACCTGTACCGGCGTCCAATACATGTATGGGGCCCTGGGAGCTGCGTGAAAAATTCAATATTCCCCGGCGGATATGCCAAAAACTGACGATGAGCACGTCAATCAACACATAAAACACCGACCGCAAATAAGGCCGGTTACGGAAGATGAGTGAAAGTCTTTGTCTAAGTTCGCTGTGCTGCATAACACGCCTTCGGCTCAGTTTTGATCTCCTTTGAGCAGGTCATCGATGCGTTCAATATAATCCAGAGAATCGTCGATATGAAAAGCGAGGTGAGGCACGATTCGCAAATGGTTGCGGACACGGTTGCCAATACGGAGTCGGATTTCCTTTTCGGCTTCGAGAAAACGGGCCAATACTACTTCAGCAGGGAGGCCAAATACACTTAAGTAAAAGCGCGCCACCGACAAATCGGGTGATAGGCGCACCTTGGTGATGGTGACCATGGCGCCAGCTTTTAGTTGTGTCATCTCCTTTTGGAGGATATCTGCCAGTTCTTCCTGGAGCAATTTAGCGACTTTTAGCTGTCGCTTCGATTCATTCATAGCTGCAAAAATAGCGCAAAATGCGTGGAATCAAAAACCTAGTTCTCAGGGATTAAGCTTTCTTCGGGCATTACAATTAGACTGTCGGTGGCTAGGCTGTCGACCCTCGGCAAAATGGTCCGGCAATTCCAGGCTTTGTTGATGGTGGTGGTAGGTGGCGGAAAGGCTCCTCTTTCCAATAAATTGTCCTGATACATAAGCTCCAGAAAACGCCCTGCAATGGGTAAGGCTGTTTTGCTTCCCTCACCCGTTTGGGAGGTGCGGAAACGTACGCGCCGCTGGTCGGCACCTACCCAGCTGCCAAGGACGAGGTCTTTGGTCATGCCCACAAACCAGCCGTCGGAGTAATTTTGTGAGGTGCCGGTTTTTCCGCCAATTTCGTTGCGCCAGAAGATGTCGAATTCAAATAAAGCTTGCGACGTGCCACCCGGTTCTTCGGTGCCCCCACGCAACATATAGGTCATAAGGAAGGCCGTTTCCTCGGTCAAAGCACGTCTTTTTTTAGGCGCATAGGTGAAGATAACCTTCCCGTTCATGTCTTCAACCCGGCTCACCATATGCGGTTCAATCCACTCGCCCTTGTTGAGGATGGTGGCATAAGCGCCAACCAATTCAAATAACGATACATCATTCGCCCCCAAACCGATAGACGGAATTTCTTTCAACGGACTAGAAATGCCCATAGCTTTGGCGGTTTTGGCTACTTCCTTCGGCGTAATTTTAATGGTTAATTGGGCGGCGATGCTGTTCACCGATTTGGCCATACCCCTGCGTAGGGTGTATTCGCTGAAGGTAAAGTTCCAATCGGCATTACGTGGCGACCACTCCATATCCTCTTCCAGGCCAGTTTTGGGATTTAGCTCGCGGTATTTGTGGGTAACGGGTATATCGGTGATTTTATCGCAAGGACCGTAATTGCCGTTTTCGAAGGCCGAGGCATATACAAAAGGTTTAAAGGTCGAGCCCGGCTGGCGTTTCGACTGTTTAACGTGATCGTATTTAAAGTGGTTGAAGTTGATGCCACCCACCCATACTTTTATACCACCTGTAAAGGGATCTTCGGCGAACAAACCCCCTTGCAAAATCTGCAAATAATAGCGGACCGAGTCGAGCGGACTCAGCAGCATTTCTTCATCCCCCTTCCAGTTAAAAACTGTCATTTGGCGCGGCTCAGCCATTTTTTTGAAAATAGCCGCTTCTTTCAGTCCCCCTTTTTTCCAGCGTTGGTAGTGTTCGGTGGTTTTCACGAGTGCATTAAACCAAACGGTATCCTCTTTGCCCTCGGCGGTTTCCCAAGGTACCCTGCCCTGCCAGTGGTTATCGAAACGTTTTTGGAGACGCTTCATTATCTCGGCCATGGCGGCTTCGGCATGTTGTTGCATGCGGCTGTCGATGGTGGTATGTATTTTTAAGCCGGAGGTGTAGATGTTGTATTCGTCGCCGTACTGCTTTTTGAGGTAGTCGCGCAACCACTTGGCGAGCTCCGTACGGAAGTAGGGTGCCGGGCCGTCGGTGACCGTTTCTTCTGTGTATTGAAGCTGAATCGGCTTTTTTACAAGTTCACTGTACTGTTGCTGGCTAATTTTTTCATACTTCAGTAATTGCCCCAATACGGTATTACGGCGGCGCAGGGCGTTTTTAGGATTGGCCACCGGATTGTAATAGGTCGGGGCTTTGAGCATACCCACCAGTACGGCCGACTCTTCTATTTTCAGCTTTTGGGGTGTGGTATCAAAATAGGTGCGTGAAGCACTTTTGATACCGAAGGAATTTCGACCAAAATCGACCGTATTGAGGTAGAGGGTGAGGATTTCGTCTTTGGTAAAAGACATTTCCAGCTTAAGCGCTGTGATCCACTCTTTGCCTTTGGCCAGAACCACTTTTAGGCCTGGGATAAACGAAAATAAACCACGCGACGAGTGCCGGGTTTTGAAGAGGTTTTTGGCCAGCTGTTGGGTAATGGTGCTGGCGCCGCGTTTGTCGCCGCCTGCCGTTGCCACGATAGCCGATACCAAGGCACGTGCATCTATCCCCGCATGCTCGCGGAAACGCACATCTTCCACCGCGATGAGGGTCTCGATGAGCATGCTGTCGATTTCTTCGTAAGATACCGGACTCCTATTTTCGGTGAAAAACTTGCCCAACATTTTACCATCAGCCGAATAAATTTCACTGGCCACCGCCATTTCGGCATCCCGCACTTCGCTCATCCCCGGCATGCGCCCAAACAACCAGAAGAGGTTCATTTCGACGGCAAACAAACCCAAAAGGAGGAAAAGTACAAAGGTGTACCCCCAACTCAGTAGTTTTTTGCCGAGTGTGCGCTTTTTATACTGCTTTCTATAAAAAATAGTAGGCCGCCACAGTTGGATGACCCGTTTTTTTATCCAAGCGTAGGCACGACTTTTTAACAGACGGTCCCGCTGGTGTTTTAAGTACTTCCACATTTTATAGGACGGCTTTGCTCAACTAATTACGGAAAACGCGGGAATTTTGAAAAATCCGGCTGTCTTTTTTCCATAAAAGCATTTTTGCCCTCTTTGGCTTCTTCGCTCAAATAATACAGCAAAGTAGCATTCCCTGCCAACTCTTGAATGCCCGCCTGACCGTCGAGTTCGGCGTTAAAGGACGACTTGAGCATGCGTAAAGCAATCGGACTTTTCTGCAGCACCTTACGGCACCAGTCTATGGTGGTTTTTTCCAGCTCTTCGAGCGGCACCACTTTGTTTACCAAACCCATATCAAGGGCTTCTTTGGCGTCGTATTGATCGCACAAAAACCAGATTTCGCGGGCTTTTTTCTGACCCACGATACGTGCCAAATAAGAAGCACCAAAACCGCCATCGAAACTACCGACATTCGGGCCAGTCTGACCAAAACGTGCATTTTCGGCGGCTATGGTCATATCGCAAACCACATGGAGCACATGACCGCCACCAATGGCCCAACCGGCCACCATGGCAATTACAGGCTTGGGAATACGGCGGATTTGCATTTGTAAGTCGAGCACATTCAGGCGGGGAACCTGATCGGCACCCACATAACCCCCATGACCGCGCACGCTTTGGTCGCCACCACTGCAAAAGGCTTTGCCACCTTCACCGGTGAGTATGATTACGCCTACCCGTTGATCCTGGCGGCAAATCTCCATAGCATCAATCATTTCGGTGACTGTTAGCGGCGTAAAAGCGTTGTGTTTGTGTGGGCGGTTGATGCTGATTTTGGCAATACCGTCGTAATACTCGAAGAGGATTTCCTCGTACTTCTTAATGGTTTCCCAGGGGAACTGACGCGTCATAAGGTTGTGATCTTTTGATTAAATAATGCCAATGCGGCCTGATTGGCTTCGGCTTGGGTATAAACGACCAAAACAGTGGCTTGGTTCTCCAACCACCAATTTTTCAGAGCTGATGACAAAGATAGACCATCGGTGGCGCGGTGCAGCTTCAAGCCCCAAGCGGTGGCGAGCGCTTCTACATCCACTGCACGTGGAGTGGCAAATAATTTTTCCCGCTCCGGATGGTTTTTGGGTCCGTCGATGAGGCGGAAGATGTCGCCTCCTCCATTGTGAAGCACCAAAACTTTGAGATTGGCAGGGATGGCCTCGATGCTGAAGGCGTTTAAATCGTAGATAAAAGACAGCTCTCCGGTGATTAAAACCACGTTTTCGTGGCTTACGGTGGCTGCTCCGAGGGCTGTACTTGTCACACCATCGATACCGCTGGTACCTCTGTTGGCATGTACCCATCGTTTTGCAGCGCACCCTGTGGCCGCAAACTGCTGGTAGCGTACCGGCATGCTGTTCCCCAGATGCAACTGTATGTTTTGGGGAAGATATTCAAGTACCTTCCGCATCACACTGAGGTCGCTGAAAGGCAACTCCAACCAACTTTCGGCAATACGCTCTTGTATAGGTCGGGCGAAAGCAAAACTTTTCTCCCGGAAATCGCCAGACTTCACTGGCAAGTCAGCAAGTGCCTCGAATCCAGCCCTGGGCACAACCGGCCACAGCTGTTGCAGCTGTTGGAACACATCTACCGCATCGGCTTTTTCGTCGAAACGCCAGTGTTTGATGTGTGGATGCTGGCGAAGTAGTTGTTTGAGCCGTTTCGAGAGCAAATTTCCACCCCAACTGATGAGCAGTTCGGGCATAGGAATGCCCGGTACCCGCAAAATATCATCGATACCCCCGAGGTCGGAAGTCAAATTAGACAACGGTTCTGAAATAAATACCACCCGGCCATCCTGTCTAATTCGGTCAACAGCTTGCTGAAAAAGCGGGTCGGGCCCTTGCATAGCTGCTATAAGCCAAATGCTAGCTGCATTATTCCAGTCTTGAACCAGGTCAACTGGTATTTCTGGCCTCGCAACAACCGCTTGATGTTTAATTACCTTTATGTTTTCGAGATTAACCGGCGCAGGAAGCGCGTATAATGGCTCTCGCAACGGCACGTTCAGATGAACTGGACCACCGGCAGCGGCTTTGGCCCATAGTGAAGAAGCCAAACGTTGCACATGCCAACGGTCGTCGTCGTTTTGAATAAGCTCAGGCAGGCTAGCTTGCGCTAGAATATGCCCCTGAAACACATTTTGCTGGTGCAAACTTTGTCCATCGCCTTGGTCAATCCAAGCAGCGGGGCGGTCGGCGGAGAGCACAATCAGGGGTAAACGCAAATAGTAGGCTTCGGCAATGGCCGGGCCATAATTCAGCAAGGCCGTGCCTGAGGTACATACCAAGGCGACCGGCTGGCCGGTGACCAACGCTTTACCCAAGGCAATATAGCCTGCAGCTCTTTCATCGAGTACGGTTTGTAGTCGTATACCGCTTTGCCGGGCTAAAGCAAGGGTGAGCGGTGCCGAACGTGAGCCAGGCGACACCACAACTTCGGTCAGCCCCAACTTCGCCAAAGCAGCGCAGAGCAGTACAACTTGTTCGTTAGGCTGAAACTCGGGCATGATTAATTGCGGCTATAAGTGTTGCGGCTTTGGCTTGGGTTTCTTCCCATTCGGCGGCCGGATCGGATCCAGCTACAATTCCTCCGCCGAGATACAGCTGAGCTCGGTTTTTATCCAAGCGCGCCGCACGTAGGTTGACGTAGAGAATAGCGTTTCCATCCGCGGCAATTGGCCCTAAAAATCCGCAATAGAACTCGCGCGGGTGTTTTTCGGTTTGGCGAATAAAGTCGCGCGCTGCTGCAAGGGGAAACCCGCAGACGGCAGGCGTGGGATGCAGCCGCTGTACCACTTCAAAAACGCTGGATTGCCCCGTGGCTGTGATGCTGTTGCGGAGATGGTACACCTGCCCGGCCTGTATGGTTTCCTGTTCGCCTACGCTGACGTTCAGACCACAGGCCTGCAATTGCCCTTTGATATAACGGGTGACGATTTGTTGTTCGTTTTGTTCTTTAGAGCGCCAATGTTGTTCGGTTTTATTGGGCGACAAGGTACCGGCGAGCGACATGCTCTCGTAGTTATCACCCCGGCTGGCCAAGAGTAGTTCAGGGCTGGCGCCAATCCAACAGCCGAGGTCGGGAAGTTGATAAATACTGACAAAAGCCGTGGGATATAAGGCGCAAAGGGCCTCAAAAAGCTGTTCTGGCTGAATTTCTTCGGGCAAGTTAATATTTGCGGTACGCGACAAAACCACTTTCTCAAACCATCCATTTTTAATGGCGGATAAAGCGGTTTTCACCTGGGCTTCGTATTCTGGCTGTTCAACGTTGCTGGTTTCGGCAGGCGAAAAGCAGTCGATAGCAGCAATCGCTCGATTAAACTTTTCATGCAATTGGGCCAATTGTATCAACTGTGCCGTTTGCAGTTGACCGGTATGGGCAAACTGCAAATCGGGCGAAAAACCGTGTACCGTTAAGTCGTTTCTCAACCAATACGCTTGCTTTTCAGGGAAATCGAAGGGTGCGATTACAAATCCATTTGCCACATTTGCCTCAAAATTACCCGGGGTAGGGTCGAGTTGAATAATGGTGACCGGCTCGGTTTCTCCTGGCAACCGGTAGCTTACCCAGGGCAGTCCGCTCGCCTGGCAAGCCTGATGCAGTTGCCTGAGCTTGTGCCTATGACGAACCGGGGTACGTATCATTTAGCAGGGATATCGATGATGGCTGCGGTAAAACGGCTGATACAAATCAGCTGTTCTTCAGGCCCGTACAAACGGATGTCCCACACATGGGTGCTTTTTCCTTGGTGGACGATGCTAGCTTTCGCGGTTACAAGGCCAGATTTAACACTTTTAAGGTGATTGGCATTTATTTCCAGTCCAACTGCTGCCCGACCCGGTCCGGCCAGTAGGTTGGAGCCAACGCTGCCAACGGTTTCGGCCAAAGCCACCGAGGCACCGCCATGTAGCAAACCAAAAGGCTGGTGTGTGCGGCCATCAACGGGCATGGTTGCTTCTACATAACCTGGACCAATTTGGGTAAAAACCATGCCTAACTGCTCAACGAGGGTGTTTTTGCTGCCCTGGTTCAATTGATCGAGAAGTGTTTGCGCTGCTGTATCCATGCGTTGATGTATGTTGCGAAAATAGGGCTAAAAACGCTTCGCGTATGCTATTAAGAACAGCGATAGACGTAAATGGGTTTTATTGGTCAAAAATATCGCGCCCAAATCTAAAGTGGCAGGGTATTACGTAGGTCAAGCAAGGATTTAAATCGTCCGTTTACCCACTTGTCCATACGCAACCTATACTTGAGTATTTTGTTACGACTCGGCTTCGTCACCGTGCTGGGGGTACTCCACCTTACCTTTTCAGGTGCACAGGCCGAAAAAGAGGTTGCCGCACGCCAAGATTACCATTCGTTAGAAAGTCTAGACAGCATGAATTGGCAAACAGGCTGTTCATTGGGCATAAAGTTTATTGTAGTAGACTAAAAATTGAACAGTAAACTCACCCTTATTTTTATTTGTGGGCAATCTGGATTGGTTTCTACGAACAGCTAGGGCTCCACAAAAAAAGCTAAAACATAAAAAGGGCCCAGTAAACCAGACCCTTTTTGTTTGTGGGTGATAATGGATTCGAACCATCGACCCCTACCTTGTCGAGGTAGTGCTCTAAACCAGCTGAGCTAATCACCCGAGCGATGCAAAAATAGCACAAAATGAAAAGGGTGAGCCTTAAGTCCACCCTTTTCATTTTTGATGTCTTTTTTAATGGCGGAGCATCAAACGCTGATAGCCCTTTTTACCCCCTTGTTCAAGCTCAACAAAATAAAGACCCGCCGCTGCGTCGAGTATGAACTCATGGCGCTGTTCGGTCGAACCCGGCGCAATATTGACTTCTTGCACCAGTTTTCCTTGCACATTGTAAAGTCGTAAACGGATATCACCCAGCCCTGCTGCCGTAAAATCAACATAAAACCGACCTTCCGTAGGGTTCGGATACAGCTTAAACTGCAACCTAGCCAGCGATTCTAGCGATACATTATCTATCAAGATGGTATTAGAAGAATCAGATTGACAGTTGCCAACGCTACGCAGTGCCGTATAATGACCAGTTTGGGTAACCACCAGCAGCGAGTCGTTTAATCCCGCCAGCAGTAAACCATTCCTAAACCACAACAAACCCGTACTCACCGACGAGAAAATAGTATCCGTACGCACAGACAATGCAGGAGCAGCTGGTAAAGGGGTAACAGTAGTGCTGATCGCGCTTGATGTAGCCACACAACCAGCGGCATTGCTTACCCTAACCTTATAGTTGGCAGCAACACGCGCAAACAACGTTGCCGTAGTTTGCCCAGCAATAAGCGTATCGTTGCGTAGCCAGCTGTACGTCAAACCCGTGCCGGTATTCGCATTCAACTGAACACTGTCGCCGACACAAAAAGTAGTGGCACCACCAGCGGTAAGTTGGGCTGCTGGAAGCGCAAGTAGGGTCACCGAAGTTAATCCCGACGTATCCGAACAACCCCCAGAAGCGCTGATGATAACCCGATAATCGCCCGCAAGGGTAGCCTGGATACTCGACGTATTGGCACCAGTAATGATAACACCATTCCGCTGCCAGATAAAACTAAAGCCAGTGCCCGTAGTCGCATTTAAAGTAACACTACCCCCAGGACAAAAACTCGTCGCTCCTACAGCCGTAATACCAGCAACCGGACGGGCATTTACAACCACCGTAACCACCAAAGAAGTATCTACACAGTTGTTGCTGTTTTGAACACGAACACGATAAGCACCCGCAACTAGAGCCGTATATGAAACAGCATTAGCACCGCTTATAGCGACGCCGTTTAAAAACCAGCTATAGGTAAATCCAGTGCCAACAGTAGCATTCAACAATACGCTGCCGCCAGTACAAAAGGTGGTAGAACCCGCCGGCGTAATTTGGGCATTAATGGCTGCACTGATGTTCACAGTAGTTGTCGCTGAGGTATCAAAACAGCCGGCCGCATTGGTGACGATTACGCGGTAAGCACCACTTTGGAAAGGCTGAAAACTCGAACTTATTGCGCCAAAAACTGGCAAATTATTTCGCAACCAACGGTAGCTAAAGCCTGTAGCTGTTGTAGCATTCAAAAAGAGAACAGCCCCAGAACAGCTGTTTATCGTACCCGAAGGTGCCAAAACCGCTTGAGGAGTGGCTGCACTTTGCAGTTGAACCGAACCCAGTGCCAACGGAAAAGCAATCCCTGTTAAATTACTGAGCTCGTTATTACCTGCTAAACTTTGGTCGAAGGAAACCGTACCGCCACTCACATTTCGAAAACGCAGCTGCAAAAACGTGCCTTGAGGAATATTGATGCCGCTGGTATTAAACCACGAGACAAACAAGCGGTTTCCTACCCGATTCGTGAGCAACCCATTGGATAATCCCGCTAGCGGCGAGCTGATTTGCACAAACTGAGCCTGGGTGCTGTCGTGCAAAAATACCAACGAAATGGCTCCTACCCCGTTCAATGCGGCACCTGCCTGCACGTTGACAATAGCCGTATCCTGACCACAAACCGGATTGGCTGTGAGACTGATTAACGTACTGCCGGGCTGTTGTACATTAAGTAGGGCAGACTGGCTCAACAACAAACTTTGACAGCTGCTGCTGAGTCTCGCCCGAAAACGATGCCCCTGCATGGCCGCAGTCACATTACTAACACCTAAAATGGCTGTTGTAGTCGTGCTATAGGTGGCATCATTCGACAATATCGTCCAGTTGTTTCCACCATCCGTACTGCGTTCCCAACCAAAAACAGTGGCGTTGGTGGCAATAACTCGGAAAGTCACTTGAGCACCCACAACGGCTAAAGTATCACGCGGCTGACTACTGATTTGTGTCGGTGAACCCGCTTGAAAGGTCAGTTGCCCTGGCTGAAAGCTTGTCCCGATTAACGGTAAACCTTGCGCATTGGCCAATTCATTTTCACCAGGAACAGTAGAGAAAGAGATGGCTGCCGAATTGCCTGAAAAACGAAGCTGGAACCACAAACCATTCAAAGTAATAGGTGTGGTGCTGAACCAGCTCACGCGTACCGTTCGCCCTTGCTGTTGCCAGCTAAAATCAGGCGCAAAAACAGGCAAAACATTGGCAATACCTCGAAAAACAGCCGTAGAATCCCACCGGATAACCAAGGATGCCGCACCTATCGCCTGACCAGACGTATTCAGCTGTACAGCTACAAAGGCAGTATCGCCAATGCAGGCAGTCTGATTGGCTATACTAACTGCAGCCTGAGCCAATAGTTTTCCACCCGTAAACAGGGAAAAAGCAAGTAAAAGAAGAAGGACCTTACGCATGGTGTACTTTTTTGAGGGTTGAACCACTTCAGATCTGATTATTCGGCGATGAGTCGGAGTATACGTAAGTAGCGGTTTTCGGCCGATTGCAACTTCACGGTTACAAAGTACATACCGGATCGTAACATGTCTCGTTCAAGCAGCACCTCCTGCCGCCCAGCAGCTTGAGGTCCCAAGTCGATGGTTTTCACCAAGCGGCCACTCAAGTCACGGATTTCAAGTTCCAATTGACCCGCTTCAGGCAAATCCATATGCAACTGCGTTGAACGCTGGAACGGATTCGGATAAGCTGCCAATTGGAGCAGGCTGTTGCGGTTGGATTCGTAAACCCCTACCAATTGTGGTATCACCAGTGTAGCACCAGGAATCAACAGGCCTGCCGCATCTGCTATTTCGGAGGCTGAGCCGATTTGTATGCCATGCTGACCTGCCGGTAATGTACCATTAAGGAAACGAAGTTTGAGCAGGTTGTCACCAGCGTATACGCTTATGGCTTGCAAGCTAAACCAACTTATACGCAGCTCTTGACCGGTTAACTGATAACTCAAAGCCTGATTATGGGCTGGAACTAAACGCACATCTTCAAAACGCAGGCCTTGTGGCAATTGCAAAACCAACGACATGGCGCCAATGGTATACGTATTTTGCGCTTGCACCAGTACTTCGGTGTATTGACTGGTCGACAGTTGCATCGGTTCGTCTTGGACCAAAAGCACTTGACTGCTTTCGCGCGCATTGCCTTGTGGGGTGTACGAACCGTTTACATCACCATAGCACAGCGCGCTCAGGTTTTGCATAGTTGAATCACCACTGCTCAAGCTAAAGTTGACAGAAGTCGTGTGCCAATCTCCTGAGAGGAAAGTTGGAATTGCACCAATAAAACGTTGACCTACCAACAAAGCATCGGTATTATTCACCTGGGTACTCGCATTCACATCGGCCACGGTGAGTCGCTGGCCCTGGAGCGGTGCAAGACTGGCAAAATGTCGGCTGATTAACAAAGCGTCGGTAGCATTACCTCCACCCCAGCTTTTGGCCGTAGTAGCAGTAACCGCATAGGTTCCTGAGTTGATTTGTGCCGAAACATATTGCCCGAGCGTATTTGTCCGTACGCTATCTACAAAATCCATAGTAGGTGTCCGGCGAATAGTCACCAAGGCATTGCTCAGCGGGGTTAGGCTCGTATTGTTGTAACGAACGGTTCCATAAATACGAGCTTGCGCGCTTGGCGGAGCGGCATTCATAAAATGCGTACTGTTCCATCTGTACATTCCTTGCTGATTTGCTGTTGTGCTCACACCTCCTGACCAGCCATGGCGTGGGCCCACAAAACTGAGCTCTTTGTGGTATACGGAGTCGATGAAGTTCCAGTTGACAAAATCGGTGGTATACGCAGTACCTAGGGTACCACTCACCATGAGCGTATATACGGTTGTACCCGGAATAAACTTCGTGGCATTTATCAAACCTACGCCCGGTTCGTTGGGCATTGAACTCCAACTATTGCCTCCATTTAAGGAATAACGCATCCCCTCAGTGCCAAAAATTACGAGGGTGTTGGTATCCGCAGCCGTCAATTGCATCTGACCAGTAACTTGGGTAACCTTCTGGGTCCACTGCTGCCCAAAGTTGCTGCTGTATACATAGTTGCCATTGTTCAGTGGATAATAAATAGTGCTACCGGATACTGTAGCCTCATCTACCATACCAGCAGTGAATGGATCGATAAAGTTAGGAAGGTTGGTACTTGGTACGCGATTCCAAAGCTGACCACCATTGCTTGTCGTGTAAATTTCGAGGAAACCACCCGCCATGTCACCCATAGTAACGCCTACATTGGCGTTAAAAAAGCGGGTTACGTTAGGAAAACCGCCATTGTTATATGCCGTTGCCTGCCGTGTCCAGCTTACCCCCCCATTGGAGGTATGATAAACACCTTGACGCGCTGAGTCACCGAAAAGGGTTACCCAGGCTTTGTTGGCATCAACAGCAGTTATAGACGATGTACCCAACCCAACCGTTCCAGGTATACTATTGGCAATCCAAGTGGTGCCACCATTCGTTGAGCGGAAGAAGGTTACCGGGAAAGCCAAGCCGTCAGGCGTATCGCTGATAGACCAGATCACCTGAGAGTCTACCGCATGTACTGAGGCAACCGTCAGATTAACCGCTGGCTGGTTCAAGTTTTGAATTTGCCAAGGTGTTTGCTGGAAAATGCTCTGGCGGAGATATACTGGCTGAGATTCTGAAGTACACGTAAAGCCAGGATTCATAATAAGTAAATACTTGCCCGCTTGCGTAGCCTGATATGTCGCTTGGGTTGCACCGCCTATAGGGTTATTGTTGCGGTACCATTGATACGTAATGGCACTATTTGTACTCTGACCCAATGCAGCACCAGCTTGACCTGTCTGAATAAACTGGCGCAAAAGTCGACCTGTCTCCAAGGACACACTTAAAACTGGTATGGTCAACTGTGCACCTACGCTACCTGACCCAAGGGAGGGTGGCAGCGCATTTTCAATGTTATTTACGATGAGTACTGCAACAGCACCTGCTTGTTGTGCCGCCAATGCTTTTATGCCAAATTCACAAGCACCCCTATAAATGATGGCCACTTTACCGTTCAGTTGAGCCGCATTAATGAGTGCGTTACAAGCTAAACTATCTCCAGCAGTACCATCTCTGGCTACTACCATATCGGCAGCAAAAATCGATGTGCGGACTTGTGCCGTCCAGCCATTCAGACTATCGGCCCTGAAATAAGGAGCTTCAACACCGCCCCCGATTTGCTGGGTACCCAGGCGCAATACAACTTGTGCACCTGCCACTAGCTGCGTATTTATGGCACTGCCGGCAGGATAAAAACTCGGTCCATTTAGACCTATAGTCGCTACGGGTGTATTGGTTACATTCACCTGTATCGTACCGGAGGTAGCCGAGCATGACCCTACAGTTTTGACCTGATAATAATTACCATTGACAAAAACTTGAATCTCATGATTGGTGCTCCAGCCCACTGGGGTTCCATTACGATACCATTGAAAAGTGGCTGTTGGGTCAACCGGCGAAGAAAGCACGATGGAAGAACCGCTACAGACGGTGACCTGGTTATTTGCAGATAATCCCGGGGCACTGATAGCCGTAGTGCAATTCAACGTTGCTGCACGGGTATTCAACCGAAGTAAAAATGCATTCCCGTTATCATACCACTGGGTAAATTGGGGTAAGTATATAATTGCCGCTTGTGCATCCATGGGTACGTTAAGTTGATCAAGCACCCGTATATGATTTGCGCCGCCATTGCTATTTAATTCAACAGCCAAATAAAACGCACCACTCGGAAGTGTGCGCTGACCAGTTGTTCCAAGAAAACTTAAGGTTAGTCCGTTTGCAATATCCCCAGCCGTTAGCGTTCGGATAGCCGATGACATAATCGGTGTTGTAATGTTTAGATTCGCCGACGCAAAAATGTGGAATCGAACGGTAGCGCCAGGGGCAGAGTTGGACTGAAACCGCACATTTGCTGAGGTCACTTCAGCGCTCCGCCGTAAAACGTAAGCATTAGCCAACAGCATACCATCTTCATTGCCTGCTGCGAAAGTGTTGGTACCAATAACTCCAGCGGCAAAACCGCCGTTATCCAAAGCCATCGTCGTATCTGTAACCAAAAAATTGAGTGTGTCGCGGTTATTCGTAGTGTAACTATCCGTTTGGAAATTAGTCACCTCCATGGCCACCCGGTAACTTCCCAACTGACTCGGATAATAAGGTGGCTGATTCACAGCGACATTAGTAGTATCGCCGGGTTGCAGCAAGCCTTGATTATTGCCGTTAAATTCTGTCCATACATTCTGACCATTCCGGAATATTTCCGCCCGCAAGCCAACACCACTCTGGGCATCTGCGCCCACATTGTAAGCCTGTGCGCCAAAACGCATCGAATCCAGTTGATTTAAAGGCAACATACCGTAGAATTCGGGCGTATTGTTTCGTGTGGTAGTAGGTTTAAGCATCGCCAGATCGTGTGCCGCTGTTCCACTTACACTGATATCATCGAGCATCCAGTTGTAATAAAAACCATTAAACAGGAACTGTATACGTGCAGCCGCAGTGTTGCCTAAATAAGAGCCAACAGCCAATCGCAATTGCGAAGTACTATCTGGTAAGCCATTCACAAAAACATTCGCATTGATCATAACCGTATCCGGCCAGCTTGCGCCATTATTTTTAGAAAAGACCAAAAACGTTGCAGGCTGGATTTGCAACCCACCTGGACCAGCAAAACGGCGGTAAGATTGGTTAAATTTTAAGGTCAGTGCTGTAATACCCACCGTCGAAAAAGAAGGACTACTTAAAGATAC
>JBDNIH010000302.1:0-4916 GCA_041688385.1 Bacteroidia bacterium
GGCATCGAAATATTAGGCGTGCCCGAAATACTTGCAAAATGGGAGATTGAAAGGGTTGAGCAAGTGGTAGATATCTTGGGTATGTGGGGAGATGCAGTAGATAATATCCCAGGCATCCCCGGCATAGGTGAAAAAACCGCCAAAAAATTGGTTCAGGAATTTGGCACAATGGAAAACCTCCTCTCGAATACCGACAAGCTCAAGGGTAAACAAAAAGAAAACGTCGAAAATTTCCGGGAACAAGCACTGCTGTCGAAACACCTCGCGAAAATCACCACCGATGTGCCAATCGACTTTGACCCTACCGGCCTTACCCTCGATCCACCCAATACCGAAGCGATTAAGTCGCTTTTTCATGAACTGGAATTCCGCACCTTGCTCAGACGGGTTTTGGGCGACGAAAGCCTATTGCCCATTCCAGCAGTGCCAAGCGCGCCAAAAGTGGGCGATCAAATGGATTTATTCGGCCAGCCAGCCGTTCTTTCTACAGGCCGGAAATCTGACAAACCACTGCTTACCCCAGGACTTGGTTTAACGACGGATGAAAATGATGGTCTGCCCCGTATACTTAAAAGTTTTAAAGACAGTGGTGCTGTTTACACCCTGGTAGAAAGCGCAGCAGACCAAGTAATACTGCTGAAATCATTGCTTGCGCAATCAGAATATTGTTTCGATACCGAATTCACCAGTCTCGATCCGATAACCGGTGAGTTGGTCGGCCTGGCTTTTAGTTTTAGCCCCAGCACCGGCTTTTATGTGCCTTGCCCAGCCGATCAGGCAGCTACCAAAACGATAGTCGAACGTTTCCGGCCGGCGTTAGAAGCTCCCGGCATCCGTAAAATAGGCCAAAATCTGAAATTCGACTTTCAAGTTATGGCCTGCTATGGCGTAAGATTGGGTGGCGAACTTTGGGATACCATGTTGGCCCACTACCTCCTTGATCCCGATACCCGCCACAATATGGACGCCCTGAGCGAAACGTATTTGGGCTATACACCGGTGAGCATCACCGAGCTTATTGGTAAAAAAGGCAAAGATCAGGGTACCATGCGGGATGTAGCCATACAAATCGCCAGCGATTACGCCGCCGAAGATGCCGACATCACCCTCCAACTCAAGCAAAAATTTGCGCCCATGCTGGCACATAATCAGCTCGAAAAGCTCTTCCACGAAGTAGAGATGCCACTGGTGGAGGTCCTCTCAGACATCGAACTCGAAGGTGTGAAAATCGATACCCAAGTATTGGCCGATTTTTCGAAAGAACTCGAGATACAAATCCGCTCAAAAGAAGCTGAGATCCAAACATTGGCGGGCATGAAGTTTAATGTGGGGTCGCCCAAACAGCTCGGCGAGGTACTTTTTGACGTGCTCAAGCTGGATCCAAAGGCCAAAAAAACCAAAACTGGTCAATACAAAACCGACGAAGAGGTACTCACCGCCCTCGCGGAAAAAGCACCTATAGCCCGCGCAGTGGTGGACTACCGCCAGGCGCAAAAGCTTAAATCTACCTACGTAGATGCCTTGCCGACCATGATCAACCCCAAAACTGGTCGGGTGCACACCAGCTTTAACCAAGCCGTTGCCGCCACGGGTAGGCTGAGCTCCAATAACCCAAATCTCCAGAACATCCCCATACGCACCGAGCAAGGGCGCGAAGTGCGCAAAGCGTTTATTCCGCGCGGCCCAGAATACACCTTGCTTTCGGCCGATTATAGTCAGATCGAACTCCGCATCATCACCGAAATCAGTGGCGACGAAAACATGCTAGAAGCCTTCCAAAAGGGCTACGATATTCACGCCGCTACCGCCGCCAAGGTGTATAACGTAACGCTCGAAGAAGTGACTTCGGAGTTGAGAAGAAATGCTAAGACAGTCAATTTTGGTATTATTTACGGTATATCTGCTTTTGGGTTAAGTCAGCGCTTGGGTATTCCACGCGGCGAGGCTGCTACCCTAATTGAACAATACTTCCAGACCTACCCGAAAATCAAAGACTATATGACCGAAATCGTGGATTCGGCAAGAGAAAAGGGGTATGTAGAAACGCTGCTTGGTCGCCGGCGCTATATCCGCGACATCCACAGCGCCAATGCCACCGTGCGTGGTTTTGCCGAACGCAACGCCATCAATGCCCCCATTCAGGGCAGTGCTGCCGATATGATTAAACTGGCCATGATCCGCATCCATGCCGATATGAAAAAACGGAATATGCGCTCCAAAATGACACTTCAGGTACACGATGAATTGGTTTTTGATGCGCACAAAGACGAACTAGAAGACCTAAAATTGTTGGTTGCCGACGGCATGAAAAACGCCTTATCGATTAAAGTACCCGTTTTGGTAGAAATGGGTACCGGCGATAACTGGCTGGAAGCACATTAAATCCGCAGGTAGTAAACCAGCTTGAAAAATCAACACGAGCACCACCACAAGCATATAGGACCTGCGCTAACACAGCGGAATGGCAGTAACTCAGTTTCTATTTTTTTAAATACGCATTCAATATCCAACACAATTCAGTAGGATTGTAGTCTACTATTCCATCCTATTTATGGCAAAACGACCCAGCTGGCTGCAATGGCTTACCATCGGGATTTTTACTTTGGTTGTGGCCGGAACTATGCTTTGGTGGGTCTTTGGTGCAGAGCTACTGCTTCGTATTTTCGAAGGCCGCTTTCATCCTGCGCTGGATGGACTCGTCCTACAGCATCGCAGTCTAGACCCACTGGTACGTACAATAGGTTTTTACTACGATTTAGCGGTAACACTTTTGAGTCGTGTGGTTTTGCTTTTCCTCGGCACAGTGTGTATGCTCTGGCTGGGCTGGCCTCAGCTAAAAAAAAGACTTCATTCGTTTGCGGCAGAACCGGTTTCACCCGAGCAGCTGGCAGTTTTTCGTTTGCTCGTATTTGGCGTTCTACTTATTTACCCCAATTACACCGCGATTTTTCGCATGAGTGCATTACCCGGTGGCTTGCTGGTGCCACCACCGGGCTGGTCGGCACTGTTAAGTTGGCTTCCTCCATCCCTTCTACTGGCAAAAATCAGTGGAAGTTTTTTTGTTTTAGGTTGTTTAGGTGCTTTGATTGGTTACCATACCCGCTGGATGGCTCTACTGGCGACTTTAAGTGGCCTTTATTTTTTAGGTATACCGCAGTTTTATGGCAAAATAAATCATTACCATCACCTCTTGTGGTTTTCGGCATTGTCGGCTTTTAGCCCGGTAAGCGATCGCTTGTCATTTGATGCCTGGCGGAAGCCCCATCAAATTATTCGGCCCGCCATAGCTTATGCCCGCACCCTTCAGCTTTTTGTGGCACTTATGGCGCTTATCTATTTTTTCGCCGGCTGGTGGAAAATAATAGGTGGAGGAATGGCCTGGGTATGGGGCGAAGGTGCCTGGTTGCATCTCGAAGCGCAAGCTTTTCGACTAGGCGTAGAAGCACCTACTTGGCTCGCTGATGGTGCTTTTTTAAAACCCTTCCTTGGCTTGGCTACATTGGTACTTGAATTGGGGTGGGGTTATGCGGTGTTGTCACGCCGATTCCGACCATGGGTATTGGGTGCCGCTTTGTTTTTTCATGGCAGCATTTATTGGTTGATGCAGATAAATTTCTGGCAATTGCCTATTTTTTATCTGGTGTTTTTACCCTGGGGAGAACTGTTAAAGCAAACCAATATCAAGGTACAACGGCTCCTGCCCGACAGTCAAAAAGCACTTCGATGGGTAGGCGGAGTTTTGATCGGAGTGAATGGCTTGTGTGGCCTCGCCCATTTTGATAGTTGGCCTTTTGCCGTTTATCCCAGCTTTGGTAATCCGCCTGAAAAGCGGGTAAAATACTATTATCTGGTTGGCAGCGACGCGAAGGGTATCGTTAATATTAACTTGGCGTCGGACCCACAGCTGCGTTTGTGGTTACCCAAAACCTACTTACAGGGTTTACATGGGCAGCTGTTAAGCGCATCCGATAGTGTCCTAAATTCAAAATTGGAGTTACTCCTTCCGTTGTATTTAGGGGCTTTAAAACAAGATCACAATGAATTCACAATAGTGAGTAGGGTAGTCGACCTAGAAACAAAACAGATTTTAGAGCTAAAAATACTCGGACACACCTCTGTTTTTAAAGCGAGCGAACTAGCTCGATGACGTCAATTACATTTTGATAGTAAGCGGCTTTAATTTGCTAGGGTAAAAATGAAGAAGTTAAAAAGAGTTGATTTAATCAGTTCCTCGCCAATATAAACCGAATGGCGCGCTCATTAAACGCTGCTGGCTGCTCCATGGTCACCACATGACCACATTCTTCTACAATTTCTAGCGTAGCCTGACGGGTGCGTGCTACTAGGTCCTGCACGGTAGGTAAAAACATATGGTCTTGCCTGCCCATGACATATAAAGTTGGGATGCCTGGCAAGGGGACTTCAAAACGTTTCAAAATTGGCCGCAGCTGGCCGGTAAGTTTATACCACCGCAAAAACTCCTGCCGCGCCAGTTTACGGGCTTCATTCACAAAAAAAGAACGAGACTCTGCGTGGTTTTTTCGGGGCATGATTACAAAAGCAAACAGCTTGTATAACCAGAGGTAGGGGACCAGATTTTTGAAGGCATTGCCCATTCCCACAAAAAAGCGGGAACGGATATCCAGTTTGGCGATAGCACCTGCTAATATCATGCTCTGCACCCGCTCCGGTGCCATTTCGGCCAATTGCCGTATGATGATGGTGCCAAGAGATACGCCTATAAAATGCGCTTTTTTAATTTCGAGATGGTCGAGTACCTGAAGTATATCAGCTGAGATGGTCTCGAAGTTATAGTTTTTGCCCATGACCGCTGAACCAGGCGAGCGCCCATGACCCCGTAAATCGACGAGCAAAACATTAAATTCTGCCTTAAAAGCCCGGATTTGTTTGTACCA
>JBDNIH010000063.1:0-4465 GCA_041688385.1 Bacteroidia bacterium
TAATTCAACCCACTCTGTTTCGGTTCTTATAGTGAGACAGTATTTATTCATAAAAAAAGCCTCCTTTTGTAACCCACCACTATCTGTAATCACCAGTCCGCTTTTTCCGATTAACTGGAGCATATCAATATAACCCACAGGATCAATTAATTTAAAATCGACTCGGATCTTGTTTTGATATAAAACCTTGCGCGTTCTGAGGTGCAAGGGCAGTACTACTGGCTTTTGTAGGTTGATTTCATTCAATGCCTCTATGATGTTGTGTAGTGCCGTCAAATCATCGGTATTTTCCTGCCGATGAATGGTGGCAAGGACATACTCCGGCGTATTTTCAAGCAATAGACGAACTCCTTCACTCACCAATTCTGGTTTTTTAGAGAAATGCGGTGCAGCATCCAACAGAACATCGCCATTCAGGATAATTTCAGAATTAAAATTGGAAAAACCCTCAGCTTGTAAATTCTGAATGCCACTTTGAGTCGGCACAAAAAGTAAGCTGGCAATTCTGTCCGTCAACATGCGATTATACTCCTCGGGCATCAATAAATTATGACTCCGCAAACCCGATTCGATATGTGCCACCGGTATATGGAGTTTGCAAGCCGCCAATGCATCTGCAAGCGTTGAATTGGTATCTCCGTAAACCATCACCAAATCTGGTTTTTCCTCTATCAGAATTTTTTCAATGGCTTCCAACATCTGGCCGGTCATAGCACCATATTCCAAACCATTGATATTCAAAAAGTATTTAGGGGCAGGGATTTCTATTTCCTCGAAAAAATAGCCCAAATATTTTCGTCGAACTACTGACCTGAATGCACGAGAATTTCTTCTATAACAGTCGTTTTTTTCAAAGCCCTTGATACCAGCGAGGCTTTGATAAACTGAGGTCTTGCACCGAGAACCGTTATTATTTTAATTTTAATTTTTCTGTGATGCGACTATAAACATGTACCAATCCCGCTTCTTCCATTTCCCAACCTATACCCCTCCTTTTTTGTAGAACACTAGCTGTTTTCTCAGCAACTGATGCGCGGTTGAGTTGTTGAAGCAGGCTTACTAAATTTTCCTTTTCGGGAGATATCAGCCACCCACACGCTCCACCATCAATAGTTTCGGCCATTTCCGGAAAATCACTGATAATTTGGGGGATTCCGTGCATGAGATATTCAAAAACCTTATTTGGAGAACAATAATAATAGCTCAGGCAACTATTCTGAATGAGAGCAATGCCCACATCAGCCGAAGCCGTATAATTTCTGATTTCAGCTGGTGGAACAGCCGGAATGAAGTGAACATTTAAGTGTTTAGCTGCAATGGCTTTAATTTCTTCAGCCATCTCACCCATACCCAAAAACACGATATGTTGTTCGGGTTTGACGTTTAAAAATGCATCTATTATAATGTGTACGCCCCGGCTTTTCGTTAAAATGCCCTGATAAATAAATATCAACTGGCCAGCTGTAATCCCAAACATTTCGCGAATTATGTTCGGTTTTGTTGAATAGGGATAAAAATGAGGAACATTTCGAATCACAGTTGCATTCGGGAGTTTATACTTATTTTTATACCACTCCCCTATAAGGCGGCTCACCACTATGAGCTCATCGACAAAAGGCATATAAATGGCTTCGAGTATTTTTCCAATCCGCTTTTTTAGGCCCCGTGCCCCGTTCACCTCTGTTTCTAATTCATGTGCATCATAAATAAGGGGTGTTCCCTTAAAAATTTTAAAATAAACGCCTATTCCTAGGACAGACAGACTATGGCAATTAATGATGTCAATCTTACGTCCTTTTAACGCTCGGATGACCTGGAACTGAAAAAAGAAATATTTAGCGATGAAATTGAGTAGACTCCGTTTAAATACGAACTTTTCTTTAATTCTTAAAATAGAACGCTCGGCATCCAACTGCTCAAACTCCGCTAAGCCGGGTTCCCATATGCCCACCATCACAATTTCATCCACCAATCCTAATCGGATTAACGATGCCGTCTCTTTAAAAATCCGCGATTCATTGGTGAATGCAGATGGATAAATGTGGACATTACTTATGGCTTGCTTCATGCGTTAACGTGGCATTAGATTAAGTTTACGCAACTTGTTAAGCGTATTTTTAATCCGCATGACCAGGGCATAATTGTTAGGATAATCCCTAAAAGTCTTCTTAGGAGCCTTCATAATAGCGTCAAATTTCTCTGGCGTCAATTCAAGTTTTTTGATCACATAGGCCAAATCCTCTTTGAGCATATCGGCCGAATAATTTTTATTTTTCAACAGTGTAAGCGCTTCTTCCCGACTCAGTTGTTTCGAATTTATCAAATCACTCAAATGACCAATTCGCTTATCTATACCAAATTTTTCCGGCAAAACGTGAGCTTGGTAAAAACGTGTATAAATAGATTCGTAATGTTTACCCCCGTAATAAACCCATCCGAGTTTATTCTGAAGCACGTCCATTACTTCATTTATATTGTAATTGATATAATTCAATATGGACACTACTCGGATACCTTTAATAGCTGAAAAATAAAAAAGATCCCACAATGAAAAATGGGGATACCCTTTTAAACGGTTGTGTTTTCCGAATAGCTTGTTCACAGAACGAATATACTTCCAGTCCGAATGCCCATACGCCCAAGAAGGAACCGATGCCGATTCGGTGGCAAAATTCATCCCGTTAATTACATATTTAATATTTCTTCTTTTGGCCTCTTGCCAGAGTAGCGCATTTATAGCATGATCCGTTGGTATTTCACCATCTGGAGTTGAGGCCTTTAAAAATGCAATCTGCAGTTCCCTAAACATAGTCCAGTCAATAACATAGGTGAATAAGTCAATACCCACCGTATTTAGCGTTTTTTCAATGTTGCTCACTGCCAGTTCTGAATTCCAGCCATTGTCAAAGTGCACTGCCAAAGGACGTAAACCAAGTTGTTTTGTGAGATAGGCCACATAAGTGCTATCTACCCCACCACTTACACCTATGATACAATCATATTCCTTGCCTTTTCCTGCTCTTTTGATGGCCTCTACGAGTGCAGTTAGTTTGGTCGACGCTTCTTCACCGTGATATACCCGGGTTTTTAGTTGTGCATCATATCTCAAACAATGATTACATACCCCCTCCTCGTTAAAAACAACTTCGGAATCAGACGTGTCCATAACACATCGTGTACAACGTTGATATTCTCGGGGTTGTTGGAATTCTAACACCTTGTTCATGCGAATAAATTTTCTAGTTTTGAGTATTCTGGGTAAGTGATCAGTACTGCTTTGTGTTTGCCATGAAATACAAACATACTGCCTGCTGCTACTGCCGACGCGCCATGATCGACTGCCTTTCGGAAATCGTCCAGAGTAGCGGCCCCACCCAGGGCAACCAGTGGGATGTCGATGGCTTTGGTAATTTTTTCAATCAGAACTAGGTCATAGCCCTTTTGCATACCATCTCGGTCGATGGAATTAAAAATCAATTCACCAGCGCCCAATTCCTGCATTTTTTGTGCAAACTGGACAGGATCTTGTTTGGTATCAACCTTACCGGCATGGTTAAAAACCGTTGGTTTACCAAACAATTTAGATTTAACATCCATACAAACCACTACCGACGAACTGCCGGCAATATCCGCGGCCTGTTTAATCAAGTTGGGATTGGTGCTCACTATGGTGTTGAGCACAACCTTTTCGATGCCAATGGAAAAAAGTTTTTCAATCTGCTGTATATTGGTGATGCCACCGCCGTAAGCCAAAGGCATAAAAGCCTGACTCGCCAAATCTTTGATTAACTCAAAATTCGGCTCTCTTTTTTCAGGGGTGGCCGTGATGTCGAGTATAACAATCTCATCAACTTCCTTTTCGTTGAAGATGCGAACCGCATTAATTGGATCGCCTACATATTTGGGTTTGTCGAACTGAAAAGTTTTGACCAGACCACCATTTCGGAGCAACAAACAAGGAATTACCCGGGTTTTCAGCATATATACGTTCCTTAAAGCACAACTTTAAATTCTTGCTCCCACAATGCTATGCTGTAAAGCTTCCAAGCGGTGAGATTATCCATGGCTTCAAAGTCTTGATCGATTCGTTTCATATTACAAATGGAATTCAGCAATCTAGACGTTGCCACAGCTGCTTTCATTATTGGCTTGTGCTGACGAATCCATAGTGTTTCAGGGGCCTCAAAACCAAATTTGTTTTTACGCCAGGTAATATCCTCCGGCATTTTGTCATTCATAAATCGTCGCAATACAAATTTGGTCCAGCCCTTGTGAATTTTCACCTCTTCGGGCAAAGATAAGGCAAGTCGGGCGGTATTTGGGTCGAGAAAGGGCAAGCGCGCTTCGATACTGTGCCACATGCTGTTTTTATCTTCGAATTTGAGGAGTGCCGGTAAATTATATTCCATCAGTTCCCGCTTCTGCATCTCAAATATGTCGTTCGTCTTATTGTCGTGAAAACGAA
>JBDNIH010000303.1:0-2797 GCA_041688385.1 Bacteroidia bacterium
CCGGCTTAAAAGCCGGCTTTGTAGCCCGTAGGGGAATCGAACCCCTGCTACCAGAATGAAAATCTGGCGTCCTAACCCCTAGACGAACGGGCCGTTTCGGTAATGTGGGTGCAAATATAGCCGTCGAAACTTTTATTACAAGCTTTGATTTAGAAATTTTTCAGAAGAGGGTTTAAAGGGCATATACCCAATATAAACTGCGTGCCTATAAACTCCCATGAATTGGGTACTTTTTATGCCTAAAGCATTTACTATCTTTGTGCCTCCAAAACAACCCTTTACCATGACGAAGACCAAGATTGCGATCAATGGTTTCGGCCGTATCGGCCGACTGGCGTACAAATACCTGCTGAATAACGCCAATGTAGAAGTCGTTGCTATCAATGACCTCACCGACACCAAAACCCTGGCTCATTTGCTGAAATACGATTCAGTGCATGGTCGTTTTAACGGTACTGTATCGCACGATGCTGATGGTATCATTGTAAATGGTGCTAAAATCCGCATTTATGCAGAGAAAAATCCAGCACTCCTGCCATGGAAAAGTCTAGGTGTAGATGTCGTAATTGAATCAACGGGGCGTTTTACCGACAAAGAAACGGCTGGTTTGCATCTAGAAGCGGGTGCCCGCAAGGTGATCATTTCTGCTCCAGCAACCGGTGACCTCAAAACCATTGTTTTGGGTGTAAACGAAGAAGTACTCGATGGTAGCGAAACCGTATTGTCGAATGCGAGCTGTACCACCAACTGCCTTGCGCCGATGGTGAAGGTACTCGACGACAATTGGGGTATTGACAATGGCTTCATGACCACCATACATGCTTATACTGCTGACCAGAATTTGCAGGACGCACCACACAAAGACCTCCGTCGTGCCCGTGCTGCAGCTTATAGCATTGTGCCTACCAGCACTGGTGCCGCCAAAGCAGTTGGTCTGGTAATGCCACATCTGAAAGGAAAACTTAACGGTAACGCCATGCGCGTACCTATTCCTGATGGATCTGTTACCGACTTCACCGCCATCTTGAAAAAGCCAGCGACCGTAGAAGAAATTAATGCCGCTTTCAAAAAAGCCAGCGAAGGCCGTATGAAAGGTATTTTACATTACGAAACCGACGAAATTGTATCTATCGATATCGTAGGCGATACGCACAGTTGTATTTTCGATAGCCACATGACCATGGTTATTGGTAATACCGTGAAAGTGGTGGGCTGGTACGACAACGAAGCAGGTTATTCGAGCCGTATTGCCGACTTGGCAGCACGTGTGGGTAGCATGTAAGTCGCACGATGAAAAGTATACACGATATAAACTTTGCCGGTAAAAAGGTGGTTATGCGGGTCGATTTTAACGTCCCTCTCGACAAAGGCACCCTTGCCGTTAAAGACGATACGCGCATTCGTGCCGCTTTGCCTACAGTCACCAAAATTTTAAAAGACGGTGGTTCGGTGGTATTGATGTCGCATTTGGGACGTCCAAAAGAAGGTCCGGAGGATAAATATTCGCTGCGCCATACGTTATCTACTTTCTCTGCCCTTTTGGGTAGGGAGGTTGCCTTCGCTACCGATTGTATTGGTGAAAAAGCGTATAAGCAGTCGGCGGCGCTCCAAGCTGGCGAAGTGCTTTTGCTCGAAAATGTGCGCTTTTACAAGGAAGAAGAAAAAGGCGATGTTGCTTTTGCTGAAAAGTTGAGCAAACATGGTGATTTTTATGTAAACGACGCTTTCGGCACGGCCCACCGTGAACATGCAAGCACGGCGACTATGACCCGTTTTTTTGACGGGAATAAAGCTGCTGGCTACCTCATGTTTGCCGAGTTGACCAATGCCGATAAAGTGATGAAAAATGCCGAGCGCCCTTACACCGCCATCATGGGTGGTGCAAAAGTGAGCGATAAAATTCTCGTCATCGAAAATCTATTGGACAGTGTTGATAATCTGCTTATTGGTGGAGGCATGGTTTATACCTTCTTCAAAGCCATGGGTGGCCAGATTGGCAATTCATTGTGCGAAGACGATAAAATGGAGCTTGCGCTGAGTTTGATCGAAAAAGCAAAAGCTAAGGGTGTAAACTTGGTTTTGCCGGTCGATTCTATCATCGCAGATGCTTTTTCGAACGATGCCAACACCCAAAAAGCCGCAAATACAGCAATTCCTTCGGGTTGGATGGGCTTAGATATTGGCCCGGAAGCTGTAAAACAATTCACCGACGTCATTGCCAATTCTAAAACAGTCTTGTGGAACGGCCCTGCCGGTGTATTTGAAATGCCAAAATTCGAAAACGGCACTAAAGCTGTAGCCGAAGCCATTGTAAAGGCCACCCGAGCTGGTGCGTTTTCTTTGATAGGTGGTGGCGATTCGGCTGCGGCAATCGCACAGTTTGGGCTTACTGACGAGGTTAGTTATGTAAGTACGGGTGGTGGCGCCTTGCTTGAATATATGGAAGGCAAAGTTCTTCCGGGTGTTGCTGCGCTGGAAGCCTAGTTATTGCTTTTTCTTCTCAAGAAGCCATCTCTTAACAGGGGTGGCTTTTTTGTTTTTTAATCGGGCAGAAAGGTGCTGATGTGCTAATGTGCTAATGTGCTAATGTGCTAATGTGCTAATGTGCTAATGTGCTAATGTGCTAATGTGCTAATGTGCTAATGTGCTAATGTGCTAATGTGCTAATGTGCTAATGTGCTAATGTGCTAATGAAATGTTTTTAACCGGTAAAGATCATCGTTTTAGTTAGAAAATTTGTCAATGTTCGCTAGAGTGAAAGGACATTAGCACATTAGCACATTCCCAGAGTGAGCGA
>JBDNIH010000304.1:0-10272 GCA_041688385.1 Bacteroidia bacterium
AAATCCTCAAATTGATTTTGTTTGTCGGCCAATATTACAATTGCCTCCAGTACACGCTTGTCGCCACGACGCACTTCTACCACCTCACCACTGTGCGGTGAGGTAATTTTCATGTCGGGAAAAGCCTTGTCGTACATCAGGGCCGTGCCTGCCTTCACCTCGGTGCCAGGCTCTACAATGACCTTGAATTTTTTGTAACGAAATTCTTGTGGATTGATGCTGACGGTTTTAGGAGCAACCGCATCAACTACTGATTTATCGGCTTTGCCGACCAGTTTGATGTCGTGCCCTTTAGAAAGTTTAATAGTTCTGGACATAGTTCTATGACGAAGAATTACTTTTTCTCGTTTTTTAATGATTAAAGCCCGAAAATTGCTTTTCGAAATCGCACGCCAAAGTTAGAAATTTGTTTGACCATTTGGCGGCCGATGTCAAGTTTTTCCATGAACAATAACAGTGGTAGTCTAAAGCTATCTAACAATTCAACTTTATGATCACAGCAAATGCGCTGAGCTTTCAGTTTGGCGGACAAATTTTATACGATAATGTTTCTTTCGACCTGCATCCAGGCGAGCGAATTGGCTTGATTGGCCGAAATGGCACGGGCAAGTCGACTTTATTACGTTTACTGGCCGGGCAATACGAAGCAGGCCCTGCGCTCCAGAAGATGCGCGGTTTGCGTACCAGTTTTTTTAACCAGGATTTGCTGTCGTTTGAAACGGAGGACAATATTGTTGATGTAGCCGCACAGGCTTATGCCGAGCTCCTCGACAAACGCAATGAACATGACCGTTTGCTCGAATTAATGGCTACAGACCACAGTGAAGGTGTTTTGCATGCCTACAGCGACCTGCACGAATACCTCACCTTACACGACGCCTTTAACATCGAAAATTCGGTAAAACGCACCTTGGCTGGTCTGGGCTTCAAACCTACCGACATGACCAAGTCGTATTCCAAGTTTTCGGGCGGCTGGCGGATGCGGGTGATGCTAGCTAAGTGTTTGCTCGAAGCGCCTGACTTGCTCATGCTTGATGAGCCTACCAACCACCTAGATCTACCTGCCATCCAATGGCTGGAAGGCTATTTGCGTAATTATCCCGGAACAGTACTCATTGTATCACACGATAGGCGTTTTCTGGATCAGCTGTGTACACGTATTTTAGAAGTGGAGTTACAACAACTCCGCTCTTATGCGGGCAATTACTCCGATTACGAAGAATTAAAAGGAGAGCGTTTGGAACAGGAAATGAAAACCTACAAAAACCAGCAGAATCAGCTCCGACAAGAGATGAGGTTTGTAGAGCGCTTTCGGTCCAAAGCTTCGAAAGCCAAAGCGGTTCAATCGCGCATAAAACTCATCGAAAAACGGGACCTGATTCAAGTTTCAGAAACCGACAACAGGCATCTCTCCATTCGTTTGAAAGTGTTAACCCAACCAGGCAAAATACTTTGTGAACTAAAGCATATCGATAAGTCATATCCAGATGTTGACATATTGCACAACGCCCATGCTTTGATTGAAAGAGGTGATAAAATTGCGCTCATTGGCCCAAATGGAAAGGGTAAGTCTACCCTACTTCGCATCATTGGCGGCGCGGAGAGTTTTGAAGGTGAACGTATCCCTGGCCACAATGTCAAAATGTCGTATTTCGCTCAGCACCAGCTCGAGTCGTTGCGCCTTGAAAACGAATTATTGGAAGAAACCCAGCGCCTTGCCCACAATCGCACCGTGCAGGAAGTTCGCAATACCTTGGGTTCGTTTTTGTTCTCAGATGATGACGTATTCAAAAAAGTAAAAGTGCTGAGTGGAGGCGAAAAAGCCCGTGTTGCCCTGGCCGGTATGATGTTGAGCGATGCGAATTTTTTGCTACTCGATGAGCCTACCAACCACCTCGACATGGATTCAGTAGAAATGTTAGTTGATGCCTTGGAAGGTTACGAAGGCAGCTTTATCTGTGTTTCGCACGACCGCTACTTCCTCGAGCAAATCGCCAACAAAGTGTGGTATATCCACAATGGCCAGATCAAAGTTTATCCCGGAGGTTACCCGGAATTTGTGCAGCAGTATGGTGAAGAATTCTTCTTGCAGCAACAGCAAGGCGGTATAGAAAAGAAAAAAGGCGGCAACAAAAACAGTGCGGCGCCGGTAGTAACCAATACAACCCGCCCTGCCATCGACAAAGAAGCCAAAAAACAGCTCAACAAACTGCAAAGACAGCTGGATGACACCGATATTCTGCTCACTCAATTGAAAAAAGAAAAACAGCAGCTCGAGATAGAAATGGCCAAACCTGAAGTATATACTCAGTCTAATCGGCTAATAGAACTTCAAAAAAAACAAAAGCAGCTGGATCAGCAAGTCGAGCAAAGCAACAAAAGCTGGGAAAAGCTGTTTGAAGAAATCAGTCAAATTGAAGGAATTCACTAGATGAAAAATCTGCTTTTACTACTTCTGTTGTCGGCAGCTTGGACGCAAGCTACATTGGCCAATGACTATGACCACATTCGTTTCGAAGACCGGGTATATGCCGCCTCGATTCGAACTGTTCAGATACTGATAGAAGGCAAACCATTTTCCAACCCTATGTTTACGCTGGGCAGCCAAGCTGATCCTTTAGAACTGCATTTTGACGACCTCAGTGGTGGTTTTGAGGCCTATAACTATACGCTAATCCATTGTAATGCCGACTGGACCCCTTCCAATCTTTTCCAAAACCAATACTTGGAAGGCTATTTTGAAGACCAGATAGTTACCAATACGCCGAGCATTAATACTTTACAGAAATACACCCACTATCAACTCATGTTGCCCAATGCAAATATGCAATTTAAGGTCTCGGGCAACTATCTCTTGTATGTTTATAGCAATTTCGACAAGTACAAACCTGTATTAACGCGTCGTTTTATGGTTATTCAGACCAGTTTTTCGGTCATACCTTACCTAAAACGCGCCAGTAAACCCAGCGAAATTTACAGCTCCCATGAGCTCGATTTCGACATTAACACCAATGGCGTCCGCATTTTCAACCCCTTTGAGGAAGTGAAGGTGATCCTGCGCCAAAATGGACGGTCGGACAAGGATGTAGCTGGTATACTCCCCTTATTTGTACGCGACAATCTTTTGAGCTACGATTATGCTGACCGGAATGTTTTTAAAGCTGGCAATGAATTCCGCAAGGTAGATCTCCGTAGTCTACGTTTTCGAGGTGATGGGGTTGCTAATTTTGAGATAACGGAAACCGGAAATTTTGTGGAACTGCGTGTGGATGAGAGTCGCGCCAGCCGGCGTTACCTCTTTTTCGAAGATTTAAACGGACGCTATCTCATCCAAAATATGGAGGGACGGAATGGGCGGACAGATGGCGACTATATCACCGTCAAGTTTTTTCTATCGCCTCCTGGTGGTACAGCAGCGGCTGGCAAGGTGTACGTGCTTGGTACTTTTGGTGATTGGATGGCCAATGAAGACACTGAAATGTACTACAACTTTGACTCAGGGCTTTACGAAAAGGAATTCTACTTGAAACAAGGTTATTACGACTACATCTACGGATTCAGAGCTGAGGGCTCTAAATTAATAGATGATACCTGGTTTGAGGGTTCGTATGAAGAGACCGAAAACGATTATGAAATATTCGTTTACCATAATCCACCTACAAGCACCAAATATGATCGGTTGGTGGGTTATGCGAAAGTAAATTCGTTGAATCGACTTGGCCGCTGATTACAGCAATTCATTAGCGATATTGGCTAATTCTGAGCGTTCTCCCTTTTCGAGTGTAATGTGTGCAAATAGCGGTTGTCCTTTTAGACGGTCGATGATATAGCTGAGGCCATTTGATTGGGCGTCGAGATAAGGCGTGTCAATTTGCCTTACATCGCCAGTAAAGATGATTTTAGTGCCCTCTCCTGCCCGTGTTATGATAGTTTTAACCTCATGAGGAGTTAAATTTTGGGCTTCATCTACGATAAAACAAATATTCGAAAAACTACGGCCGCGAATGTAGGCCAAGGGAGTGATATTGAGCTTTTCCTGCTGTACCATCTCATTGATTTTCTGAAAATCCTTATCCGACTCGCTGAATTGATTTTGGATGAATTTCAGGTTATCCCAGAGAGGTTCCATATAAGGATTTAGCTTTGATTTGATGTCGCCGGGGAGGAAACCTATGTCTTTGTTACTTAGGGGAACAATTGGCCTAGCAACATATAATTGCTTATAAAGCCGCTTTTGCTCGAGGGCTCCCGCCAGCGCTAACAACGTTTTTCCTGTTCCAGCTGTACCCTGAAGGGTCACCAACTTAATTTGCTCTGACATTACAGCATGCAGCGCAAAAGTCTGTTCTGCATTGCGTGGTTTAATCCCATAGGCCAATCGTTTTTCAACCTTTTCGAGTCTGCCCTCAAATGAGTTGAAGTAGGCCATTACTGAATCCTTACCATTACGCAGTATGTAATAGTGGTTCGGAATTGCATCTACCAAACCTATAGCCGCGGGTGAGCAAAAACCATCCTGATAAAAACGGTCGATGGTTTCATGACTGATTCCAGTTACGACGGTTTTACCCGTATAAAGTTCATCGAGGTTTTTAACCTTGCCAAAGCGGTAGTCCTCAGCCGACAGATTGAGTGCTTTCGCTTTTAGCCGCAGATTGATGTCTTTCGACACCAATACCACTTTTTTATCCTTATTCTCATCTTGCAAGTACAAGGCGGTATTCAAAATGCGGTGGTCGTCCTTTTTTTCGCCAAAGATATCGTTGGCATTCATGGCCGAACGTTCTTTCATTTCCACGCAAAAACGACCTTTGCCAGTACCTTCGAGTGATATCCATTTCGACAGCATCTGCTCTTGCGAGAGTTTATCCAGAAAACGTATGAATTCGCGTGCCTCAAAATTGAGGCTGTCGTTGCCTTTTTTGAAACGATCGAGCTCCTCTAAAACAGTGATAGGAATAGCTACATCGTGCTCTTCGAAATTATTGACAGCATTGTGGTCGTGCAACAATACCGAAGTGTCAAGGACAAATATTTTTTTTTCTTTAATCAGCTTTTTGGCCATGAATCAGCTACTAAGTTGTAATGCTCAAATTAGAGAAACAATGCCCATAAAGGCAAGCGCCAATTTTGCACCTTTTTTTGTGCAAATCTTTTCAAAAAATGAGATTCAGCAGGTTGGTTCAGCCTTTGGGATAGGCAATCCGAACATGGTAAATGCTACCCAATTTCTTTTTGTACAGCTGTTTAATCCGCTGAATATCACGCATGGTGATGTTGGCATTGATAAACTGCTGGTGCAAAATTTGCTTATCGATAATTGCATCTACCAATTCGCTGATGCTCTCCTCTGAATGTTCTTTTAGACTGCGGGAAGCTGCTTCTACGGAATCGGCCATCATTAAAACAGCTGTTTCTTTGCTAAAAGGTTTGGGGCCTGGGTACCGGAATTTGGTTTCATCTACAGCCTGATGGGGATAGTTCTTAAGAAATGACTGGTAAAAATACTCTACCCGTTGGTCGCCATGGTGCGTGCGAATAAAATCGATGATGATATTGGGCAAACGGTTCTTTTTTGCCATATCAATGCCATCCAATACGTGGCCGACTATGATTTGTGCACTGTCTTCGAAAGGCAAATCATCGTGGGGGTTTAAGCCTGCCTGGTTTTCAATAAAATACATTGGATTGTTCATTTTACCGATATCGTGGTACAATGCACCCACCCTAACCAATAAGGGGTTGCCTCCGATTTCAAATATTGCAGCTTCAGCGAGGTTCGAAACCTGTAGGCTGTGCTGGAAGGTGCCCGGTGCTTGTAGGTTCAATTCGCGTAGCAGTGGACTATTGGTATCGCTCAATTCCATTAAAGTCACATCTGAAACAAATCCGAAGAGTTTTTCGTAACCAAATAGTAACGGTGAAGCAATCAGTGTGAGAAGTGCATTTACACCAAAATAACCGTAATAGAGAGGAATAAGCTCGGTATAATCTCCCTTGCTAATCAGTGTATAAGCGGTATAACCGAGGGCATATACTACAAAAATAAGCCCTGCAGTGATGTAAAACTGAGACCGACGGCGAATGCTGATCAAACTAAAAATGGCCGCCATTCCCGCCGTAAGCTGCAACACCAAAAACTCAGATGCAAAGCCCGAATAAAAGGAACAAACCAATGCAGCAACAACCAATGTCATCATAGCTACCCAAGCATCAAATAGCGCTCTCGTAATAATGGGTAGTATACAAAATGGAATGAGATAGATGCTCGAAATACCTTGACGCGATGTAAAACTGTACAGGGCCACTATACCTACCAAATTAAGCAACAATACAAGAAAACGTCGGTTGTCGTAGAACAACTCTAAACGAAAGAAGTAGAGATAAAAAACTAGTATTAGCGTTATGAGCGCAACAATCATAAACTGCCCAGCAGTTGCCAACCATATTTGTGTCGCAGTTACCTCACCGGTACCATTGGCCTTTTCGAGAGAACGAATTTTCCGGAAAACCTCTGCAGTGACCAAGGCGCCTTTTCCTACAATCAACTCCCCCTTTTGCACCATGCCGAGGGTTTCACTGATTTCTGAGAGCAACTGATCTTTAATCTTTTGAGTCAGATTCTCGTCATAGCGTAAATTGTATGCAAGATGTTCCTCCGCAAAATCTGCCAATGCATTAATATCGGCTTTGTCCTGTCCCCAGGCATCACGCAGCAAATTCACTGCGCCGTTTAAATTAAAAATCTGGGTACTTTCTCGCTTTTCAACGCGACTGTCTTTGTTTAGGATATAAATAAGATCACCCATTTCAATATCGGCAGGTGCTGCTAAACCCGAGCGGTAGATTTCGTTCGTTGCTTGTAACAGTCGAGCATAAAGTGCCAATGAATCGCGATAATTACCAGTAAATCGCTTTAATTCGAACAATACCGTTAACACTACCTTGTCGTCCTGCCTGAAATAAGGTGCGTGTTCTGCCAATACTTTACTCGCATCTTCGGCTAGTACCTCAGCTGTTTTGAATACTGGAAAGTCAAATGGGGCAATCAAATCCCTGTATACCCAAGGTTTATTGTTATCGTAATCGAATTGATTGTAGAGTTTTTTTGGCAAAAGCCAGGTCATAAGCACTACACCTACCAGAATGAGGAATATGCGTACCAAATCGTTGGTATGCAGTTGTAAATAACTGATCAGAGTTGCAAGCTGGGTTGGTTTTGCCACGGGAGTTGCGCTTAGATTTTGTACAGGGCTTAAAATAAACCCTAACTTTATGGCACAAAATAACCCCTTTTGCTAAAATAACTTCCCGCATGAAAGAAGTCTATATCGTATCCGTCGCTAGAACCCCCATTGGCAGCTTCAATGGCAGTCTTGCTGCAAAAAAAGCTACTGAACTTGGCAGCCTGGTGATCCGCAAAGCCATGGAAAAAATAAAGCTCGACCCTACTTCGGTCGATGAAGTGTTTATGGGCAATGTAATCAGCGCCAATGTTGGCCAAGCACCGGCTACGCAAGCAAGCATCGGCGCCGGTATAAGCAACGATACCCCCACCACGACGGTAAACAAAGTCTGTGCTTCGGGTATGAAAGCCATTATGCTGGGCGCGCAAAGCATCCAACTTGGTCAAAACGAAATCGTTGTTGCCGGCGGCATGGAAAGCATGAGCAACGTCCCCTATTATCTCCCCAATAACCGCAGTGGTGCAAAACTCGGCCACGGCCAGGTAATCGATGGCATCATTCGCGATGGCTTGTGGGACGTGTACAAAGACTACCATATGGGCAATGCCGCTGAGCTCTGTGCCACCGACATGAACATCAGCAGGGAAGACCAAGACGAATACGCCATAACTTCCTACAAACGCGCTGCAGCTGCTTGGTCTGCTGGTAAGTTTGATGCCGAGATTGTGGAAGTCGAAATTCCGGTGCGTGGCAAAGACCCCTTGATTGTTCGCCAAGATGAAGATTATACCAAGGTCAACTTTGAAAAAATGGCAGCTTTAAAGCCCGTTTTTGTAAAGGACGGCACGGTGACTGCTGCCAACGCTTCTAACCTCAACGATGGCGCTTCAGCTGTTATCCTTATGAGCAAAGAAAAAGCCGATGCATTGGGCATCAAACCTATTGCACGCATACTCGGTTATGCCGATGCACAGCAGGCACCAGAATGGTTCACTACTGCCCCAGCCAAAGCTATTCCATTGGCGCTGAAGCGTGCTGGCGTTACACCTGAACAAGTTGATTTTTACGAAATAAACGAAGCTTTTGCCGTGGTATGTGTTGCCAATAATAATTTATTGAAACTCAACCCCGAAAAAGTAAATGTATATGGCGGTGGCGTGTCTATCGGTCACCCGATTGGCAGTTCAGGCGCGCGTATCGTTGCTACTTTGACCAGTGTATTACACCAAGAATCAGGCAAAATTGGTGTTGCTGGTATCTGTAATGGTGGTGGCGGTGCCAGCGCTATTGTTATAGAGAAGATGTGAAAGTTTAATTACCCCATAATAAAAGGCCTACTGTACTTCAGTAGGCCTTTTTTGTTCTTGCGATGTAAAGCCTACATCATTTTTTTTGTCAAAAACACGATATTGCCTTCAAATCTCGCTTTATGAAAATACGCAACACCTTCTTGCTGCTCCTGCTGCTCCATCCCTTTCATTTGTTGGCTCAGGTTGATCTGAAAAAATTAGATGCTTATCTGGCTAAAAGTCAAAATGAATGGGGCGTACCAGGCATGAGCGTTGGCGTGGTGAAAGATGGCAAACTGATTTTTGCCAAAGGTTATGGCACTGCCGAAATGGGCACAGACCGCAAAGTAGATGAAAACACCCTCTACGCCATCGCTTCGAATTCTAAAGCCTTTACTTCGACTGCCATTGCGTTGTTGGTCCAAGAAGGCAAACTCAGTTGGAACGACCCTGTGCAAAAATACTTGCCCTATTTTAAACTCAACGACCCCACCACCAGCAGTATGGTCACCATCAAAGATTTACTTTGTCACCGCGTTGGTTTGGGCACTTTCAGTGGCGACATCATCTGGCACCGTGCCAATCGCAGTGTTGAAGATATTATTAAACACATCCAATATCTCGAACCAGAATTTGGCTTTCGTGATGGTTTTGGTTATTCAAATCTCATGTATATCACGGCAGGCGAAGTCATTAAAGTGGTCAGCGGACAGGATTGGGGTACGTTTGTGACCAACCGCTTGTTGAAACCGCTTGACATGAACCGTTCTGTTTACCAACTAGAAGTCATGCGCACACTCAACAATGTAGCTTCTCCCCACGAACTTAGCTCCGAAGGCGTTAACCGGCCTATCGAATGGGTGGATTGGGAAACCGTCGGCGCTACTGGAGGACTCATATCCAGCGTCAAAGACATGAGTCAATGGGCTATTTTCAATCTCAATAATGGTATTTGGGGCAAAGACACCCTGCTCACGCGCAGCTCACGCAACACCTTGTGGACCCCTTACAATACTTTTGGCGTGGACCACACCAATCCTAAATCACAACGCAACTTTTCAGGTTATGCCTTGGGCTGGCAAATGAGCGATTACTACAGTCATTTGCGCGTTTCGCATACCGGTGGTTATGACGGTATGCTTTCGGCTTTTGCCCTTTACCCCGATGATCAACTGGCCGTTATTGTACTCACCAATGGCCTCAAAGCGCCTATTGGAAGTATCCCAAACTACATTGCCGACCGATTTTTTGGATTAGCTGAAAAAGATTGGTCGAAAGACGACCTCAAAAATCGCGAGCTCAACGAGAAAAAAGATACGCGAATCGTCGATCGTAAAAAAGCACGGGTTTTGGGCACAATACCCGCTTTAGAGGCCGATCAGATTGTCGGAAAATACAAAAGCGACATCTACGGCAACATTGAAATAAAGGTTGAAAAGGGTGAATTACGTATCAGTTTCGAACACACACCCGACTACACGTCCACCCTCAAACATTGGCATTACGACACCTACGAAATCGTCTGGGATAAGCCCCAAGCGTGGTTTCAACATGGTACCGTTAAAATAAACTACGACAACAACATGAAAGTCATAGGATTAGATTTCGACGTACCCAATGATGATATCTTTTTCGAGGAATTGAAACCCATTCGATTGCCTTAATACATTTATTCAGCCTCTCATTAACAATACCAAGCGCTCTTTTGACGCATTTTGGGGAGTACTACCTATAATAATTAACTGGATTAGGTTAAATTAGTATATTGTTATATATTTCAAAAAAATGACGCATTT
>JBDNIH010000305.1:0-4737 GCA_041688385.1 Bacteroidia bacterium
ATGTTGTCCCATTTATGTACTATATTCCATGAATGGGTCATTGTGGGACTTGAGATATTCTCTTTCGGTTATTCCATACAACCGATCTATCTGCTGCATCCACCAACCCTTCGAGTACAGCATCCGCGTCAGCATACCCTCCTTCTTGGTTTTTATCGTTCCACGCCTGCTGTAAGTCAGCTATATCGATTAAAAACGGGGTTGTTTGCTCTATTCTACCCGAATACATTCCCCATACACCCGTGAGTAAAAGTTGTTGTGCATCTGTTCCATAGGCCTGACTTTGTGCGGTTGTAAAGTCAAAACGATATGCATCCGTGTCAAAAGACAGCGGTGTGTTACTCATAATGGGAATATGGGTGCGGTGATAGACCACTACATATTGGTTTCCCGGCTTTGAAATTGGCATAGTTAAATAATCTGTCCCGTTTAGCGCCACGATTCTCCCATCACTGAGGAGCCAAGCAACAGTCTCAGCAGTTATACTATCAGATCTCGCTAGGGAAGCCGCTGTAGCCCGTCGGGTTTGAATATAAACCCAATCAACAATCGGGATATTTGGCAAACTGCTTACTGTTTGAGTACCTGTATAATTCCAGGGTGGTGTATTATAAGGTTGGTTAAGCGGTATATCCGTGGCTAAATTGGTTTGAAGACTATCGGACTTATAAGGCCCTTGCAAAAATACCTTTGCATTGAGCAGGATAAAAGTAAAACGATTGGTATCGATTGCCGGGGAAAAGGCATAGGACCGGGTGGCATCCGAACCGGAATAATCAAATAAAGCGGCGAAGTAAGTCGTATTTTGTTCCAGACCCGTGAGAGTCACCTGATTAGCTGTACCGGCGTAAACCACAAAGTTACTGTCGCCCAAATTTGTGCCGCTTCCAAAAGCAGTATTGGCAGTAAAATTCATTCCTTGTGTTGGGAAAGCATTAACTGAAGCTTCTTTTCGCAATACGAGCAGTTTACCTGTGGCTCCGCCTTCCCAGCCAATTCGATAGCTTGTAGGTGCTATTTGGTCATAAACTGGGTTGCTGCTAAGTGTAGCTGGCAGGGTATTCCGACTGATTAGGGCGGGTGAAGCGGTACGGAAAGCCGAAGCAATGCCTTGTCCATTAAACGGATATACTCTGAATCGATAATTTGTATTTGCATTGAGACCCGTTATGAGTACACTATTCCCGGTATCAGCATATACCACATAACTGGAAGTTGAAATTATACTTCCTTGAGTCCAAACAGAATCTGCTGAATAGCCGACACCATTCGTAGGTGCTATAGGGTTGTTATTCAGTCGGCCAACGACAAGGCTATTAGTCCCATTGCCTTTGCTCCAGCTTAAACGAATACTTGTTGCACTAACAGCGGTGACAACTAAAGTTGTTGCAGAAACTATTGGCGCAACATCCAATGTATACGTGGAGGATATAGGGGCATTAAGCTGCATATAATTATTTGAGCCGGTGGCGCCAATGCTTACCTCATATACTTTTACATAATAAAGAGTAGCCGCTGCCATACCGGTCAGCGTACCCGTTTGGGTAGCGCTATTTCCTAAATACATGGCATAGGTGCTATCGCCCAAAAGTGTCCCATTTCCGAAAGCAGCACTAGCGGTATAATTTGTTCCATCTACTGGATTAACAGTAACAGGCGTGTTAGCGCGTACCAAAACCAAACGGTTACCCCCATTTCCTGCTGTCCAATTTACTCTGAACCCGCTTGCACCGCGGTTGCTAAAAGCACCTAGAGTTACTTGCTGGGTAGGCTCGAGACTTAATGTAGTACGGTTTGCTGTTGGTGCAGCTGTTGTATAGTACGCTGCAGAATCGGCCGTCCCATTGAATGTAGTCACCCTGAAACGATAGTTCACTCCTGGCGTGAGTCCGGTAAGGGTAAGTTGCGAATCTGCAGCTGCATAAACAATATACGTTAAGGCTCCCACGCTGTCTCCTGCCCCAAAACTTGTATTAGCGGCGTAACCAATGCCATTAACAGGCGTGAAACTTACAGCGGTTGTTTGGCGAATAACAACCAAATGCCTTCGACCATTGCCTTTTTGAAATCTAAGACTAATTGTAGTGCTATCAAATGAAGTAACCACCAAGTTCGACGCTTGCACAGTGGGTAGTGCAGCCAGTGTAATAAACGAATCTACCGGCGCAGCCGAAAGCAGATAATTATCATTGGTTGTTGCGCTGCCGTTGGCCTCAAAAACTTTAATGTAATACCGAACACCCGGGCTAAGTCCTGAAATATTGACTATCGTACCCGTATTATAATAAACCACCTTATTTCCTGATCCAATTTCGGCTGCGGTGTTGAAATTAGCATTAGCTACATACACACTTCCGCTTACCGGTAACGAATCCACCGGCGTTATTGCTCGTAGGACCACCAAACGCCGGTTTCCATTACCAGCTCCGAAATTTATGGACATCGTCGTGCTGCTTATCGCCGTTTTGGAGATGATAGTCGCTTGTTGGGTAGGTGGCCCGAGCAATGTACTGCGACTGGCCACAGGGATATTACTTAGGTTATATTGTATGCTTGCGCCTGTGCCATTGTATTCGTAGGCGCTTAAGTGATAAAAAGTATTCGATGACAAAGCCGTCATATTGAACAAAGAATCCGTCCCAGCATAAACGACATAGTTGCCGGTCCCTATTTGCGCGCCGCTTCCAAAGTTTACATTTGCGGCGTAGTTCGTGCCATTGCTCGGTGATGCATTGACAGCGCTACCACTTCGGGCTAATACCAAGATTCGCGCACCATTCCCCCGATTCACTTTTACCTGTATTTTATTGGTGTCTGGTTGACTCAATACGATGGCTGTTGCTTGTTGAGCGGGAGAACTTACAAAAGCTGCCGTAATTCTTTTTATGTGATTCGGATTTACAGCTACACCGTCTAGATTCTGAATATTGTTCACATTAACTGTGTATTCCACCGATGACACCAAGGCGGTGGTCACTGTAAGCACAACTACGCTGTCAGTTCTGATAGCACTACTAATGGTACGCGCAGGTGAAATGCTGTAGTTACCTGTCGTATTGGCTGTTGCATTGAGTGCTTCATTAAATATGAGTTCAATTTTCAGATTCGTAGGCGTTGTTCCAGAAACTACAAAAGGCTTATTGGTTGCAACGGCTAAATTGCCGCCATTATCGGTGAGTTCACCCTGAACATTGAGTTGATTGTCGTTTAAGACAATCTCCGTGCTGTCGCCGATGACTCCGTCATTTAAAACGGTTACATTTCCACCGGCTGATAGGGAACCCGTGGTTTCAATAATGAGATTATAAAAAACAATATCGTTCGAGATAACCTGATCACTGTCTCCATCAAAAATTACTGTTGACGTCCCCGCGTTAAACGTGCCGCTATTGGTCAAATTGCCCTGAACAACTATCGTCGCTTGGCCTGCATTAATCACCCCATTGCTATTGTCGACATCGACATCTCCACCAAAATTAAGCTCCCCACTTCCTGCATTAAGTGTTCCAGAGCTTTTAAAAGTGGCATTTCCTAAAAAGTTCAACGTACCCGTGCCATTACTTACTGCTCCTCCGCTTGACACCTGCAAACTTTTAGTGAAGGTCACCGTACCGCTATCGGTATACAAGTCTGCATTACTGCCAATGAATATTGAATCGTTAAATAGGACAACACCCTGTCCAGCATAAAATTTTGCCCCGCTACTGCTTATACGTGTAAGATTTGAACCTATGGGTACGCTTGGATTAAAAGTGATATTCGCTTGTTGGGTGTACCAATTCCCTGAAATTTGATTGTTTTGACCACTTTGACGGTTGATGACAACATTTGAACTACCGCCATAAAAATGCGTGCTTGTCCCAAGTGTAATTCGGCCATTAACGATTAATGAATCGCTAGCCAAAATAAATTGAGCATTCGAAGAGGAAATATTCAAATGGCCAGTAACCCGAATTTTGCCAGCACTTTGGCTGAAGGATTTACCTGAAGCCACGGTCATACCCCCATTGGCTAAAAATTCACCTCCACTCATCGTCATGCTGCTGTTTATGTTGAAGTTTGTCGCATTGGTCGACAACAGCCCCCCACTAATCGCAACGGCAAGGTTTGACCCAAAAGAAAAACTAAAACTGCCCCCCGTATGGTTTAAAGTACCCCCAGCCACATTGAGTTGTCCTCCCCCATTTAAGGTTACATCTCCCGACACTGTTAAGGTACCACCCACCATACTCAGTGGTGCAGTAGGCCCCCAATTGCCTATTGTGAGGTTATTAATCGTTAGGGTTGTATTAAAATCAGGCGCAAAGTTCCCAGAATTCACAATCACATTCTCTCCAGCACTGGGTATATTTCCACCACTCCAGTTGGATGAGGTAAGCCAGTCTGAACTTGTAGCTCCTGTCCATGTCCTGTTCTGTGCCGAGGCAGCGAACGAAGCCAAAAATAAAAGGGTAGTAACAAGAAGTGAAATCCGCAATTTTGATAAGTTATGCTGCAATTTAACAAAACTATACCCGAGAAACGAAGGATACCACTCCTACTTTTGGGCTTAGTCCCGAAATGGGACTAAACTGCTCTTAAATAACCTACACGTTCTAAGGCACTTGTGAATTTTTTCCGCGGTTGTTCCAAATGATTGACCGGTCGGCGGCGTCAATGGCGCCCTTTAAGGTCGCATCGGTAGGTCGGTAACCGAGTCGGTTTCTTTCGTCCCAAGCAGCCGTGCGGTCGGGCGTA
>JBDNIH010000306.1:0-1183 GCA_041688385.1 Bacteroidia bacterium
ATTAACGAACAATGAAGTTTTGACTTTTGCCGAAATGGCTGAAATTATTGGCCAGGGTATTGGGGAGACCATACGATTTGTTTCACCTAATTTGTGGCAATTCTTTTGGCATAAAAGACAAGAAAAGATGCCGATCATGCTAATTTTAGTCCTGATTATGTTGCATTATTTTCCAAGATTTCAAAAAACACCAAAAACAACACCCTGTGTGCAGGCGATTACCGGACAAGTACCCATAAGTTTGGGGGCCTTCGTACACATGAATCGCGCACTCCTTCAGTGACGATACCTATGAAAAATCATGGGTGCTAGCCAAAAATATATTTTGGTTTTGCCTGCCTATTTGTGCTGTGAATGGTGCTTTTGCGCAGTCAAGCTAAAAGCTAAATGAGCTACTTTTTAGCGACTACTAACTTGTAAAAGCGTATTTTACCCTAAGCAGAAATAAATAAATTAGAAGGTCTGCATCCCTATGAGAATCCATCTTTTTGAATTTGAAGATTTGTCTTGGTTTCCCAATGTAATACGGGTGGGTGGTACGGATTATCTGCGCTACTTGCTCATTGCGACTGATGTATACAAACCCGCCATTCCTTTGCTTTCAGCAGCGCTTGCTCAAACCAACGAAACGGCTATTATTGATTTATGTTCAGGTGGTGGGGGTTATATGGAACAATTATTTAAAAATTTGCCCGGAGGTTTACTGCCAAAAGTAACCATTACGTTAACGGATAAATTTCCAAATTTAGAAGCCTACCGTGTTTTAAAGGAGAGAACAGCGGGTCAAATAGATTTTGCCAACTATGCTGTTGATGCTGAAAATGTACCCGAGGATTTAAAAGGTTTCCGGGTAATGTTCTCTGCCATTCATCATTTCCGGCCTAAACAGGTAAAAAATATACTACAAAATGCCATCGACAACAATGCGCCAATAGGACTATTTGATGGCTACGAAAAGAGTATTTTAGCGCTGCTTAGTGTCATTGTTGTTCATCCAATAGCCTTATTTTTATCCACCCCTTTTTTTAAGCCGTTTAGCTTTTCTCGTTTGTTTTTTACTTACGCTCTCCCTTTCATCCCCATGTATACGGTTTGGGATGGGTGCGTTTCTATATTGAGAATGTATAGGTCACAAGATTTGCTGCGGATGGCAAATGAGCTTAACGCGAATCACTATAGCTGG
>JBDNIH010000307.1:0-4341 GCA_041688385.1 Bacteroidia bacterium
GTAACCTTTTCGACTAGTTTGAATTGGCTGCCAACAAATTCTGTCAATATAATTACGGCATATACCGATTTATTCGGTGATCCAGACCCTGCATTGGATACCCTAAGGAAAGAGGTAATACACCTGGCCGGTGCGGGTTTACCGTACAACACCAGTTTTGAGACGGCGGGAGAGTGGTTCTCTGGCGGTATTAATAGCAGTTGGGCGCGAGGTGTGCCGAATGCAACGCTAATCAATACAGCAGCGGCCGCTTCGCAGGTGTGGGCGACCAATCTGAGCGGTAACTATAACCTCGAAGAGAGGTCTTGGTTACAGAGTCCGTGCTTCGATTTCAGCCGGGTAGTTCGTCCTGAACTCAGCTTCCGTTTTCGGTCGTATATGACGGTTAACTCGGGCGCTAATATTACCTATTCAATCAACGGCGGTCAGACTTGGCAACTTTTGGGCCGGGTAGGAGAGGGGAACAATTGGTACTCAGCCGACAGTGTCGTTGTGTCGGCGGGAAATGCAGTCTGGACGGGCAATCAGCCCACTACTGCTTGGTTATTGGCTCGATTGTCCTTGGCTGCTTTGCGTGGACAGAGCAATGTCATGTTTCGCTTCAACTTCTTAAGCAACGCCAACAATATCCGAGGAGAAGGTTTTGCCATCGACGAGTTGGCGATTATCAATCCTACGAATGCCTATATCGGCGAAGTAAGCTTTGAACCGAGTTATGACTGTAATACGGTTACGCATCATGTGGCGATTAGTATCCCTAATGATTCATTGGCATCGAGCGCGGCAATTATATACCGCAATGCAACAGGTTTGCGTAATGCAACGGCCACCTTCAGTCCTAGTTTAGGGGCTTATACGGGCACCATCCCTCGTTCGGGCATTGGTGAAGCGGTCGAATTTTATGCCGTGGTCTATGGCGTAAATGGTCAACAAGATACCAGTGCCTTGTATCGTTTTGTAGATGGGGCTATAAGGCCTGATTTAGGTCCTGACCGCAATATCAGCCCAGGCACCAATCTAACTTTATTGGATGGTTATATGTATGATAACCGCCTCGAAGTGGCAACAGGTGGCACCATAAGTGGGGGTAAAATCCGGTTTGAAGTTGAGGCAAGACGAACAGGTTTGTTAACTGCTATGGATGTCCGACTGGCACGCCGAAATACAGTGAATATCCGTTTTGGCGAATATTTTGCAACTGTACCAGCTGAATACCGCCTGGCGCTTGCCGGAACAAAAGCCGGCGCATTGCCCGATCCCAATGGTTTAACTCAGGTAACTTTTACAACGCCTTTGTTATTGGTCAAAGGCAAACGATACACCTTCGAGATTGAAACGCCCGATACAAGCGGTTTGCTTTTAGGTGCCGGAATAGCTACATCTATGGTAGCGGCCAGCGACAGCAATGCATTCGTTTATCATGGTCAACGTTTCCAATCTCCAAATACCCCAGCTGTGGGTTTTGCCATTATGAACGGTGCCTTGCTTTTCGAAGACCCGCTTGATAGTGTGGTTTGGGTAGAAAACAATATCCGTCTAGGTAATGGCAAAATGCTTGCCCTCAACGTGACTCAAAATCGCCAGATTGTACTCGAGATTCATTCTCCGAATTGTAGTCTGGCTGATACGGTGAACTTCTTCGTAGCAGGTGCAGAACCATTCATGAAACGTATCATTAGCCCAGTTACCAACCCGAATACGGGTCCTCTGCCTTATCCAATCGAGATTGAAATTGGCAACCGTGGTGCCGCAGCAACGGTAAGCTTTAATGTAGCCTATCGGGTAAATACGGGAAACCTTGTAACCAACACGGTCACAGCTGTAATACAGCCCGGTGATTCAGCTCGTTATACATTTACTGCACCACACATTTTTATTGCTGTAGCGAATAACCTGTGTGTTTGGATTGTAGGCAGAGACACCCTTTGCCAGCCGGTGAATTTTGCAAGCGCTATACAACAAACCCAGCTTTTGCAACACCGTGCGTATCCGAATCCGGCCGATACACACTTTGAGTTGGAATGGGAAGCGCAAGAAAATCAAACACTCCAGCTCGAAGTTACAGATGCTTTAGGGCGCATCATTTTTCAGCGCATTTTGGCTGCTGATGAAAATCAGATGCGGTTGGAGACCAGTCGATGGCCTGGTGGCTGGTATGCCTACCGAATCATTAGCTCCACCGGCGCGGCCCAAGGTAAGTTTGTGGTAAGACACTAATTTTTATTGAATTTTAATTTGAAGCCCTTCTGATTGAATCAGAGGGGCTTTTATATAAGTTGTATTTTAATATTAAGTACATATTAATTGTTCCTCTATGTTTTATGAAACAAGGTTGCATTTGGGGCGTTTACAGCACATCTAAAATCTCCTTATACATGAAAAAGTCAATTTTATTATTTGCTGCGGTCCTATTGTCCGGAAGCTTAACGTTGGGTAGCTGCACCGAAGATGAAGCAACTACGCCAACCCCAGCCAACAATCCACCTGCACAGTCCATTGCCGCCATCGCTCAGGCCGATACGGCATTTAGTTATTTGGTTGCAGCGCTCACTCGTGCCGAATTGGTAACTACCCTGAGCGGAAGTGGTACATTCACGGTATTCGCGCCAACTAATGCTGCTTTCCGTGCATCAGGTATTAGCCTCGACGCCATCAACACCTTGCCAGTTGCTGATTTGACCGAAATTTTGTTGTACCACGTTTTGGGTGCCAAAGTAGAGGCCGCACAGGTTACAACAGGTTACGTAAACACACTCGCCGACGGTCCTGCTGCCAACAGCAAACTTTCTGCTTATGTGTCGACAGCTGCAGGCGTGCGCATCAACAACGCAGCAAGCGTAGTTCAGGCTGATGTACAGGCAAACAATGGTGTTATTCACGTCATCGATCGTGTTTTGATACCTGCTGATATCGCCACACTTGCCAGTGCAAACGCTAATCTCTCCATCGTAATTGGTGCGGTAGCTACCGCAAATTTGACCTCTGCTTTGGTAAATAATCCTACGAACAATGACTTACTCACCTTGTTCGCACCAGAAAACAATGCTTTCACTGTGAGTGGTTTGGACTTAAGCGCAGTAAGCGTTGCTGATCTCACCAACATTTTGCTTTACCATGTGGTATCAGGTAATGTACGTTCAGCAGCTGTGGCTACTGGTATGGTACCAACCTTGAATCCAATAGCAAGCCTTACCATTAACGTAGCCGGTGGTGTAATCACCATCAATCCGGGCACAGGCACAACCAACAATGCTGGTGTAGTAACCGCCGACATTCAGGCCACTAATGGTGTCGTCCACATCATCAACCGTGTGTTGGTACCCTAGTCCTTTCTAGTTAAAACCTAGCAGTAACACACTGCTGAAAGGGGGAAGTTATGCTTCCCCCTTTTTTGTGTTTAAGAAGAATAATTCAATGTAAATGGGGTTGATTTTTTCAAAGAAGTAATTCCAGATAGGTCAGGAATTATTGGGCCTACATCTTTCCAACAAACTTCCGTTATTGCTTGCAAAAGCCGATTTTATAGTATATTCGGCAGTTAAACCTGAACAATTTTATGGAAAATTTGGTAAAGAAAGGACATCCAACCGGACTGTGGTACTTGTTCGCCACCGAGATGTGGGAACGCTTTGGTTATTATTTGATGCTGGGTATCTTCTCGTTATACATGCTCGACGGCTGGAACAACGGCGGAATGGGTTTCGATGCGATCAAAAAATCAGACATCTATGGCACCTACCTAGGTTTAGTCTATCTCACTCCCTTCATTGGTGGTTTACTCGCCGACCGGATTTTAGGTTACCGTAGAGCCATTGTTTTGGGTGGTTTGTCGATGTCGGCGGGCTATTTTTTACTCTCGGTGCACGATGTAACCTCTTTTTACCTCGGACTTTTATTCATCATACTCGGTAACGGCTTTTTTAAGCCGAATATCTCTACCCTAGTAGGTAATCTCTACAGTGGCGATGATATGAAGGATAAAAAAGATGCGGGTTACAACATCTTCTATATGGGTATTAACATCGGCGCCTTCGTCTGCAACTTTGTGGCGGCTTATATGCGCATCAATTACGGTTGGGGATATGCATTTGCCGCGGCAGGTGTGGGTATGTTAGTAGGAGTAGCCATCTTTTTATTGGGTACCAAACACATCAAACATGTAGATGTCGTGAAGCCACTACAAGCCGGCGATATGTCGACGTTGAGAATTTTCTCCATGACCGTATTGCCCATGTTTGTTTTTGGCATTTTGGGTTACCTCATACCAGGTAACCTGCTAGGAACCGATACCAACGATGCTTTTATTTTTGGTTGTATACCCGTAATTGCTTTTTTTATCTA
>JBDNIH010000064.1:0-4338 GCA_041688385.1 Bacteroidia bacterium
CCAACCACTTTCACAGCGGTCTCGACATACGCACCAATTCCGTTGAAGGCCTCAACATTTATGCTGCTGCCGATGGTTTTGTGAGTCGGGTAAAGGTATCGGCGTATGGCTATGGGTTGGCGTTGTATGTGGATCATCCCAACGGTTACACCACCGTTTATGCGCATTTGCAGCAGTTTCAAGGCGATATCGCCGATTGGGTGTATAAAAAACACTACGAAAAGGAGTCTTTTGAGCTTGACATTACCTTGTATCCCAACGAGCTGCCAGTGAAAAAAGGCCAGGTTATCGCGCTCAGTGGTAATAGTGGCGGCTCTGGCGGTCCCCACCTTCATTTTGAAATACGGGATACCAAAACGGAGGAGATTCTTAATCCGCAATTGTTTGGTTTTCCGGTTGCCGATAAGGTTGCCCCAACTTTTGCCTTTGTGGAATTGGTACCTCATGGTCCGGGCAGTCAGATTAACGGCTCCGGCAATGTAAAAAAGATGTGGGTACAGCGCGATAAGGCTGGAAACACTTTTTTAACCAAACAGCAGCTCCAAATGTGGGGTGGTTTTTATGTGCAAACGAAGGTATCGGACAAACACGATGGCAACGGTTTCAACAACGGCATCTACCGTTTGCTGCTGTTAGATGGCAAGGATACGCTCTACGCTTTTCAGGCCGACGCCTTTGCTTTTGCTGAAACGCGGTATGCCAATACCGTGATGGACTACAAACAAAAAGTGCTGAAACGCGAGCAGATTTACCGCTGCATGCGTACGCCAGGAAATAAGTCGACCGTGGTTGCCAAACGCAACAGCGACGGCATAATCGGCCTTTTGCCCGGTGAAAGCAAAACACTACTTTTGGTCGCTACCGATTTTGCAGGGAACACCAGCAAGCTCGACTTTGCGGTTATTGGTGCGGAGCAACGAACGGCCGAATTGCTGGCAACAGCCGCGCCTAGCGAAAGGTATTCGCCCGACAAACCACTAAACATCATTAAAGAGGACTTGCGTGTGAGCATGCCCGCCTGGAATTTTTACGACACACTCGATCTGGTCTACCGCAAGACCATCAAACCCTTTGTTGCCTTTTCGGCGGTGCACACCCTGCATTCCGCCGACGAGCCCATTCATGGTTTTTATACCATCTCGATCAAACAAAACGGATTGCCTGATAGCCTGCGGTCGAAAACCGTGCTGGTTAATGTGGGTTTAAATAACAGTCGCAACGCAACAGCAGGCGTGTGGAAGGCCGATTTTTTCGAAGCTAAAGTCAGGAGTTTCGGCGATTTTTATTTGAGTATTGACACCGTAGCGCCTGTTGTGCGGGCATTAAATTTTAAAGCGGGCGCCAGCTACCGTGCTGGGCAGCGTTTGAACTTTAAGCTCAGCGATAATCTCGTTGGACTAGCCAGCTACCAAGTATACATCGATGGCCAGTGGCAATACCATTATTTTGATGGCAAAACCGCGTCGCTTCAACTTCCACTCGAAAAAAAGCTGGTTCCAGGAAATCATCTGCTCGAGATTGTTGTTAAAGATGGCGTGGGCAATACCACCCAATATCAAGCAAATTTTAACCTATTATGAGCAGACCACAAGCAGGCGATAAAGCTCCGGCTTTCAGCGGCCTCAACCAAAAAGGCGAAACCATTTCGCTCGACCAATTCAACGGCAAAAAAGTTGCCCTTTACTTCTATCCGAAAGATGACACGCCCGGCTGCACCGCCGAAGCTTGCAATCTCCGCGACAATGAGCTGGAATTAAAAGCCAAAGGCATCGAAGTAATAGGCGTGAGTAGCGACAGCGTGAAGTCGCACGATAAATTCGCTAACAAATACGGCCTTCCATTTAATCTGCTGGCAGACGAGGACAAAGCGGTACACCAAGCCTATGGCACTTGGGTAGAAAAAAGCATGTACGGCCGGACGTATATGGGATCGGCGAGGGTAACATTTTTGATCGACGAAAAGGGTGTGATTGAGAAGCTCATCGAAAAAGTAGACACCAAAAACCACACAGCCCAGTTGATCTGAGGCTTGTATAACAATAAAAAAAAGACGGCTTTTGCCGTCTTTTTTGGTTTGTATGCTGCGTTTAATACCGAATGTGCCGCAATGTGTCCTGATCAAGCCGCACCGATAACCACTTTTGGAATTTTTCCAATGCTGCAGCCGAAGTTTTGGCGCGTAGCTGTACCATTACCGTGGGGATGGTATCGATTCGGGGTTCTTCCACCTTGGTTTCGATGAGATTAACTAAGGCAAACTTCTCGATTTGTGGGTACTGCAAACGGATTTCTTCGCGTAGGGTTTTGTTTTTTTCGCTGCCGAGATAAACAGCTGCCGCCTCTTTTTGCAGCCGAAGAAGGACTTCATTTTTGCGGAGTAGGGCGTTTTCGTTTTTCGGGAAGATGTCTTCCACTATGCCAGTTTGCAGACTTTTGTTGAGTTGTAGGAGCAAATCTCCATCCATGCTGCCCGCTTGATATACCACAAAGCGGGCGTTTTCGAGGCCTGGCTAATCTTTTAGTTTTTCGCGTATGCGGACTTGGTCGTTGTCGGAGATAGGTTTGCCAATAACGGCTACTTTAATGGGGAGGTATCGCTTTTGAAGGTGAGATCGGTGCGTATAATCTGCCGGTCTTCCTGCGCTACATAGTCTTGGACAAAGCCCAGTGCCCTGTTTTTAAAGAGGGATTCGCGCACCACGCTATAGGCGATCCAGATGCTGGGAATCATGGTGACCCATACGAAGACGGTAACATAATTCCTGGCCTTTTTGGCCATCGCCGGGTCTACGAAACCAACAGGTTTAAATTTGAGGTGACGAAAGAGGAGGAGGGTGGCGAAACCAATACAGACCGAGTTGATGAAGAACAGGTAGAAGGCGCCAAAGAAGTAACTGAAATTACCACGTTGCCAAGCCAAAACTAGCGGTGCTCTACGGCGGCATGCGTGCTGTAGCAATGGCACTCCCTGGAATGACATTGCTGTTTTGTTTACGCGAACCGGCTACGATGCCCGCTAAACCGCCAAAAAAGGCGATGATTACCTCGAAAATAGTGGGTGTAGTACGCGCCGGTAACTCCTACTGCAGCTCACTGATGGGCGTAATAAAAAAGTATAAAGTGGAGATGGTTACCGAGAAAAATACCGGCGTAGCCAAATTTTTGATTGACTTTTTGAACAGCACGAAATCGAAGAGGCCAATCGACAAGCCGATGCCCAGTATAGGGCGCATCAGCGGCGAAATTAATAGGGCGCCGATGATTACTGCCGTGCTGTTGGTGTTCAGGCCTACGGATGCGGTACAAATGGAGCAGATCAGCATCCAGAGGTTGATGCCTTTGAATTCCACGTCTTTGGTTGTGCCGGCGAGAGGGTGCCTGCCTCGTCGGTTCCGGTTTCAATGTTAAACAGTTTGCGCAAATAGGCACGCAAGCCTGGCAGAAACATGACCGAAGAATCGGAAGTATTGGGGTCCTCTTTTATGCACCTTTTTAGATGGGATTGCAAAATGCATGAAGTAAACGGTAATTTTAATGCAAACTTTGATTTATGCTGCTCAACATCGACTGGCAATTGCCCTTGCAAGACCCGATAGTCACTTTTGCATTGGTCTTAGTCGTAATTCTGTTGGCTCCGTTGGTGATGCGAAAATTGCATATACCGGGCATTATTGGTTTAATACTGGCAGGAGTAGTCTTAGGTCAACATGGTTTAAATGTAATTGAAAAGGGCAGCATCGATTTATTTGCGAAAGCAGGTCTGCTCTACATCATGTTTTTGGCGGGTTTAGATCTGGACATGAATGAGTTCAGAAAAACCCGCAATCGGAGTTTGGTTTTTGGACTGCTCACTTTCAGCGTACCTTTTATTCTAGGGTATGCAGTGTGCCATTATTTACTCGGATATGGTGTGCAGGGGTCTATTTTGATTGCCTCCATGTTTTCGACCCATACCTTGGTGGCCTATCCCATTGCTAGTCGTTTGGGCATTATTCGAAACGAAGCGATTACAGTTACTGTTGGTGGAACAATCATCACGGATACCTTGGTGCTGCTACTTTTGGCCGTAATCACGGGTTTGGCGGAAGGAAACAGCGATGCAATATATTGGCTTGCCTTGGCGGGTAAACTGATTTTGTTTTCTCTGATTATTTTTTTCGTTTATCCGCGGATTGGCCGCTGGTTCTTTAAAAATGTGACCGGCGACAAAAGTTCGCACTTCATTTTTGTTTTGGTTATGGTCTTCCTAGCGGGTGTAATGGCCGAAGTGGCGGGTGTAGAAGGCATTATCGGTGCATTTATGGCTGGATTGACCTTAAACCGACTCATCCCCCACGG
>JBDNIH010000065.1:0-2321 GCA_041688385.1 Bacteroidia bacterium
GCGGAGAAAAGTTTTCTGAAAAAAAGCAGGTAAATAATGCACAACGCAAAATATACAGCTGCCAGAATAAAAAATCCGATGAAAAGCGACCCATAATATTCGCCCAGCCACAACGCGGTGCCTATATTCAACAATCCAAGCGTTATGGCCAGAACGAAAATTAAAAGGCCAATAGATAATATACGGCCTATGCTGTCTGAGCCCAATTTGATTAAGCGGTACTTCTGAACATCCAGTGTGCTTTGGCCATAGGCTAGCACCAGTCGATAAAGAGCACTTAATTTTTCAATGGGGTTCATAATAACTTATTTTCTCTAACAAGTATGGTTTGGGCTTATTTGTTTACCGCAGCTTCAAACTCAGCTTTTTCTTCTTTTATTTTTTTGCCCGCCTTATCCGCCATTTTAGAGGCCTCTGATTTCAAGTCCTCAAATTTTTCGGTCAAGGTTTCGATTAATTCCGCGAATTTTTCACCCAAGTTTTCGGCCATATCCTCACCCTTTCGGCTGATTTTACGCCGGGTTACTGTGCCTTTGCTAGGAGCAAATAAAACACCTAATGCGGCACCTACAGCTACTCCAGCGAATAAGCCGACAATCATTTTTCCAGTATTCATAATAATATAATTTAGTGTTTTTTGAAGTAAGAGATTACATAACACGCCGGCCTTGAATAACGCGGAGAATTACGGCAATAGCGGCAATGACAAGTAAAATGTGAATTAAACCGCCTGCATGATAACCTAGGTAACCTATAGCCCAGAGTACAACAAGTACTACGGCAATTGTATAGAGAATATTTCCCATGACTTGTTTTATTAAAATGGTGAAGAGAGGATAAGTAGATAAAACGACTTTCCCTATTTTGATTCAGAGTTAGTTAAATCTTCGATTTTGGCATTTATTTCATCCATTTCACGGCTGAACTCCATTTTAAAAGTTTCCCATTTATCTTGGGTACTTAGCTCATAGCCATCAATTTTTTTCTGTAGATCGCTATTTTTTTGGTTTAAGTCGGCCATATCCTTTTTGTACTCTTCTGTGGTAATGAGTTTATCTTTCGCTATGCGGGCGTTAAAGTCGGCGATACGCTGACCATTAGCGGTAATACGCTCGTTAGAAAGCCTACGATACATCGCTACATCTTCTTGATAGGCGACTTCGGCTGCATTTAATTCTTCGTTGGCAGCGTCAACATTTTCGCGTGCATCTTCGAGTTTTTCTTCCGACGTGCTGCAGGCTGTTAAAGTAGCAGCTGCGCAAATTGCGACAAGTGCTATACGGTAAAAGGATTTGTACATGGTATGGGTTTATATAAAGATGATGGTCTCCCGCTTTTATGAATGGGTTACCTTTGTACAAAGCTCTTTTAATTATTTGTGCGTGTCTTACAAATAGTAAATGATTTGTTACATAATTTAAAGATTATGTAACGCATGCATTTATATGGACTCTAAGGTTTTTATTTTCTTGTCTATTAAATGTTTGAAAATCGAAGGGGTGAGGCCGGTTATTTTTTTGAATTGGTTTGATAAATGGGCTAAACTACTATACTGCAACTTGTAGGAGATCTCCGTCATATTCAGCTCGTCGTAGAGTATCATCTCTTTTACCCGTTCTACCCGGTGCTGAATGATGTATTGTTGGATAGTTATACCAGTTACCCGCGAAAAAAGATTGGATAAATAGGTGTAATCGTACTTAAGGGCCGTGCTGATATGGTAGGAGTAGTTTTCTTTGGGAAGCTCTTCGGCATAGTGAATCATCTCCACAACTACGTTTTTGATACGTTCTACCAATATGGCTTCCTTGTCGTCAAGTAATTCCAGTCCGTAATGCATTAGACTGATTTTGAGCTTGTCGTGTTGGGCCTGAGTCAGGGGCTCGCATGTATTTACGCTTCCCAACTGAATGCTATGATAAGCGATACCCGCAAGGGCTAATTCGTCCTTAACGACCATTTTGCATCGCAGACTGACCATGAATTTTATAAAAATATTCATCAAGGCAGTTTAAATGTGTATGCGACTAAAGTATTGGGCACGACAAATTTGTCGGTGTGCCATGCGTAACCAATATTAATCATGTACTGTTGAGCGGATGGCAGAATGGCCTCATCAAAGACGCTCGCGCCATATGTGAGCTCTGCCTTAAATTGAATCTAAAACCGTCTGTTCGCAGAAAACGGGACGGCGAGCTCTATTTTTGGGAAAATAGCAATTGGTTTCCTTATTGATAACCGAATTAAATTTACACATTTAAATGATGAGAAATATGTTTGACTGTTTATATTTTCAGCCAACGCTAAATTGGTTCAATAGA
>JBDNIH010000066.1:0-1716 GCA_041688385.1 Bacteroidia bacterium
CCCCGGCGTTCGATAGTTTGACAATTTCGGCTGGCCTTACGCAATGTGTGCCGACTTCACGAACGGTAGATGTTTGGGTAAGTGATGCCAGCCGCATCGATTCTGTGCTTCTTTACCGTGCAGTAAATGGTGGAAGCCGCCTTATACAAAATATGAGCTTTGTTTCGGGTCGTGCCGACAGCGGCTTGTGGCGTGCCACCGTTGCCCCAGCTTTAGCAGGCGATAAAGTACACCTCTTTTTACGTGCCGTCGATTCTCTCGGTCAAAGTACGCCAATTTGGCGTATCGCTACGCTGCAAGACGGCGCTTATGCCTTTTCTACCACACAAAGGGATACGGTTCTTTCGCCTGGAAGCCCACTTCCACGGATAGCGGCGACCAATGCAGGTGGTTTGGTGATCAGCGAAGTGTTTTTCTCGCGCTTGGCCAATGGCTCGCAGACGAGTTACCCTGGTGGCTTCCCTACAGACTTAACCATGACCGCTTTTGAAATCTCCAATACCTCCAAAACTAGCCGCAGTTTGAGCGGCCTGCAATTGCGCGTGGATGGTTTAGCAGCGTTTACCTACAATCTGCCCAACATCAGCCTTGATAGCGGTCAGGTGATTACCCTGGTTGCGGGTAATGGCACCAACAACCCAACGGAGCGCCTCTATTTCTTAGGCTCTCCAAGTCGTACGTTGTTCAGTACTTCGGCTGCGGCGGGTTACTTCATTTTTAATCCAACGACCGAAGAAGTGGTAGATGCAGCCACCCAACAAGGCTATAATTACGGTGTTTTTAGTCCGGTAGGCCAATACGATTGGGTGGGTAATATCGCCACCGGTGGCGCTTCTATACAGCTCGAAGGGATAGACGCCAACAATACTTTAGGCTGGCGTTTTGCTACCACGGCCTTTTTCTCTACCATCGGCAGTAGGAATGCGCAACTCACCGTTGGCCCAGGCACCTACAGCTGGATACAGCTGGCCACAGGCACTGTGGTGGCTAGCGGTAGCGAGGTGCAGTTTGTGCCAACTGCTGCAGGTGCTTATGCCGTGGTTTACAGTTTCAACGGTTGTACAATCGCCGATACCTTTATTGTGCTGCTGAATGAGCCCGATTTACAGCTCACAGCCCTACTCAATCCAACGGCTGGTAGCACCATCAGCACTTCCGGACCGGTGATTATTCGAGCGAGGGTGAAAAATGGAGGTAACCAAACGGTGAATGGGCCGTTTACGGTGAATTACCGTATCAACAACGGTTCTACCTTGCCTACAACCGTTACCGGCAACCTGGTGCCAGGTGATTCGGTGGAGGTAATGCTCGTGCCTGCGTGGAACCTTACGGCCAGCGGAAGCCAGCAGCTCTGCGTATTTGTAAATGCGGTGAGCGGAGATATTAACCAAGCCAACGACAGTCTGTGTATTTCGCTAAATTCTACTGTTTCGGTCGAAAATACCTATCTCACTAGTCTGCGCGTTTATCCCAACCCGGCGAGCAGTATTTTGATTATCGATGGTATTATGGCTGAAATGGGTGTTGAAATCCGATTGCTGGATTTGCAAGGACGCAGCCTTTTGGTAGCGAAACCTATGCACGAAAGCCAAACCACGCTCGATATCAGCCAACTTCCAGCGGGCACCTATCTTCTCCGCCTCAGTCAGGCGGACGGGGTGCGCAACGAACGTATTAGCATTTTACGGTAGGCAACAATTTTAAGCCAAAATCCCC
>JBDNIH010000067.1:0-19486 GCA_041688385.1 Bacteroidia bacterium
CATCAGCACATTCCCCGAGTTGAGCCCTGCGAAACGCCACACTTGCACACAAAACTACTCTTCATCCAGTCTATACTTACTTGACCCCTGCCTCAAAAAGTGCAGGGCTGTGATGAGCCCAAGCATCTTTTGCTGGTTGATACGGTAGTAGCTGAATTTGCCGTCGCGACGAATTTGAACCAGCTTGGAGCGAAGTAAAATTTTCAGGTGGTGCGATACGAGGGCCTGGTCGAGTTGTAGTTTTTCCTGTAGCTCGGTGACATGTAGCTCAGGTATTTTGAGCAAAAGTTCAATAATGCGTAGCCGGTTTTCATGGCATAGGTCTTTTAGCGTGCGGTGGACAAGCCGAACCTCTTCAGCTTTTAAAGGCGCATACAACATGTTTACAAACTACGAAGATTTTAGATTTTAAGGACAATTAGACCTTGTTTGAACCGAATTTAGTGTGCGTAGGTATTTATTTCGTTTAATTTTGAAGTTCGACTTGGGATATCGTTTTCAGACTTCTATATTTGCAGTCCTGTTTAAAAACGAGCGGCGATGAAAAGGACTTTCCAACCATCCATACGGAAGAGAAGAAATAAGCACGGTTTTCGTAACCGTATGGCAACTGCAAACGGACGTGCTGTACTGGCACGTCGTCGTGGTAAAGGCCGCAAGAAACTTTCAGTTTCTAGCGAGAAGCGCCATAAGGCTTAATTATAGGCTGCGCCTATTTGGGCGCTGAGAGCCATGTTGACTTTCAAAAAGGAAGAACGACTCTGCAGGAAATCCTATCTGGATGCCCTGTTTACTGGTGGTTCTTCCTTTTTTGTTTTTCCATTCGCCATACATTTGCTCGAAATCACGGATGTTAGCCTGCCTTTTCCGGCGCAAGTGGTATTTTCAGTGCCTAAGCGGCGCTTCAAAAATGCCACCGACCGCAACCTCGTCCGTAGGCGGTTAAAGGAAGCTTATCGGTTAAACAAAGCTAAATTTTACGAGGAACTCATCAGCAGCAATAAACAAGTCGTATTTTTAGTTAACTATTCTGCAAAAGAAATCCGCGACTATGCGTTTCTTGAGAAACAATTGGTGTACGCTTTACATCGTTTGCTGGATGCTGTGAATCCTACCGCTCCTTGAAGTACCTGTTGATTGGCCTAATAAAAATTTATCAGGTTCTTTTATCGCCTTTATTGCCCAATGCTTGCCGGTACCATCCTACTTGCTCAGCTTACGGCATAGAGGCGGTTCAACGGTATGGGTTTTTTAAGGGCGGTTGGCTAACAATTAAGCGGATCAGTCGTTGTCATCCCTGGGGAGGACATGGACATGACCCGTTACCTTAGAATTAAAAAAATGTTTATGAAAAACTGGTTTTCACAAATTCGTCTGCGCGCACGCCGGGCTTTGGTTATTGCTGCTGTGGTTTTAGGCAGCTTTTTTTCGTTTTCATTTGTCAACGACTATTTCGAGCTCTCCAAGAACATTGAAATTTTTGCTTCTCTCTACCGGGAGGTGAATACCTATTATGTAGATGAAATAGAGCCGGCAAAATTTATGCGTACGGGCATCGATGCCATGCTTAAAAGCCTAGACCCCTATACCGACTACATCTCTGAGTCGGAGATGGAGGACTTCCGCTTTATGACCACTGGTCAGTATGGCGGTATTGGCGCTCTCATCTCCAAAAAAGACGACGATGTGATTATTGCCGATCCTTATGAAAACTTTCCAGCACAAAAAGCCGATTTAAGGGCAGGCGATTTATTGATAGAAATCGATGGAAAAACAGTTAAAGGTAAAAGTACCGACGACGTAAGTAAATTGCTCAAAGGCCAGCCGAATACCGATGTTAAAGTGAAAATACAGCGTGTTGGTGAAAAACAACCGCTCGACAAAGTCTTAACGCGCCAAGAAATTAAGGTAGAAAGTGTCAGTTTTTCGGGCATGCTCAATAGTGAGGCAGGTTATATTAACCTTAGCGGCTTCCGTACCAATGCCGGCAACGAGGTAATTGCCGCAATCAACAAACTCAAAGGTCAGGGCATGAAAAAGCTCATCTTCGACTTAAGAGGCAATCTGGGCGGCTCGCTCGATGAAGCCATCCGCATCAGCGGTATCTTCATTCCCAAAGGCAGCTTGGTGGTTGATACCAAGGGCAAAGTAAAGGAATGGGACAAAAGTTACCGCACCTATCACGAGCCCGTTGATCTGAATATGCCAGTAGTGGTGCTTATCGATGGTTCGTCTGCTTCTGCCTCTGAAATTGTATCGGGTGTGATTCAAGATTACGACCGGGGTGTGTTGATTGGCCAGAAATCATTTGGTAAAGGATTGGTGCAAACGGTTCGCCCGTTAACCTATAATACCCAGGTTAAAATAACCACAGCTAAATATTATATCCCCAGTGGTCGTTGTATTCAAGCCATCGACTATGCTGAAAAGGATGCCCAAAATCGTTCTGTAAAAAAGGCAGATTCATTGCGGGTTGCTTTTAAAACTAAAAATGGACGTTTGGTTTACGATGCCGGTGGTGTGAGCCCCGATGTTGCCATGGAAAACCGTGTATTAAGCAATATCACCGCGTCTTTACTGATTCGCCGCCATATTTTTGATTATGCTACCCTTTACCGCTCGGTAAATCCAGTATTGCCTAAACCTGAGCAGTTCAGACTATCGGCAGCCGAGTACGAGGATTTCCTCGCTTTCATTAAGGAGAAGGACTACGATTACAGTACGGAAAGTGAAAAGGCATTGGAAGAATTTAAGGACAAGGCCGTCAAGGAAAAATATTTTGATGCGATTCAGGCCGATTACGAAGCCATGAAAGCCAAACAAAAACACGACAAAGATCTCGACGTGCGCAAGCACAAAGACGAAATTATTGATTTTCTGGAGCAAGAAATCTCATCCCGTTATTATTACCAACAAGGTCGTACCCGAGCAGCCTTCCGCAGCGATCCAGACATTAAAGAGGCACTTTCGGTACTTGCAGATACAAAACGTTACGCGAGCATACTTAAACCCAACTGATTTTGCCTGAGCTGACCCAGCTTTTGATTTTTCTGCTTTTTGGCTTATTAAGCGGGATTATTGGTGGGTTTTTGGGCGTGGGAGGAGGAACTGTTTATGTGCCCGTGCTCACCGCTTATTATGCAGCTTATGTGGGCTTTGGCAGTGAGTTTGTGGTGTTTATCATAGGAAATTCGTTGTTTCTGACCATGATTTCTGGTCTTTCTGGTTCCTGGAAACAGGTAAAAATCAAAAATTTTTACCTGAACGATACACTTTTGGTCGGAGGAACAGGGGCGGTAACTGCCTTGTTAGCTTCTGTACTGTTGCAGCAAATCACGTGGTATAAAAAGGAACAGTTTGCCTTGCTTTTCACGTTTTTGCTTTTACCCTTGATGGTACGCCTGATTTTGGGTAAAAGCCATTCCACCATTGAAAGTCAGCAAAAGGGCGATAAAACCAAACTTATTCTGGTCGGTGCCTTGAGTGGTGTTGTATCCGCTTGGAGTGGTTTGGGTGGAGGTGTTGTCCTGGTGCCTTTGTTGGCCGATGTGCTGAAATACCCTGTCAAAAAGGCTTCTTCGATATCATTGGGAGCCATAGCCCTTATGGCATTGACAACCGTGACTTTTTACTCCTTTCAAGTGCCCGAATGGCGGGTAAGTGAATGGCAGCTTGGCTTATTGGCGTTGCCAGCAGTGCTACCCATGGCATTGGGTGTGTTATTGGCAGCTCCTTATGGCGTGCGTTTGGCGCAAATTGCTACCCCCAAAACGATGAAGGTTATTTTCGTACTCTTCTTTATCGTCGTAATTTTACAAATGAACTTCAGCATATTCGGATGAAAAAGATAGTCTTACTCTTACTGTTTTTGGGCACGGCCCTGCAGGGTATCTCCCAAGATTTAAATGCATTGAGCGCAAGTTTGCGTTATCATGTTTATTATCTCGCCGACGACAGTCTCGCTGGTCGTTTAACCGGAACCCCTGGTGAAGCTGGGGCCTCTCGGTACATCATACAGGAATTTAAAAAAATCGGACTTCAAGCTGCCGGTGAAAATGGCGACTGGTTGCAAGGTTTTACATTTACTGCCAAACAAACCTATGGTCCGGCGGCGGTGTATTTTGATGCCGAAAAACTCAATTTTGCCTCCGAATACGCCGTGCCTTCCGTGTCGGCTTCAGGGAGCGTGAAAGGCAAAGTAGCAGATGTGGGTTTTGGTATCCAAAACGCTGGACTGAAACACGACGATTACGCAGGGAAGAAAGATTTGCAAGACAAAATATTTCTGATCCGCCTCGGTAGTCCCGATGGAAACAACCCGCATGGAAAGTTTGGCGCCGATGCCACGCTTGAGCAGAAGTTGGCATTAGCCAAAAAAATGGGCGCTATTGGGGTAGTTTTTTATCCGACCGAAGAAGGTGCTGCCTTGCCTACCGACCCTTTGGATCGCCGTACCCAAGCGGCGGCACTCCCAGCGATTTACCTGAAAAAGCCGCTAGCTGCGAAATTGCCAAAAGAAATTAGCCTGAAAACCGAAATACGCAAAATCACCACTACCGGTCACAATGTAGCAGGCTGGATCAATAACAAAGCACCACTCACCGTGGTGATTGGCGCGCATTACGATCACCTCGGGGATGGATCGTTGGGAGGCTCTTTATCGACCGCCAAAAAGGCTATTCACAATGGTGCCGACGACAATGCGTCAGGTACAGCAGGACTGATAGCATTGGCCAGTGAACTCAAGATAAAGGCGGACACGAGTTTTAATTATCTGTTTCTCGCATTTTCCGGAGAAGAGCTGGGCCTGCTGGGCTCGGCTTATTTCGCCAAAAACCCGACAATTGCCTTGGATCAGGTGAACTGTATGTTCAATATGGATATGATTGGTCGACTCGATAGCACGACCAAACAGCTGGGTGTATTGGGCGTCGGCACTTCGCCTTTCTGGAAAGAAGTAGTCGAGACTCAAGCAGGTCCGCTGCGCATTAAAACCACCGAATCAGGCACAGGTTCATCAGACCACACGTCCTTCTATTTGCAAAACATCCCTGTCTTACACTTTTTTACGGGCACGCACCGCGACTACCACAAACCAGAAGACGATGCTGAAAAGCTGAACTACCCAGGTGAAGCAGAAGTGGTGGCCTATATGCTACGCATTATCGATCAATTGCCTGCCAACGAAAAGCTGCCCTTCACCAAAACAGCCGATGAGGACAGCAGAAATACCCCCCGCTTTAAAGTGACCTTAGGTGTTATGCCCGATTACTTTTACGAAGGTAAAGGCGTAAAGGTAGATGGGGTGACCGAAGGTAAACCAGGTCATGCTGCCGGTGTGTTAGCAGGAGATATCATCGTTAAACTCGGCGATTACACCGTATCGGATATGATGGCTTATATGAAGGCATTGGCGGCTTTTGAGAAGGGGAAAACCACCCAACTCGAGGTAGAACGCAAGGGCAAAATTGTTGATCTTGAAGTCACCTTCTGAGCTCGGTTTATTGGCCTTGGATACGGCTAATCAACGCTGTTCTGTTGCACTGGGCAATTCAAATGAAGTATTTGCACAGGCAGAAGTAGGTGAAGGGTACCGCCATGCCGAGATGCTTACGGTACTCATTCAGCAAGTTTTACAGTCGGCAGGTTTACAGCTTTCGGAACTTGATGGCGTTGTATTAAGCGCAGGTCCGGGAAGTTATACAGGCTTACGCATAGGAGCCTCTGTAGCAAAGGGACTCTGTTACGGGAGTGGATGGCCACTCATCGCCATAGATACGCTCGAAATGATGGCACGGGGTTATGTGGCAGCGCATGGCCCTATTCAGCCACATCAACTTCTGGTGCCGATGATAGATGCCCGGCGCGATGAGGTCTTTACGGCTGTTTTTGCAGGCGACTTCACGCAAAAAAAAGCCAGCGCCGCACTGGTATTAACCGCAGCTGCTTATGCCGATTTTTCGGCCCATGAATTGTTGTTTTTTGGATCGGGGGCACCCAAATATGAAGCCCTTTTTGAAGGAAATGGAACTGGTTTTGGTGCCGAAGGCTACGAAAATGCCATTCATTTATTGAAGCCAGGAACAGCTAAATTGTTACAGCAGCAAACAGAAAATGTTGCTTATTTTAAGCCTGATTACCGAAAAGCTTTTTTTACGCTGGCGAAAAAAGTGGGCACGTAAAACTTTTTCCCCTTTCAATTGCTATACATAGTTGGATAACCGATTGACAAAGCGATAATTATGGGACTTGCAAAGGAAAATATCACCAGAGAACAACTTCGCCTCGAAGACCTGAAGCTGTCGAGCAGCATTTTCAGAGCGATTAATCATCCGCTCAGACTAAATATTGTGCGTTTGGTGGACGAGTTTGAAAAACTTACCGTGACACAGATTTATTTCAAACTCCGAATTGAACAATCCGTAGCCAGTCAGCACTTAGCGATACTTCGTGAGAGCGAAATTTTGTTTGCCACCCGCGATGGCAAACATATTTATTATGCACTCAACCACCGGAAAATGCAGGCCGTTGTACGCTGTATAGATACCCTTAAGGACTAAAATTATCGAGCGCATCTACCACAACAAGTAGGCGCTGTTGCAACTGGCGACCATCCAACCAAAACACACTAATTTGTATGAGGTAACGACCGGTGGCACAACGCCGGCCGCTGTCATCTAATCCATCCCAGTAGAGGCAAGCTGCTGAGGCCATCAGCTGCTGATTGGCCAACTGACGGAGTGGTTTTCCAGTCACGCTAAAAATTTGGATGTTTAACAACCCACCTTCCGGTTGATTTGTCCAACAGACCCCTAAATCATCCTCCAGCCCATCGGCATTCGGGCTGAAACGCGTTTTGTCGAGCACAAAAACTTCCGATTGCGTTGCTTTTGGTCTGATTTGCTGACTGTTCGGTAAGCCTGGCGTTGCGCCTGGCGGTACAGCAGCGGAGTGCCAAATGGGGTCTCCAGTACTATTTATCCTTTCTAAACTTACGCCACGGGTTTGTTGCAACAATTTGAAGTGGTTGTCGGGATGATACTTCCAGCGACACAGCTCTCGCCCATCGCTGCGGTAAAGTCCCAAATCACCACCAGCTTGGGGCATAGATGGCCAGCTTTTGAGCTCTTGAAAGCTGTTTCCGTGGATAGGGTAGTCGGTTTTGACCCCGCTGATATTGCGGGTGGCTACCAAACGTTCGCCGGGAAGCACCAGTCGATTTTGACCGGAGAGCTGTACCTGGTTGACACCGCCCGCTTCTGTTGGATTAGCTAGACTGATATCTTTCAAATTCAATATTTTGCTGCTTACGTTATGCAACTCAACAAAAGTGGCATTGCTGCTTTTGGCAATAAAAAGCAGTTCATCTACTTGCCAATCACCCATTTCTGGCCAAGCGGGCCAAGCGAGCATCAATTGCGTATCCGCCATTGTAAAACCACTACAATCACGAAACCCACGCGCCGAAAGGGTATAGGTTTGATTGCCCAATCCACCTGCGGGGAATCGAACGAGCCAAGTCGTGCCGGTGTCATTTTGAGCTGGTGAAAACGACAACGTATCTTCATTGAGCCGTATGGTGGCCTGTCCGGCGTTAAAGACGGCTTTGCTGAAAGTGAGCCAAAGACTATCCGGCGTAATCAGGTCATATTTACTCAAGACAGGCGGTAGGCTGTCGATGACGGGTGCGGCTATGCTGTTGCCTTGTCCGGGTGTGCCGCCATTGGCATCAACAGCAGCAGACCAATTTTCACGCTGTAAACAAAATTGGTTTGGATCCCGCCTTTCTAGGCTCCAGCCGCCGGCTTGTTTATCCGCACTTCCCAGCCAGCCGACTTGATAATGTACGCTGTCAATGAGGATGCCGTCGTTGGAACTGAGCCGGAGGCGGTCGCTGTCGTTGTTTAAAGCGGGCCAGCTCGTCAAAGCTACAGCAGGGCCGTAGTTCATGTACTGTGCCAGGGCGCTCAAGGGACAAAGCAGAACAAAAGCGCCCGGGACCAAGTTGTGATCGGGCAACTGAACCGCTGTGCCGCTGTCTTGCCAGCGGTAATTTTTAAGGTTTAAGGTAAAGTTGCTGCGGTTGTAGAGCTCCACAAACTCTGCTTCTGGCAAAAGCTGGGCTGGACTCGGATCGGCCAAAAGTTCGTTGATGATGATTTCGCCAAAAACAGGCTGGTGCCAATTGAGCCAAACACTGGTATCAGCCATGGTATTGCCGCTGGTATCTGAAAGGGCAATTAAACGAATTTCATGATCAATATCGGCCAAAAGGGGAGCAGGAAAACGTACGAGTAGCTGATTGATAGCTTCCCAGCTTATGTTTTCTGCGCCCTGCTGGTTGATTTGTCGTATAAATTGAGTGGCTTGCGTCGCGGGGTCTAGGGAGTCATCAAAAATCAAACGTAATGTTCTGGGGGGCAAAAAGGTAGAGGAAATTAAACGGGGTGGCTGCTGGTCTTGCCAGGAATTTCCGCTGGCATTCAAATCATCAAAATAGAACTTATCGGCCCGGGTGCTGCTGTAAATACAAATCAAACCACTGTAGTTGGCAGCATAGATGGTAGAATCGGTCCAACTGCCTACATTTTGCCAGGCTTGGCCCAGCCCAGAGGTATCTAGCCGAAGTGTCCAAACCCAAGCACTGTCGCGTTTTATTTCGAAGCGGAGTTGGTTGTCGTTGTAGTTTAACATGCCGTCGGGACCGTCGATGACTTTGGTGCGTGTGCTGCCTTGTTGTTTATACAGACTGACCTCATCGGGGGTGTGCCCGAAACGTAGAAATAGACCATCGAGGGGTAGATGTAGTGAATCGCTGTTACTTATGAGGTAATAATCGAGGTAGTTGGCCGAGGACGGATTAAACTGCAACCGAACCCAGCCGCTAAAACTGGCATTGAGCTGGGCATTGCTGCTTGTGGTGAGTTGGCTGCGACTCACGCCTGCGGCTGCTCGCAAAGCCAGCTGGCCTTGTAAGAGTTTGAAATGACTGGTATCACCCGACCAGGCCGGGTTTTGGCTGAGGTTGCCATCGCTGAAATCGTCGACGAACTGTGCCGACAAACGTGGGATATTCGCCAAAATCAACAGAATGAGGAGAAGGAAACGCATACGGCAATCACGCATTAAAAAACCTTATTTTTGCGTCAATTTTTGTCTCAAATCACGCATCATGAAAGTTGCAGTAGTAGGTGCCACCGGTATGGTAGGCGAAGTAATACGCCAGGTTTTGGCCGAGCGTAATTTCCCTGTAACGGTTTTTTTAGCCGTAGCTTCCGAAAATTCGGTGGGTAAACTGGTCGACTTCAAAGGTAAATCCTATCCGGCCATTACCCTCGAACAGGCTGTTGCCGAGCGCCCGGATGTTGCGCTCTTTTCAGCGGGTGGCAGCGTAAGCCTGGAGTGGGCGCCCCGTTTTGCAGCCGTAGGCACCGTAGTCATCGACAACTCTTCCGCTTGGCGTATGGATGCCCACACCCCGTTGGTGGTTCCCGAGTTGAATGCTGATGTGATTACTTCCAAGGATAAAATCATCGCTAACCCCAATTGTTCAACCATACAAATGGTGGTGGCCCTCAAAAAGCTGCACGACGCTTATCAGGTGAAGCGCATCGTCGTTTCTACCTATCAAAGCGTGACGGGAACAGGCGTGAAGGCCGTTGCCCAGCTGATGGACGAAAGAGCAGGCATCGATGGTCCTAAGGCGTATGCTCACCCAATCGATATGAATTGTATCCCACAAATTGATCTTTTCGTCGACAACGGCTACACCAAGGAAGAGATGAAGATGGTGAACGAGACTAAAAAAATCATGCGCGACCCTAATATCCGCCTTACAGCAACCACTGTTCGTGTGCCAGTAATGGGTGGGCACAGCGAAGCGGTTAATGTGGAATTTGCCCGCGATTTTAATTTGGAAGATGTCCGCCGTTTACTTGCCGAAAGTGAGGGTGTTGCATTGGTAGACGCCCCAGCCAACGCCAGTTACCCGATGCCTTTAAATGCGGCAGGCCGAGACGAGGTTTTGGTAGGCCGTGTTCGCCGCGATGAAAGTCAGCCCAATACCCTCAATATGTGGGTAGTTGCCGATAATCTCCGCAAAGGTGCCGCAACCAATGCTGTTCAAATCGCCGAATATATGTTGGCAAAAGGTTTGTTGTCCGCATGAATGCAGATTTACCAGTATACAGTCGGGCTCAGCTCGCCTTGCGCAACGGTCAAGACCGTGCTGAAATCTGGATAGCTTATCAAGGCATTATTTACGATGTAAGCCAGAGTAAAATGTGGCGTAATGGCAAACATTATGAACATTGGGCCGGTCAAGATCTCACGGAGGAGCTTCCTGATAGTCCACATGGAGAACACGTTTTTGGTCGCTTTAAAGCGATAGGACGTCTCACATGAACCATTTTTATAGCCAGACTCCATCTATTAACAGCCAATTTCTCGGAACTTTTTGAGGTTTCGCAGGTTTTAAAGGAGCGCAAAATAGTCAGATAAAACTATCTGAATCATGTATTTTTGCACGCATCTCAAAATATGATCAATACTGATATTTGCATAGTTGGCGCCGGCCCCGTTGGTTTGTTCGCTGTATTCGAAGCCGGCCTCCTCAAAATGCGGTGTCATTTGATCGACGCTTTGCCACAGGTAGGGGGTCAGTTGTCCGAAATTTATCCCAAAAAACCGATCTACGATATACCAGGCTACCCTACTGTGCTTGCCGGTGAATTGGTAGATAGGCTCATGGAGCAGATTGCCCCATTCAACCCCACTTTTACACTGGGCGAACGGGTAGAGGGCATGGTACGCCAGGCCGATGGAAGTTTTGTGGTGACCACCAATAGGGGAACACAAATCGCAGCCAAAGTGATTGTAATCGCCGGCGGATTGGGTTGTTTTGAGCCTAGGAAACCGGAGTTGCCACGGCTGGAAGCCTACGAAAACAAAGGGGTCAGCTATATGATACTTGACCCTGAAAAATACCGGAATAAAAAGGTAATGCTCGCTGGTGGTGGTGATTCCGCCCTAGACTGGGCCATATTCCTTGCCGATATCGCTAGCGAACTGACGCTGGTACACCGCAACGAAAGTTTCCGTGGAGCAATCGATTCAGCTGAAAAGGTGGCTGAATTGGCGCAAAAAGGTAAAATCCGACTGCTATTGGGTTCCGGTTTGGACGCCTTGCATGGCGACGGACAGTTAACAGCTGTCTCCATCAGCAACAAACAAAAAGAGGTCACCACTTACGATACCGATTATCTTATCCCACTTTTTGGTCTGAGTCCAAAACTCGGCCCAATAGAAGATTGGGGTCTCAATCTTGATAAAAGCGCGATTATGGTGAACGTAGTGGATTATTCAACGAACATCTCTGGCATTTTTGCCGTAGGCGATATCAATATCTATCCCGGTAAGTTGAAGTTGATTTTATGTGGCTTCCACGAAGCCGCATTGATGGCCCAAAGTGCGTTTAAACATGTGTATCCAGAGCAAAAATTAAGCTTTAAATACACTACCGTAAATGGTATACACACCTTCTAATGGGAGATATCACCTTTTTTGTGGATGAAGAAAATGGAGAGAAAACTCCCATAACCGTCCCTACAGATATGGGGCTGAGCCTGATGGAGGTGCTCAAAGGCAGCGATTACCCTATTTTGGCTACCTGCGGCGGCATGGCATTGTGTGCCACTTGTCACATTGAATTGCGCGAAGGAGAAGCCAACCCGCCCACCGACGCTGAATTAGACATGCTTGATACGCTCTTTAATACCACCGCCTACAGTAGGTTGAGCTGCCAGATAAAAATTGCCCACTTGAGCGATGGCGCTGCCATAAGGCTGCGCGGCGAAAATAACGCCTAGCTGACGTAATTCCCGGGGGTAGGCATCCTTTTAATTACAAAATTCACGCTTATTAATCAGTTTTTCGTATTCGGCCGTTATGGCTGGTATCTTTAATCCTAGCATTTCTCATTTGTTTACCATACCTGCCTGGATAAAAAAAACCGGTCGCTTTTTGGGCTGGAGCATGCTGACTGTGTTGGTCGGGCTCATACTCCTGTTTATCTTACTGCGTATACCCGTCATTCAGCGGTGGTTGGGACAGCAAGCCGCCGCTTATCTGGCCAAAGAAACGGGTGCTGCCGTACAAGTAGAAGGTTTTAGCTTCACCTACAATGGGAGCATTGCGTTAAATGGGTTGTTTATACCCGACCAGAACGGCGATACTTTACTATATAGTGGCCAATTGCAAGCAGGTATTTATCTGCTGCCATTGTATAATGGTAAGATCAGCTTAAAGCCGCTGTATTGGGAAGATGTAGTCGCCCACATAGTTCAAAAACAGGACAGCAGCTTTAATTTCTCCTATCTATTGGATGCCTTTGCCAGCACCGAGCCGAAAGTAGCCGACACGGCAGCTTCCAAACCCCTGCAACTCACGTTATCGGATGTGAATTTAGCCAAGCTTCGGTTGCACTACCACAGCGACCTGAACGGCGACGATTACCAGCTCCAATTGGTGCTTTTGGAACTCGACCCGGATGAAGTAGACCTAGATAAACTGCGTTTTGGGATTAATTCCCTTAAAGTAGTTGGTCTCGACGGCAGCATGCGCCTACATCCGTCACCCACGAGTACAACTACCAGCCCTACGGCCGGACCCTGGATCAGACTTAAAAACATCGACCTAAAAAATATTCGTTACAAACTGGAACAGCCAGGAAGTCAGACGTTGCATACCAGCTTAAATAGTTTAACGCTGGACGAAGCCACCATCGACCTAGCTGGCGAAGCACTCCAATTTGGCAGTTTGTTTTCCGATAGTCTCGATCTGGCTTTGACTTTTGAGGCAGCCACCGCGGTAAAGCCGGAAGCTTCCGAAACAGCAACATTTGAATGGCCTGCTTGGCGGTATAGTCTGACCGAACTAGGCATAACCAATTATGCCATACGCATTCAAGAAAAAGGGAGCAAGCCCACCCCCGCTGTATTTAATCCAGCCGATATGGTGCTTCAGCTCAACGAGCTTCAGCTGAAAGAACTCAGCGGGGCGAAAGGGGAGATTGCTTGGAAGAAGTTGCTGTTAGATGCCCGTGAAAAATGTGGACTGGCTGTACGCACCTCTTTTCAACTCACCACCACCGCAACCGAGACCAGCTTGCAGGATTTGGAGCTCGAAACAGATAACAGCACGTTATCGGCTGAAGTAAAAGTGAATTACAGCACTTTTCAGTCGGTATTAGCCAAACCACTTGAACAACAAGTTTCAATTCAACTCGCCGACGGCACCCTTTTATCGCTTAAAGACGCCTTATTTTTCGCCCCTGAATTGGCAAAAGACACGACTATCAATCGTTTTATCCCTTGGCCGCTGGCCGTTTCAGGAACCATGACCGGCAACATTAACGCCATGCAGTTGGATGAGTGGGAGTTGGCTTGGGGAGAGGCCACTACGCTTGCTTTTTCAGCCACGCTGAATGCGCCCATGGATAGTTTGAAGCGTGACATTAGCCTGCCTCACTTTGAAGCGAGCAGCACAGCCCACGATTTGAATTTGTTGGCCAAAGCGGAAGGGTATCGGTATCCGGCAGCCACGGCCGTAAAAGGATCAGCAACTTTTAACCGAGAAACGGCCGCTATACAATTCGATTTGCAGGCCGATCAGGGTGTGGTCACTGGCGCTGCTGAAGTGAATGGCTTACAAAAAGCACAACCAAGCTACGAAATGCAACTTAGCGCACGGGCTTTGGATGTAGGTCGACTGTTGAACGATAGCTTATTGGGTGAGGTAGGCTGGGTAAGCACCCTCAGGGGCAGTGGTTTCGACCCAAAAACCATGGAAGTTACGGCCAGTATTGATTTTAATCAGCTACAATACCAAGGCTACGATTACAAAGCGCTGGTTCTGGAGGCAAAAGCTGCTGCTGGACTATGGGAAGCCACGATAAATCACCAGGACACCGCACTTGGTCTAGCGATAAATGCCAGCGCAACCCTCGACAGCATTTGGCCAGCGTATAAGTTGTACGCACAACTGGACAGAGCCGATTTAAAAAGACTCGGATTTAGAGATGAACCCTTTGAGCTGCGGTTTTTGTTGGATGCAAGCGGGCACGGAACGGTTGATAGCCTAGAGGCACAGCTCGAGCTACGCGACGGTTTAGTTTTGCAAGATGGTTTGGCCTATCCGCTTCAAAACTTTGATTTAACGGGAAGTATGGCGCCATCTACTACCCAGTTGGCGCTAGAAAGTGATGTAATTAGTGGTGCTTTTAAAGCGAATGCTGGTCTGGAGGCCTTATTGGCTGCGGTAACCAATGAATTAAGGGCCCAATGGAAACTGGACAGCAGCGGTATCACCGATAGTTCACGTGTGGATATGGTGGCCGAAGGCAATTTTAGCCTGCACGACACCCGCTTACTGCGCGAGGTGTTGCTGCCGGGCTTATCGGCATTGGATTCTGGTCAGTTTAGTTTCAAATTCGACCAAAACAAACATCAGCTTGCTGTTTTGGCGCAGGTCAAAAATCTTGATTATCAAGGCAGCGCTGTACGCAACCTCTTTTTTGATTTCGAAGCAGAAAAGGGACTGAAGCTCAAAGCCGGTTCTGACCGTTTACAACAAGGGCAGGTCGATATACACCAAACCAGACTCGATATGCGTGTAGTAGACTCTTTACTCTACGCCCGCTTTGTGGTGAAAGATGTACTTCAGGAGCCTGTTTTCCGGCTTGAAAGTCAAGGCGGCTGGCAGAAGAACAATCGCTATATCAGCCTGCTTCCTGACAGCACACTTTTTAACCGCAAGCTTTGGCAAGCCCATCCCAACAATCGGATAACCTTCGGTGAAAAACTTGAATTTTCTGATTTTACCCTCAGCCACAACGCGCAAAAACTAAACGTTAGCTCCACCCCGACAGAAATTCGGGTAACCGCCGAAGATTTTCCGTTGGCAGCGCTTACCAGCGTATTGCAAGCCGATACTTTGTTAGCAGCTGGAGCATTGAGTGGCTACATCGCGCTAGTGGATGATCAAGGCCAAAGTGGACTTTTATCGGTGTTGCGTATCACAGACCTCGCCATATTTGGGCAGGTTTTGGGTGATTTGAAGCTCGATGCTACCATGCCGGCGAAAAACGATTATCAAATATCCGCCGCTGTAAAAGGACCAGACATCGACTTAACCGTCGCGGGCAATTATCGCATGCCAGCATCAGGAACCACTTTGGACATGGAGCTTGATTTAAAACGTTTTGCGCTCAAACAATTGGTGGTGCTGAGCGACAGTGCCATAGGCGAAGCCAGAGGTGAACTGCTCGGTAAACTAGAGATTAACGGACCATTGAGTAGCCCGGTTTATGTTGGCGAGATGCAGTTTAAAGGGGCTAACCTTAAAATAGCAGCCTTTAACAGCAGCTTTGGTTTGGGCGAAAAGGTCATACGTTTTAATAGGGAAGGCCTAGTCATCAATCAATTCGAGCTCACCGACGAGAACAAACAAATCATGCGTATCGACGGACGAATTTTAACAGGAGGACGCCCCGAAGCGGCACTTGATTTAAAGTTGAAAACCCAGGATTTTAGGGTTTTGAACTCTACTCGAGCGGATAACGACCTCTATTTTGGCGTTTTGCGGATGAATTTGGACCTGAGCATAAGTGGTTCTCCTTCCAAGCCAATCATAGATGCACGTGCCCGATTAAATAAGGGCAGTAAATTGTATATCATCATTCCGGAATCTCAGTTGGATGTGGTCGAAAGAGAAGGAGTTGTTATTTTCAGCCGCATCGACCCGAAAACGGATACCCTCATCGATTTTCAGGAACAACAAACTACGCCTTTTTTGGGCATGCGATTAAAAAGCTTGTTGGAGGTCGACAAAGAGAGCGAACTGATACTGATTATGGATGAACGATCAGGCGATCAACTTAGCGTTTCGGGCGAAGCCAATCTGAAGTACGATATCTATACCAACGGCAGAAGTAGCATGACGGGTGTCTATGAAATTCGCCGAGGTCAATACGACCTCAGTTTGTATGAGCTCGTAAAACGCAAATTTGAATTGGTGCCGGGAGGCCGTATCACTTGGAACGGCGATATCACCGATGCAACCCTGGACTTGCAGGCTTTATATAGAATTAAAACAAGTGCCAGCGATTTGATGTCGGCACAGTTGAGCGGTGCCGATGAAAGCACCAGAACGCGTTACCGCCAGGATTTGCCTTTTGAGGTGTATATGAACATCGAAGGAAATCTTTTGAAGCCAAGTATTTCTTTTAGGCTTGACATGCCTGAACTACAACGAAGTGCGCTGGATGGTAACGTATATGCCCGCCTGCAACAGTTGAACCAACAGGAAAGCGATTTGAACAAACAGGTTTTTTCACTCATGGTCCTGAACCGATTTGTACCCGATGGTGCCAGTAACGGAGGAGGAAATGGGGCCAGTGCTATGGCGCGTTCCAGTGTTAGTCAGTTATTAAGCAGTCAGTTGAACAGCCTTTCCTCCCAATACGTCAAAGGTGTAGATCTGAATATGGACTTAAATAGTTATACGGATTATACCTCTGGACAAGCTCAGGATCGTACGCAGCTAAATGTCAACGTGCGAAAAAGCTTCTTAGATAATCGTTTGGCCGTGGAGGTAGGCCGCCAAGTAGATGTACAGGGCAGTCCTCAGGCCAGCAACGATATCATAGGCGACGTGAGTGTTGAATATCGACTTAGTACGGATGGTGCTTACCGACTGCGCGGATTTCGCCGCAACCAGCAGGAGGGTTTAGCCGAAGGGCCCTTGGTGGTAACCGGCTTATCGTTGGTGTTAAGCCGGGAGTTTAATGGTTTTGATGAATTGTTGCGCAAGAAAAAACCCGTTGTTCCTCAAGCGGAAATAAAGCCGGAGGAACAGCCATGATGAAACGGATATTGCTCGGTGGATGGGTAATAATTGCCCTGGCAAGTTGTCGCGTACAGCGTTTTGTGCCCGAAGCTGAAGTTTTGTACGGCGGGTCGACGCTGAGGATTAAAATGGATTCAGGAGTGAATGAACCTAAAGCGTTGCAACAGGAAATGGAAGATGTATTCCAACCTGATCCCAATGCCAGCTTTTTGGGGTTACGCACTCCGCTGTGGTTGTACTACAGGGCTCAACGGCCAAAAACACGTAAAGTGGGCCGGTATTTGAACAAAAAATTTGGTGAGAAGCCGGTATATGCCGCTGAAATATCTATTGAACGCACCAAAATGTTACTCACGAACCGACTTGAAAACAGAGGGTTTTTCGATCACGAGATAACAGAAACGACTACGGTCAAACGCAAAAAATACTACATCACCTATACGGCGAAGTTGGAAAGTCCATACCGTCTTCAAGAATACACGTATCTCGGAGATAGTACGCTGCTCAATAAAATTTTACGCGATGGCTTGCTCAGTACAGATTGGCGCATAGGTGAACGCTACGACTTAGAAAGACTAAAAGCAGAAAGAGAAAGGCTTGATATCACGGTCAAAAATGAAGGTTTTTATCAGTTTAACCCCGATTACCTCATTTTTCGGGTAGATACCAGCCAAGGTGATCGGACGTTCAAACTTTATCTTTCAATAAAAAAGGCTACCCCCCCAGAAGCCAAGTATCCCTACCGTTTGTCGGATATTACCATCTTTCCCAATCACCAAATCAGAACCGATGGTAGTGATGCTGGAGATACGGTTTACTTCGATAAAATAGCCTATGTAGAGGAGGAGGAAACTTTCAAGCCGAGGTATTTGAGTAATTACCTGCAATTTGCACCAAAAGATGCGTACAGTTTAACGAACCAAAGGGTTACCACCAACCGGCTGAGCTCGGTAGGTAATTTTAAGTATGTTCAAATTAACTACAGCACGGGTGATAGTATTCGTTTTAACAAGCAGGGGGAGGCACTTCTAGATGTAGCGGTTTATTTGTCGCCGCACAACAAAAGGGCCTTGCGGTTTGAAGCTCAGGCGCTTTCTAAATCGAACAATTTTGTGGGGCCTGCTTTACTGGCAAATTATAAAAATCGTAATTTATTTAAAGGCGGCGAGTTACTTCAACTCACTGGAAAGTTTGGTTTTGAAACGCAGCTGGCTGGAGGGCGACAAACGGGCTTGTTTGCCTATGAAGTCAGCCTACAAACCGAAATAGTTGTGCCTCGACTTATAGTTCCTTTTGAGATTAACCAAAAGATGGGTTATGGTGTGCCTAAAACGCGTTTTGTGTTGGGTGCCAGCAGTCTCAACCGGGTAGATTTATACCGACTCAATGCTGCACAACTTGGTTACGGCTTTCAATGGCAGAAGAACCGTTTTGTATCTCAAGAATACCAGCCCTTGGCAGTAAGTTTTACGGGTTTAGCTCAAACCAGCCCTGCATTCGACTCGATATTAAACGGCAATAACTTCCTAAGAAGAAGCTTTGAGCAACGTTTTATTGCAGGCACAACCTATAGTTTTTTATATACTGAATTGGCGGAAACGAATAAAGAACACCGACTATACGGCCAATTAGGATTGGATTTATCGGGTAATTTGATGAATCTCATTCAAAGTTTATTGGGGAGATCGGGAACAATTTTCGGCCAGACTTATGCCCAATATGCCCGTATTGATTTGGATTTGAGGCATTATTGGCAGCTTAAGCGTGATCACCGTTTGGTTAGCCGGCTTTTTGCAGGCTATGGTATTCCGTTGGGTGCTACAGCGTCGTTACCATACATCAAGCAATATTTTGCAGGGGGACCAAACAGTGTCCGCGCTTTTCGCATTCGTTCAATCGGGCCGGGCACGTACCGGCCGACTACGGTGGATTTACAGTCCTTTTTTGATCAAGCTGGTGACATTCGTTTGGAAATGAATATGGAATACCGTTTTCCTATAGCGGGCTTTCTAAAAGGAGCAACATTTATTGATGCTGGGAATATTTGGTTGGCCAACGACAATCCAGATTTGCCGGGAGCACGCTTTAGCAGCAGTGCTTTGCAGGAACTGGCGCTCGGCGCAGGCGTTGGTTTGCGTATCGATATTGATTTTGTGGTGCTGCGATTTGACTTGGCAACACCTTTACGCAAACCGTGGTTACCACAAAACCAACGTTGGTTCGACTACAGTGTACCCGCAGGAAGTAGTTGGCGTAAAGAGCACCTTATTTTGAATTTTGCCATCGGATACCCTTTTTAACGGCTTTACTGTTTCTGCCACTTAGGTCAGAAATAGAGCTTACTTTCCCTTTGCTCGTGGTTGACTAAGGTCCTTTGGGCGAGTTGTTGAATGGTTGTATTTTTTAACATGTCCTCGATTTGTGAACGAATAGGCTTGTATTGATCATGAAGTGGACAAGGATTGCTGTCGGAACAATATTTTATACCAAGGGCACAAGCCGTAAAAAGGTCGTTCCCATCTATGGCCTCTACTAAGGCGAGCATAGTTATGCCGGGGGCGTCGGGGGCCACATAAAACCC
>JBDNIH010000308.1:0-2619 GCA_041688385.1 Bacteroidia bacterium
CCAAGATAACCGGATACGTAACCCATGGTCGGTGAAGGCCGATGTTTTGGCAGCACTACCCGCAGCGGGGCATAGCCGCTACAATGAGGTGTCGGCGCGTTTGGCGTTGGATGCACGCTACCGTTGGAATTTTTTACCCAAACAGAAATTATACTGGCAGCACCGTGTTTTTGTTGGTTATAGCCTTGTGAATAGCAATACCAGCTTTCCGCTCTTGAATAGCACGGCTAGTGTGGATGGTAGCCAGGATTATCTCGGAGATGCCTTGTTTTTAGATCGTGCTGTGCTGCCGGGCAATGGCATTTGGGGGCGTCAAATTATGCAACGAGATGCCGCGATGCGGGTAGCGAATGGACATTGGTCGACATCCATAGCCAATGTTGCCCCAATAGATTGGTTATTTGCCTGGAATACCGACCTCAAAATACCCAAAGTACCCTTCGTGCTTTTTGCGGATGTTAGTTTGAGCAATTTGAATGGTCAATCTTTAACTCTGCCTTTAGCGGGCAATAATGGCCTGCCTTTTCCAACTTTCCAGACCGAAGGTGTCACCTATGCTGGTGGCATTGCTTTTCAGTTGTTTAATGGAGCCTTCAGCGTGAATTTCCCCTTGGTGATGAGTAAATCGCTGACCTATAATCCGCTTAGCGATCAAACACTGGGGCTGCTGGATCAAATAAGCTTCTCAATCGACTTGTTTAAGTTAAATCCTTACGATCTTGTGCGCGAATTGAAATTTTGATGGGCATGAAACTAAAAGAACTTAAAAATGAAATGGAGCATGTGCTCCGTGATCTCCATATCGCGTCGATAAGCAATGGCGTAAGTACTGGAAGTGTTAGTTGGAAACCGGTTGGTTCCCGACTGGAATCCCACTCACCGGTTGACGGGGAGTTGATTGGAAGCGTTATTCAAGCCTCAAAAGAAGATTACGATAAGGTGGTAAAGCAGGCGCAAGCCGCTTATTTGGAATGGCGTAATTGGCCGGCTCCACGTCGGGGTGAAATTGTACGTCAGTTGGGAGAAGCTTTGCGCGCAGCCAAAGCGCCTTTGGGCAAACTTGTTTCTTACGAAATGGGCAAAAGTTTGCAAGAAGGTTTAGGCGAAGTACAGGAGATGATTGACATCTGTGATTTTGCCGTCGGTCTATCCCGTCAGTTGTATGGCCTGAGCATGCACAGCGAACGCCCCGGTCACCGCATGTACGAACAATGGCACCCACTTGGCCTTGTAGGTATTATTTCTGCCTTCAATTTCCCTGTAGCTGTGTGGAGTTGGAATACGGCCTTGGCATGGGTTTGCGGTGATGTTTGTATTTGGAAGCCTTCTGAAAAAGCACCTTTAACTGCAGTAGCCTGTCAGCACATTGCTGCTGAAGTCTTCAAAAAGAATGGCGTGCCCGAAGGGGTTTCTTCTATCGTTATTGGCGATGCAAAAATGGGCGAACTACTTGCGAACGATACACGTATACCGCTGATTTCGGCAACAGGGTCAACGCGAATGGGTAAAGCTGTGGGTACGGCAGTCGCACAACGCCTAGGTCGTTCTTTGCTGGAGCTGGGCGGAAACAATGCCATCATCATTACTGAAAATGCTGATTTGGATTTAGCTATCGTAGGTGCCGTATTCGGCGCTGTGGGTACTGCCGGTCAGCGTTGCACCTCTACCCGCCGCCTCATCATTCACGAAAGCAAATATGCCGAAATGAAAAGCCGGTTGACCAAAGCCTATGGTCAGTTGGTTATTGGCAATCCGCTGGAACAAAGCGTACATGTAGGCCCGCTCATCGACAAACTGGCGGTACAGGCCTACGAAAATGCCATCAAAGTAGCGAAAGCCGAAGGTGCCAAGGTTTTGGTAGAAGGCGGCGTATTTAGTGGTAGCGCTTATATGTCGGGCTGTTATGTAAAGCCGTGCATCTTAGAGGCTACGCCGAAGATGAAAATGGTGCAGCACGAAACGTTTGCGCCCATACTCTATATTATGTCCTATAAAACCCTCGACGAAGCAATAGCCATTCAAAATGGCGTGCCTCAGGGGTTGTCCTCAAGCATATTTACCCTCAATATGCGTGAATCTGAAATGTTTCTGGCAGCCAGTGGCTCGGATTGTGGCATTGCGAACGTAAATATCGGCACGAGTGGTGCTGAAATTGGCGGCGCTTTCGGTGGCGAAAAAGAAACCGGTGGCGGCCGCGAGTCGGGATCGGATAGCTGGAAAGCGTATATGCGCCGACAAACCAATACCATTAATTATACCGACAAATTACCCCTCGCACAGGGCATCAAGTTTGATTTGTAAGGTTTAGCATTTTACCGAAATAGCCATCTGTCAGCTGACAGATGGCTATTTTTTTTAGGCCAGCGTATTTTTACGCTTGTCCGCAATGGTGCTGGTAGCTAGTTTACATGCTTCTTAGCCTATTTCACAGGCAAAATGGGATTCTATGTCCGATTATCTCGACACAAATCACCGACAAGCTTAGTTGGGCAAACGCACGACAACCGCCTTTACCGCGCTGCCTGATAGTTGATTGGAAGGGGATGCGCCCCTGCTCAACCAAAGGCAGCTCCTTCAAAAAACACGACAAATTCAGCCTACTTGCTATCTAGTGGACGC
>JBDNIH010000309.1:0-4444 GCA_041688385.1 Bacteroidia bacterium
GCCAGATATAAACAACTAGCAGAAAATTGTCAGAAAGCCTCATTGGAGTGGATTTGGGAGTTAGAAGAAAACAAACTATTGCTCCTTTACGCCAAACTATAAGTTGATCTTTTGTCTTTGGATTTCTTTGTTCAAATAGGCGAGCTTATATAAATCCAACCAAAATAGACCTTTTTTCGCCACGGAACGGAGTATGCGCAGTGCTGTGGTATTTGAAACAAATTCAAGTAAACCAGTTTTGCGCGTTTTGTGCCAGTAATGAAGCAGTTTAACCTCTTTACTGTATTTTTCGATCAAATCATTATTCAGCCAAAGACCCGCCAACGTTTCTAAGCCTGTCTCTATTTTTTGAAGGTAGGTTTCGTCATCATCCAGACCAAGGTGTGTTGCTGGGTTGTCGATGTGCAGAATTGGAATATTTGCCTCCAAGAGTGCTAAGCCAAAAACGGTGTCTTCATGCCCGTAAGAAGAAATTCTTTCGTCGAATCGGATCTTGCCCAATTTCAACATTGGCAGCACCAAATTAGCTGCGGTAAATGAACTGTACGGTCGTTTTTGCCGCTCAACAGCTGAACTTTGTTCCCGTTGTATGCCAATTTTCGTCCTCAGTCCTGTTTGGTGCGCATTGTACTTCACCCCTCCTACAAGCACCACTTCAGGCTGCGCGGTTATCGCTTGCAGGTAATTGCGAATAAAACCCTTGGCCAAACCCATATCTCCATCTAAAAACAACCAATGACTCCCTGCGGCTTCGGACATGAGCGTATTTCGACAAGCACTTCGGCCCTTATTAACCGTAAAACTAAGTATACGAAGCTGCTCATTTCTTTTAAAGGCAGCATGCCAGCCAAAGTACTGCTCATCTGCACTGTCATCAAGTACAAGAATTTCAAAGCGACAACTACTTTGATTCAATTCTTGTAGCAAATCATGAAGTAAGTCAGAAATATCCGTCCTGAAAACAGGTATTAGTATCGAAAGAAATATATTAGAAGAGTATTCCACCCAAATCTTTTACCTGTCCATCTTCACATTTCAGCAAACGCGCCGGAAACCTTTCTATAATCATATAGTCATGGGTAGCCATTAAAACCGCTGTCGAGGCCTTCTTACTGATATCTATCAGCAGTTTCATGATATCCATGGAGGTGTCTGGGTCGAGATTACCAGTGGGCTCATCGGCAAGGATAATCTCGGGATCGTTCAATAAAGCCCGGGCAATAACAATACGTTGCTGCTCTCCTCCACTTAACTCGTGGGGCATTTTAAAATCTTTGCTCGGTAAACCAACCAATTGCAAAACTTCGTCAATCCGAGATTGCATGGCTTTTTTATCCTTCCAGCCGGTTGCTTTAAGCACAAAAAGTAAATTATCCTTAACGCTACGGTCGGTTAGCAATTGAAAATCCTGAAATACTATACCCAGTTTACGACGTAAAGCAGGGACTTGCCCGCGTTTTAAGCCGAACAGCTCCGTCCCGCCGATCTCTATATTCCCTTTTTTTAGACCCAGATCACCATATAGTGTCTTGAGTAATGAACTTTTACCTGCACCGGTTTTACCGATGAGATAAACAAATTCACCGCGGCCAATTTCAAAATTCAAGTCGTGTAATACCAGCGTTTTGGCTTGGTAGATGTCGACACCCTTTACTTGAATTACTTTTTCGATACTTTCAGACATATTTGATGCGGCTTAGAGAAGGTAAATTAGAAAGGCACTTTAAACAAATGTAACCAATTCCAATATTTCCCATTTCTCAGTGAAAATGGTATATTTGCAACGAAATTAATAACTTGTCTAGCTTAATTTGCAATAATTAAAACCTCGTACGATATGAATCTTCAAAAATCAATTGCGGCATTACTGATAATCGGCGGATTAACCGCAGGTTGCAGCAGCAAAATGCTGAAAAACCCAGGCGGTGTAAGCTACAGCACTGAGCCTACTGTATTAGAGCTTCGCGGCGATAGTATTGGCTTGGTAAACAAAGTAACTTTTGGTGAAAAGTACTTTGCTAAAAAGGCTGTACTTACTGTCACTCCGGTGTTAAACTACGCTGGCACCAATTTAGACCTTGCTCCTGTGAAGTTTAAAGGCGAAAGTGCTGAAGGAACAGGTCGTATCGTACCAAACGCTACTGGTGGCACTTACAGCCATCCTAATGCCATTGCCTACAAAAAAGGTATGGAAAAGGCAGAGTTGAATGCGAAGGTAAATGTTGCTATTGGTAAAAAATCGGTAGATTTTCCGGTTGTCAAACTTGCCGATGGTACCATTGTTACTGCCCAGCGTTTAAAAACCGACTACAAATCAGCGATGGCTGCCGACAACTTCAAGGAAGTACCAACAAGTCAGCGCGCTACTATCTTCTTTTTGATCAACGAATCAGATGTTCGTAATTCTGAGAAGAAAAAAGCTGAAATCCAGGCCATGGCTGATTTCATGCAAAAAGGCTATCAGATCCGCGAGATTGTAATCAATGGTTATGCATCACCTGATGGTGAATTGCAACGCAACGACAAACTTGCTGATCAGCGCGCTAAAGGTGCGAATGACTTCGTTTTCAAAACGTTGATTAGCAAAAAAGGCATGACCAAATTGTATGATGATAATTTCTACAAAGAGTCAACCTCTACTGAAGACTGGAACGGCTTGCTTGCTTTAATTCAAAACGAAAACATCCCGAACAAAGCTGAAGTAGTTGCAGTAATCAATAGTGGTAAATCGAGCGAAGAGAAACAAGAAGATCTTCGTCAATTAACTGCTGCATACAAAGTATTAGCTGAGAAATATTTGCCCCAATTGCGTCGTGCAGAGATGGTAATCAATGCTGTTGAGCCCGTTAAGGCCGACACGACCTTGGTCCGCCTTGCATTAATCAATGACAGCAAACTCACCGCCAATGAAATGATGAAGGCTGCGCGTTTAGCTAAAAACGACGCTGATCGTACAACTATCCTTACCAACACAAGTAAAGCGTATCCAAGCGATTACCGTAGCTTTAACAATTTGGCTGCCATGGCGCTCGACAAAAATGATTTGGCTGCTGCTCGTACAAATTTGAACAGCGCTGCTGCTGCTAATGCTAATGCTGCTGAAGTGTTGAATAACCAAGGTGTACTTGCTGGTAAAGAAGGGGACTACAAAAAAGCCAAGGAAAATTTCACCAAAGCGGGCAATGCAGGAGTGAATGTTGATTATAACCAAGGTGTTGCGGCAGTACGTGCTGGTGACTATTCCCTTGCTATTAGCAAATTAGGTGCTGGCTACAACAAAGCGCTCGCGCTCATCCTCAATAAAAACTATCCTGCCGCTACTGCAGAATTGGATGCTATACAAAACCTCGATGCTGCTGGTCATTACCTCAAAGCTATCATAGGCGCTCGCACCGATAATCGCGACATGATGACTACAGGCTTGACACGCTCAGTAGCCTTGGACGCTGCTATGCGTGACATGGCTAAGAGTGATGCAGAATTCATCAAACACCAAAACCAAGACTATTTCAAAGTAGCGATTCGCTAATCACTATTAAGTGGATAATAAAAAGGCCTGTGCATGCACAGGCCTTTTTTATTTTTCTCAATTTCGTAGACATGATTCATTATTGCCCTCTTGCTGTTGTTCCTGTACGTCGGGAACCCGACGACCGAAGTGAACAAGTCACCCAATTGTTGTTTGGTGAGTCGATAGAAGTGCTCGATAAACAAAGTAAATGGAGTTTAATCCGTGGCGAAGATGGCTACGAAGGGTGGATTGATAATAAGCAATACCAAACTAGTGACGCGCATTTTGATCAATACGTTATTCAGCGAGCGTTCGAATACAGTTACGAAGGACATGAATTACACCTTCCCCACGGAAGTAAGCTGAGTGTCAAAGCCCCTGCACTAAGTGCAGGGTTAGCCTGGAGTCCTGCGAGCTTGGCTCAAACGAGTAGGCTGTATTTAAACACACCGTACTTATGGGGTGGAAAAAGTATTTATGGTATTGATTGTTCGGGGCTAACCCAACAGGTTTTTAGGGTGCATGGTTTACTGTTACCTCGAGATGCATGGCAACAGGCCGAATTGGGTGAAACCATACATTTACCAGCTGAAGCCAAGTGTGGTGATCTTGCATTTTTTGACAATGCCGAAGGAAAAATTATACATGTAGGTATGTTACTGAGTCCGACGGAAATTATTCATGCTTCGGGCTGGGTACGTATTGATGCGTTTGACCAGCAAGGCATATTTAATCGAGAAATAAAACAATACAGTCACAAGCTTAGAATTATTAAGCGTATAAAATTATGATTCCTGTTTTTACAGCTACCGAGATCAATTCGTGGGAAAAGTACACTTTACAACACATGGCCTTGTCCAACAATCAACTCATGCAGCAGGCAGCGAAGGCATTTGTAGAGGCTTTCGTGTTGGACTTTGACAAAACAAACCC
>JBDNIH010000068.1:0-5197 GCA_041688385.1 Bacteroidia bacterium
CTTTGTAAATTAGAAGCATAAAGATACGGATAAGCCTAAAAACGACGATTAAAACGAACAACTTCGTTCCTTCTAAAAGGCCGGTACTCGAAAATGCTTTCAACCAGCCACCTTTCACTAACTTAGTAGAACAAACAGCGGGGCTAGGCGAAATGCATTTAGAACAAAAGCAGATTTATACTTAAATTAAGCACAATGAAAATACTATTAATTATATCGGCGCTCATCCTCTTATCATTTATAATAATTCAAATATTTGCCATGCGGGGACAAAATAACATCGAAACCTACCCTTATAGCGTCGACAAAAAATACGATGCTTTCGAAATTAGAAGCTACGAGGCAAGTTTATTCACTTCTGTCAAACTATCTGCGACAGCGTATAAGGATGCATCGGGCAAGGGTTTCTCCATTTTAGCCGGCTATATTTTTGGCGGAAATGAAAGGAATGAAAAAATAGCCATGACCTCACCTGTGACGATGGCTTTGGGAGATTCCATGACCGTTATGTTTATGGTGCCAAAAAAACTAAAAAAGGAAACGCTCCCTCAGCCTAACCAATCGCAGATAATATTTAAAGAAGAACCCGCAAAAACTGTTGCCGCCATTTCATTTGGTGGCTGGGCTGACGATGAAAAAATTGACACCCACAAAAAACAATTAATTGCAGCCTTAGCTGCTCAAGGAATAGCGCACACAAATAAATTCTACTTTTTAGGGTATAACGCTCCGTATGAAGTTTTTAACCGAAAAAATGAGGTAATTGTCGAGTTAGAAGCTGGAGCAAAGCCCTAGTATTTAAGTCGGAAATAGCTGATTGGCCCACTTATATTTCGATGCAATAAAAAAATGAACTTCCCCAAGTTCAGGACTAAAAAGTGGACTTCATTTAAAAGAATCCGCATTTCGACTTGCAGAATAGTCTAATACGCAGGACTTCTATCGCCTTTTGACGTTCAACGGCAGGAAATTAGTTCACCACAAATGTCTTCTTGCTGGTGGTATGCACCCGGAAATGCCCGAGCGCTCCATTGTCGAAATTCCCTTTTGGATTGGCAGGCGTGGCGCTATTTTGTCCTAAATTAAGGTTAAGTCCATTCAAGTATTCATAGGTAGCCGCATCTATGCACTGCAAGTTTATTATTACCTGCGCTCGTTCCCACGTACTCACAAAAACAGGCCTCAACATGGGTTGACCATCGGCGCCCAAATCGTTATAAAGGAAAAAACTGTCGGCCAGCGTATCGTTCTGACTGACCTCAAAATAGTATTGGTTGGTTTGACCGATAGGCTCTGTAAAAAACGGAAAAGCCAGCAATAAAACGCGTCTGGTGCCATCGGGATTAGCAGGGCCACGTGGGCCCGTAAAATTGGTGCTATCAATAAGTAGAGAGTCTAGCTCCACACGTGGTGGCATAGCGCCCCTTGCGGTATACTGTTGCCCGTTGAGGCTCACCACCAGCTCATAGCCGCGTCCGCTGATTCCGGCGAGTGATGGATTGGTGTAACGGCCAAGACTTACTTCCGTCAAAGCAGCTATACTCCCTGTGCTCAAATCGCGCAGGAGCACCTGTGCCCCACCAAGTAGTGGGTAACCTACCGTATCGTCGAAATTCAGGGTGCGCGTGATCAAGACCTCACATTCGCCGGGTTGATCACTGAGACGACCTTCGATTACTACCCTCGGATCGGAGTTATTCAGATCGATGTCAATAACCTTTTCGCAGGCAGTAGCGAGTGAGGCGAGAATTAGGAGATGGATATAGCGCATGATTATTTCATATTAAAATTCCAGCTAATGGCAGGAACCCAACGGAACAGCGCCGTTTGTACTGCCTGTGTCTGGTTGGGATTGACCGGGTTTTCCCTAAACTCTATCAGGAAAGGGTTCTGCCGGCCATAAGCATTATAAACACTAAAGGCCAGCTCGCTGCTGTACCACTTCCGCTCCTTCAGCTGTAAGGTGGCCCCGAGATCGAGGCGATGGTACGCCGGCATACGGTAACCATTTCGTTCGGTATACAGCCAGATAGTCTTATCGGAAATACTGTATTTACCACTGGGAAAGGTGACAGCATTGCCCGTTTGATATACCCAAGCGGCGGAGATGTCGAAACGACTGGTGACCGCAAACATGGCAACCACCGAAATATCGTGGGTTCGATCCTGGCGTGATGGGTACCAACTGCCGTTGTTTACGCCCTGAATGCGGCGCTCAGTACGCGAAAGGGTATAACCAATCCAGCCGGTGAAACGACCCTTGTTTTTACGAGCCAGAAGTTCTAAACCGTAGGCGCGACCATCTCCGAACAACAATTGCGTCTCAATCACAGGCGACTGATCGTTGGCAGCGTCTTTGTAGTCGACTTGGTTCTGCATCCATTTAAAATAAGTCTCGGCACTGAACTCCCAACTGTTATCGGTGCTGTTGCGGAAATAGCCTAGTGAGAACTGGTCGCCAACTTCAGGTCGGATATTATTGGTGCTCATCAACCAGCGATCGGTAGGACTTGTTGTCACTGAATTTGTGACCAAATGTAGGTTCTGGGTATTGCGTGTGTAGGCAACCTTGAGGCTACTTACCGAATCAAGGGTATACTGAAGCGCAAGCCGGGGTTCGGGGTAAAAATATTGTGCAATAAATCCAGTACGCTGGTCGAGGGTGTCGCGCACATTATTTTGTGCATCCAGGTCGAAGTAGCTCCCGTTGCGGGCAAAGGCACCGAAATGACTCAGACGGAGACCGGCGGTGAGCTTTAAGCGGTCACGCATTTGCCAATCGTAGCTGTACCAAGCCGTCGACTCTAACCCATTTCGAAGCGGCGCCTCAATATTGGCCGTATTGCTGCGAATGGTGCCAGGGGTTACTGTGTGGTAGATAAGATTGTAGCCTGCGCGCCATTGCCGTCCACTTCCAGCAAAATACTGCACCTCTTGTTTGAAATTCCAGTCTTCAATGCCCGATAAAATGCTAATGTTGTTTTCGTTGGCAGTGATACTTATTTCGTAATCGTAATTACTATAAATCAGACTGCTATTCAAAAACAGTTTATCGCTGAGCAAGCGCGTATAACGCAAAGTGCCTGTGGCATTTCCCCAATCGATACCAAATCGATCTTCGAGTCCAAATTTATCGCGGCCAAAATAGCCCGACAGGAATAAATGATCTTTTTCGCTGAGTTGGTAGTTCAGCTTGGCGTTGAAGTCGTAGAAATACAGTGAATTTCCTGCAAACTGATCAGACAACCTCAAAAATACATCGGCATAGGTGCGGCGTCCGGAGAGCAGAAAGGAGGAGCGCCCTTGCTGTATGGGGCCTTCTACATTCAAGCGGGAGGCGATCAAACCGAGTCCGCCCGAAACATTAAATTTTTGATTGTTGCCCTCTTTCATCTTCACATCCACCACCGAGGCCAGCCGGCCACCAAAGGGCGCCGGTGCGGTTCCTTTATGCAGGGTCACCTCTTTGAGGGCATCACTATTAAAGGTCGAGAAAAAGCCAAGTAAGTGCGAGGCATTATAAACAGGTGCATCATCAAGTAGAATTAGGTTTTGGTCGAGTGTGCCGCCGCGGACTGAAAAACCACTCTGCCCTTCTCCGGCACTTTTTACGCCTGGCAGCAACTGCATCGACTTCAAGAAGTCGCGCTCACCCAGCAAAACGGGTAGCTTATTGATGGTCTGTATACTAATTTTCTCTACGCCCATCTGAGTCTGTCGCAGCCGGTCCGTTTCCGACTTGCCAGTTACCACTATCTCTTTTAGTAGCTGACCCGCTGTTTCCATATTCAGATTCAGCTTTTTAGAGGTGGTGAGTTGGATAGGCATTTCCTGGGTGATATAGCCCAAATAAGCAAAGACGAGGGTATAATTTCCAGCCGGGAGGCTTATGGCGTAGTATCCGTATGCATTGGATACCGTACCCGTGCTTGGCCGCTCTTTCACCGCCACAGTGGCCCCAATTAGGGTTTCACCGGTTTTGCCGTCGCGAACATAACCGCTTACGGTTTGGTTCTGGCCTGATGCTGTGTGCTGCAATCCGGCAACGAGCCAAAGCGACAGGAACATAATTCGAAACAACATGAATAGATCTAAAATAAAAAACAAAGAACGCACTCCCAAGTGAACCCTTTATTAAAATACAGTTTCCGTAACGTCATTTAACAAACAAAAGTTCTACCCGGCCATACCTTCTGCCAAATCGACTCTGAGGGGAAAAGGCCAAAACCGGCAAACACGATTATACCAATATCTGGAATTTTGGGACGAGGAAAAGAGCAAGCTTTTCACCCGATGAACTACAAAAAGTAACGTATTGTGGTAAAAACCCCCAATCATTTCAATCCATAAAACAGATCTAATAACAGATTTAATTTAAAAGTTTATATAATAGGCAGTAATACAGCCTTATAACCTCAAAACGTATTGCAAAAAAAAACATTCTGAGCCAATCATCAGTTCTTAAGCTATTGCACTGTACTTTAGCCCGTTGCACAGCCTCCCATGACAGAAAAATCTTCTGACACTATTACAATGAATACTACCGTAATCTATGATTTCGTTTTCATCGGCTTGGGAGCCAGTAATAGTCTAATAGTACTGGCCTTGCTCAAAAATGGGGCACTTCAAGGTAAAAAGGTAGGCATCCTGGAAATGGATGGTAAAAACACCAATGATAAAACCTATTGCTTTTGGGCAAACCCAAATGATGCCATAGTGAGCGACCTAGCCTCAATAATTTCATACAGTTATACGCAGATTCAGGTTAACTCATCCATCCAACAAAACATAGAGGCGCAACCCTATCGCCACATCAGAAGTATAGATTTATACAACTTCACTGCTGCTGCTTTACAAGAAGCAAAAATTTCCGTGCACAGTGCAAGCGTCGACAGGATGACTTTTGAAAACGATGTCTACACCTTACATGGTGAAGGCGGGCAATTTCTGGCCTACCACATATTTGATAGCAGGCCGCCACAACTGAAGTTACTTGCGGAAAAAGACATCTACTTGCACCAATCCTTTTATGGATTACATATTCGGTGCGAAAAAGACGTTTTTCAAGCGCATGCTTTTGAAATGATGAACTTCAAAATAGAACAAGGAGGCTATACCCAATTTATATACGTGCTTCCGTATTCGCAGAATGAAGCATTAATTGAATTAACGCGGTTTGGAATTGACAAAATTGAAA
>JBDNIH010000310.1:0-1768 GCA_041688385.1 Bacteroidia bacterium
GCTATCTCCTATTCCGATGATCAGGATAAGGTGCCTGTGCTACTCTCGAGATATTTTGATGCGGCTCATTTTATCATGATTTATCCGCAAGAGCCTAATTACCCTGCGGTAGCGGGTACGTTTCAAATCGATGGCGGCTTATCATTGCCCATCCGGCAAAACTTGGAACGTATCAATCAGCTCGGAAATTTTGTCCGCAGGGTGATTCGTGGCGCCGATTAATACGCTTCGGTAGTGTTTTGAGGGCGTATTGTTACCTGAATAGCTGGGTGGCATTTGTGTTGTAGTGCCATTTGGTTGGGGAAGGGAAAAAACGCAAGAGCTGGAGGTCTTGTAGGCCACATGCTTATTTCATTCTACATTGGATTTTAAAATGAAGGAACTAAACGGTATTTTCAAGCCAAACTCCGAATAATGCTGCTGAACATCCAATGGAAGCTTCCGTTAGAGGAACCAACGGTAATCTTTGCTTTGGTATTGGTCATCATGCTTCTGGCGCCGGTGCTGATGCGCAAGCTGCGTATACCCGGCATAGTGGGCCTCATTCTGGCAGGTATTGCTATTGGTCCATTTGGGTTTGGATTAATTGAAAAACAAAGCATCGATTTATTTGCGAAGGCGGGACTACTCTACATCATGTTTTTGGCAGGTATGGAATTGGACATTAACGATTTTCGTAAAAGCAAAAACCGAAGTCTGGTTTATGGTCTGCTCACTTTTGGTTTTCCGTTTATAGCGGGTTATGCAGTCTGCTTTTATGCCTTGGATTACTCGGCGGTGGCATCGGTACTGGTAGCGATTATGTTATCGACCCATACCTTGATTGCCTATCCTTTGGCCAGTCGCTTGGGGATAGCGCGTAATGAAGCGGTTACCGTTACCGTTGGGGGTACAATTATTACCGATACCCTGGTGCTACTCATACTGGCGGTCATTACGGGCATCTCTCAAAATCAGCTTGACGTACTTTATTGGTTGAAATTATCCGGTTCGTTGGTGTTGTTCGGACTGGTTTTGTTTTACGTTTATCCGCGGGTTGGGCGTTGGTTTTTTAAGAATGTATCTGGCGAAAGCACGTCGCATTATGTTTTTATACTCGCTATGGTATTTATTGCGGGGGTGCTCGCAGAAATAGCTGGTGTGGATGCTATTTTGGGTGCATTTTTCGCGGGATTATCGCTCAACAAACTGGTCCCGCACCGGTCACCCTTGGCCAACCGTATTGATTTTGTAGGAAACGCCATCTTTATCCCATTTTTTCTAATCAGCGTGGGTATGTTGGTCGATTTGCGGAGTTTACTTAGAGGCCCCGAGGCTATTGTGGTGGCCGTTATTCTTATCGTGCTGGCTTTGGCCAGTAAGTGGTTGGCGACAGTGATTGCGCGTTATCTTTTTGGCTACAGCCGCTTACAACGTAAGGTGATGTTTGGTTTGAGCAGCGCACGAGCGGCGGCAACCATTGCGGTAGTTTTGGTGGGCTACCGCCTCGGTATTGTAGATGAGCTAATCTTAAATGCGACAGTCGTTCTTATTCTGATCACCTGTCTGGTGAGCTCCTTTGTGGTGGAGCAATCTGGTCGCGCTTTGGCCATCGAGGCCAACGATGCACCTAACACGCAGTTGGGCCTGCAGGACCGTATTTTGGTACCCTTGTCCAATCCCAATAGCGTTGAACGCCTGATGGAGTTGGCGATGCTTGTGCAGCAAACCGACGAAAATGAAGCGTTGTATGTGCTGTCGGTGGTAGATGATGGCAACGAAGCGGCGA
>JBDNIH010000311.1:0-8290 GCA_041688385.1 Bacteroidia bacterium
AAATCGCGCATCGTTTCCGAAAACGATTTTTTCGTCTCCTTGTGGAGGTTGGATACAGCGATCCGAGCGGCCAATATGGCGTAGTCGGGGTGCAGTGCGGTCATCGATGCAGCTACTTCTGCTGCCAGATCGTCGAGCTGGGCAGTGGTAACACCGTCGAAGAGACCATTAATGACCTTTTTTGCGACTTCTATTGGCTCTACATAGTCAGAATGCAGGCCGTAACACATTTTTTCAATGCGTGAAGTGATTTTGTCGAACTTAACCGGTTCCCTCCGGCCGTCTCTTTTGATTACTTGCATTTTGGGGCGCTTTAGGGTTTGGCGTTAAAAATCCTCGTCTGTGCTGAAGGATTGCTTTTCTCTGCTGGTGCCGACACCGGCTTTTTTGTATTCGGCAACGCGCTTCTCGAAGAAGTTAGTCTTGCCTTCCATAGAGATCAATTCCATAAAATCGAATGGATTGGTGGCATGGTAGTGCTTGGGCAGGCCGAGGGTTGCCAAGAGGTGATCGGCCACAAACTCAATATACTGGCACATGAGGTCGGCATTCATACCAATCAACCGGACAGGTATGGCATCGCTCACAAATTCTTTTTCAATTTCAACGGCATCGGTAATAATCTCAGTTACACGGGCTGGATCCATTTTATGCTGCATGTGCTGGGTATACAACAAACAGGCAAAGTCACGGTGCAAACCTTCATCCCTGCTGATGAGCTCGTTAGAGAAAGTTAAACCTGGCATCAAACCACGCTTCTTCAGCCAGAAGATGGAGCAGAAGCTGCCAGAGAAGAAAATACCCTCGACAGCGGCAAAGGCAATTAAACGCTCCATAAATGAACCATTGCTGATCCAACGGAGTGCCCAGTCGGCTTTTTTAGCTACGCAAGGCAAGTGCTCAACAGCGTGGAAGAGGTAGTCCTTTTCAATTGGGTCTTTGATGTAGGTATCAATGAGCAACGAATAGGTTTCCGAGTGGATGTTCTCCATCATTATCTGGAAACCGTAAAAACAACGGGCTTCAGGATACTGCACCTCATTGAGGAAGTTGATGGCGAGATTTTCATTTACAATACCGTCGGAGGCAGCGAAAAACGCAAGAACGTGTTTGATAAAATGCTTCTCATCCGCATTCAATTTATTTTCCCAATCGGTTTGATCCTGTGAAAGATCAATTTCTTCAGCCGTCCAGAAGCTGGCTTCCGATTTTTTGTAATAATCCCAAATATCAGGGTGTTTGATGGGGAACAGGACGAAGCGGTCTTTGTTCTCTTGTAAAATTAGCTCAACCATAGTCTAAATGCTGTTTTCAATGTTTTTCGCAGCTTTTGCACGACAGATGCCCGAAAAACTTTCCTCCTACCGGCTTTACCTCCGATAGCAAGTTAAGTGAGAAGTGGTTTGGGCTGTAGCGTGTTCAGCGACTTTACAAATTTTGAAAACAATCGACCGCCGTTGTCCACAACCATTTTGGACTTTTGCACAACTGCCTTGTTGATACTTATTTGCCAGAAAATCAGCGGATTACGAATCAATATATCGCTTACTTTAACTTAAGGTTAAGTAAAAGTGGCTCAACTATGCTGAAAATCAGCTTAAAATGCTTCCGAAATAAGAAAATTAGGGAGAATGCTGTTTAGTTTAGTATACAGTTGTAATTTTAAATCCCATGATTTACACGACCAAAATGACAAAATATCTTTTACTGCTGGTGTTACTTGGTTTGAGCGCTATTCAGCCCATCCAAGCCAACCCGCCAAAATTCTCGAAAGACCTCAAAACACTCACTACCTGGTTTGCTGGTCAGTACAACAACCAAAACCAGGCCCGGAGAGATTCAACCGTACAAGCAGCACATGCTTATGTAGTGCCCATCTTTGAAAACCTGGTGACCGATGCACTGTGGTTTTATGAGGAGATCACCGACGACAAACAACAAGTCATTAGTCAACGGATTTACCGTTTTGCCGATGTAAATGCGGTACAATGGGAAGCCGTGATTTACGAGCTGGCCGAGCTGCCCGACATGCAGAAATTCGCTGGCGAATGGCAAAAACCTATGCCATTTGATGGCCTCGATCCAGAGGTAGACCTCACCGGAATGTCAGCGTGTACCATCATTTTCTCTAAAAAAGGTAATACTAAATATAGCGGTGCTAGTATTCGCAAGGAATGTCGCTACGGAAAGTTGAACGCCTATTACGTCACCACCGCTATCGATATTTACGCGGAAAAATTGGTGCGAGCCGACCGTGGTTTTGAGCATGATCATACCCAAATGTGGGGACCAACGGCAGAGGAGAAGGGCTTCGAGTTCAAAAAAATCGACATAAAAGAAGTAGAGGCTAAAGCCAAAGCCAAAGCCGATATGGAAGCCGCCAAAGCCAAAGCCAAGGAAAAAGCATTGGCCAAAAAAGAAGCTGCACGAGCAAAAGCCGAAGCCAAAAAAGCAGCCCAAAAGAAATAAGGCTGAATTTGAACACAAAAAAGGGTTGATGCAGTGCATCAACCCTTTTTTTTTAGACTAATTAGCCTTTCAAAGCGGCCAAAGCAGCTTCGTAATTGGGCTCTTCACCGATGTCGGGTACTTGCTCGGTATACACAACCTTACCGTTTTCATCCAGTACCAATACAGCACGGCTAAGCAAACCCGCTAGTTTGCCATCAACCATGTCTAAGCCATAGGCCTGTCCAAAATTGTGATTTTTGTATTCGGCCAGGTTAGTGACATTGTCAAGTCCTTCAGCTGCACAAAAACGTTTAAAGGCAAAGGGTAGGTCGCGACTAATATTGATCACCTTGGTGTTTTCTAGAGCAATGGCTGATTTATTGAACATGCGAACCGAAGCCGCACAAACTTGGGTGTCGATACTCGGAAATACGTTCAGAACAACCTTGTGGCCTGCAAATGCAGACAATTGAACATCGTTCAAATCGGTGCCGGTTAAGTTAAATTCCGGTGCTTTTTGACCGGTTTTCGGCATATCGCCAGAGGTATGGACGACATGAGCGCCCAGATTTATTTTTGCCATGGTGTATTAGGTTTTAAATAAAGCTAACAGCAGTCATCCGCAAAAGGTTGCCCCTACGTTTTATTTTCTGCCCAATAAGCTACTATCAGCGTCCAAAACGGTTCCAGGCTTGTTCAGTTAGCATTTCGCGGTGGTCGGGATGGGCAATGTTGATCAAGGCGTGTGCGCGATGTTTGAGGTTTTTGCCGTAAAGGTCAACAACCCCAAATTCTGTGACAACATGATGCACATGTGCTCGTGTTGTAACCACACCCGCACCTTCTTTGAGCGCTGGTACTATTTTGCTAACGCCTTTAAGTGTTTGTGACGGCAAGGCAATGATTGGCCGGCCACCTTCGGAAAGGGAGGCGCCGCGAATGAAGTCCATCTGACCGCCCACCCCTGAATACATTTTGTAACCAATAGAATCGGCACAAACCTGACCGGTGATATCAATTTCGATGGCCGAATTGATGGCGGTAACCTTTGGATTGCGTCGAATGACGGCTGTATCGTTTACATATTGCACATCCAACATGGCCACTTGTGGATTGTCGTGGATGAAGTCGTAGAGTTTTTGAGTACCCATCGCAAAAGTGGATACAATTCTCCCTGGATGTATTTTTTTATTGAGACCGTTGATCACGCCTTTTTCTACCAGGGGTAAAATACCATCCGAAAACATTTCAGTGTGTATGCCGAGATTTTTATGGTTGCCTAAAAATAACAAGGCCGCGTTTGGGATTCCCCCTATGCCCATTTGCAGGGTAGCACCATCTTCGACCAGACTGGCGACATGCTGTCCAATGCGGGTCTCAATCTCGTCGGGTGTGCCCAAATCATGTGCAGGTAAAAATTCATCCACTTCACAATAGGCATCAAATCTACTGACGTGCACGAGACCATCACCATGGGAGCGGGGCATTTTTTTATTTACCTGAGCAATCACCAAACGTGCCTTTTCGATGGCGGCATGACAAGCTTCTACAGAAACGCCTAGCGAACAAAAGCCGTGGTGGTCGGGTGGTGAAACCTGAATGAGCGCTACATCAATGGGCAGGATGTTGCGCCTGAACATAAGTGGTATTTCGCTTAAAAACACCGGAATATATTGCGAATAGCCCGATTGAATAGCTTGCCGGATATTACCTCCAATAAAAAAAGCGTTGACTTGAAAACTCTCTGCGTATTGAGGCAAGGCATAATCAGCTGGTCCCTCGGTATGCATGTGGTAGACCTGTACATCGCGCAATTCCGTGTGACGTTTGGTTAATGCTTGCACGAGATGTACCGGCGCAGCTGCTGCAGCCTGAATGTAAATGTGGTCGCCTGACTGAATTAAGGATACTGCCTTTTCGGGACTAACAGCTGGTTTTAGCATGGTGGACTGGTTTGATGCAGCAAAAATAGATAAAAACATCTAAATTAGAAAAAGACAGTATTATCTTTTTCTAGATTTGACGCATTTTGCTACTCAGAAACGTTCATTCAAGAAATAAGGCAATATTTTCCGCCAGGTTGGCCAGTCGTGTTTCCATTCCTGCCCCCAGATGCTGAGCTCATGGGGAATACTTTTGCCATTCAGTATGCCGCCAAAATCATGGGAAGCGTTGGGGTCTTCGTACGCGCCACTGCCGGTGGTTATAATTATTTTACCAGCACGTATCATCTCTAACAAATTGTGGTCTTCGAGATTGGGCACGTAGTGGGCGGGGCTATTGAAATAGACTTTATCGTTGTAAAAACCCTTGGTGTACTCCATCAAATTATACACGCCACTCATAGCAATCACGCCTTGAATCAAATCAGGCCTACGTAAGAATAGGTTCATACTGTGCAGCGCACCAAATGATGCGCCAGCCAGGATGATGGGTGTTTCGGGTGAACTTACTTTGTGGATGTAGGGAATGACTTCGTTGTAGATATAGTTGTTCCACTGCTCATGCCGCTCGGCTTTGTATTCAGCGGGTATCTGGTTGTTAAGCCAACTTTCGTTGTTGATGCTATCGATAGAAAATACACGCATTTTACCACCATCCACCAGTTCTTTCAAACAATCGAGCATTTGAAAGCGCTCGTACTCCAAATAATCTGCTGCGGCTGTGGGTACCAATAACAGTGAAAAGCCATAGTGACCGTAAGTAACAATGGGCATTTGTTTGTTCAGTGCTTGGCTGTGCCAGGAGTCGAGCTGTCGGTTCATAGGAGGGGTTTGTGGATTGAAGTCAAAAAGTAAGGAAAAACAACAAGAAAAAAAATGATTTCCCAAATTCAAGCGTTAAATGGTTGATTTATGCTAGCGGTAGTTACGCCTTCGTTTGGTTTTTGCTAAAATGAAGCTCATGGTTCAATCTGGCCTAATTCATCCAGAGAGCTCCTTGTAATTTTAAATCATAGTTCGAAAATTGCAACAACAACCACGGCTCAATTATGCTAAGGTAGGACTCACAGACGAAAGCTGCCAAGCCTAGCTTCGAACTTTCAGCATGTGATGTGCATTGAATATACTATTGAGATAAATACAGGACCACAATTCACCCGCTTCAATTATGAAGCCCGCGTTGCCATCTTCGTTTTAGTTATTGGTGTGGCTGAAATAGTCTCTCTGGCAGGATTAAACTCAAAAGCAGACAAAATTTATACTGCCTATTTGATGTATTTATAACATTGAAATTTAGAATGCTGCAATTTTTAACCATCATAATCACAGTACAAAACGCTTTTTGCTGGATAACTAATTTGCTTAGTATTTATGGGTCACTAGTCAGGATTTTTTTAATCTGCTTTATTTTCTTCTTTTTATGCCTGATGTTAAATATTGACTCGTACGTTTCGCTATAGATTTTACCATCATGGCAAAAAAGGAGCATAGGCGACTCTAGAACAATTTCTTTTTGGTAAACAATAAAATAACAATCATTTTTTAAATCGTTTGATTTTAAGTAGTTGTACCATACTCGAGCGCCATTTAGCTCTTTGTTTAGGAGAAATACCACTGGAATTTCAAAATGTGTTGCCATTTCAATTATGCATGGTTTGCACGTTAGAGGGCTGGTAATAAGTAGGATACCTTTGTTTATATCAATGGTAGCTATACTAGCCTCGGTTGAAATTGTTGTGATTGGTGCTTTCAGAATTTCATCAACTACCGTTTCAACGACAGTTTGTGCCTTAACTTCATTCTGGAAGAATAATATCGAATATGTACACCCCAAAACAAGGGTCTTCACGTAAAAAATAATCTTTCGTATGTACATATAACTCGTTTTCGGTTAACCCCTCAATCAGTGGAATGAAGGCTTGTGATATGTGAATCAACTTGCCCTTGTAAAGGTACATATAGTCACTGTCTGCTAAACGGGGTTGATTCAGGAATTTTATTTCAGAAGCAGGCGAGGGCTCTATCACTATTTTTTGGTTTGCAACGATAATAAGGGAGTTGTCAGTTAATTTTTTGTACAAATCAACATTTCGCATCTGTTTTTCATCGCCAGGCATTTTGTAAACTAAAAGAAGAAAGTCATTATCAGCTATTATTTTTTCTATCCTGCTAATAAGTTCGTCCTGTTTGTATAAATCTGGGATTAGCGGTTTAATATTAGTTTTATTAGCGTCGAATATTGCCTCAATTGTTTTTTGCCTGAGTGGCGACCAATTAACCCAGTCTGGTTTATTTAGTTCTATAGAATCAATTAACTTAAGACTATCAGAATACCTGTATATCTTATAATTCAAGGTGTGTGCAAAATATAATATTTCTTTTTGCGTGCTTACAAACTTCCCAACTCTGTGGGTAAATGGATAAAAATCAAAAGCAGGTCTTGCCCGGCTAATTGTATTTAATTTTTCTGGCCCAAGTGTTATCAATTCGGTTTTAACCGTTTCATCAAAAGGATGAAAATTGTAATTTTTGTAAAGTAGCAGTACATCATTCCAGATGTCTATTTTCATATAACTATCTTGATTCTTTCGCTTACTTTTCAACTTATTATTAAAGTCATAGGTGCTAATATAATTATCTGTTAGAACGAAAATGGAATGATAGTTAAAGGCAAAGTCAATCACACCCGTTTCAAAGTATTTTGAGCTAAGTTGGATTTCTTTGATTTTTTTTCCATTTAAATTGTAAATAACTAAGTTTACTTTTTCGGCGTAAATTTGATTGAGGATTCCTATCTGCTCATTCCAGGCCTTTACTACTAATTTCCCAGCGGTATACTTTTGCAGTACAAAGCTTGTATCTAGCTTAAAAAGTGGCTGACTAAAAAGGGTGCCACAAATGAACATAGCGGATAAGAGTAACCCTATCCGCTTAGTGCATAGTAGATATAAAGGCAGTTTAATAAATGAATTCAATTTCAACATCATAAGGCCCTGTACCGGTCCAGGTAACAGTTATGTCTCCAAAAGTTTCCACCCCACTGTAAGTTCCCGCTTCTATGGCTGCTTCGATAGATGATAGAATTCCGGAAAAGCCAATGAGGCCAGGAGGAATCTCGAAACTACAAGCGGTATTGCCCTTATTTTCACAGTCAAGTGTATGGTTCGAATTTACGTGGGTTTCAAGTACTGTTTTAAACCCATTTCTTCCGCCATTCCTTTTTTTGATACGAATACCATCAGCCAAAGCTGAAAGGCTCAAGAGACACAGCGAAAGGACTAGAATGCTTTTTTTCATAATACGAATTAAGTTACTTGCCTCACCATCCGGGTCGGATAAACGATATGCCTGTGGCCACCTAGCAGTGTTCAATAGCAAATATAAAAAAAAACACTGCGCACAAAATATTTTTGAAAAATATAAAAGCACACGACTTTCCAAATGTTGAATCCTGTGACGCAAAAAGAAAATGTCACTTTAACAAAAGGTGATTGGAGAACTAAAATGGGCATAATGGGCACATATATAGCTATTTATATAGGTCCGTGATTTATCGTAATTTTTTTATCAAGGATACCGGCACGACGTCATTTGAGGTGAAGGGAGGGAGCCTAATATAGGCGAATGGTACATTTTTGGAAGAAGGTTTTGGAACAATACGATAACATGATCGGTATGGCATCACCATGTCTAAGAGCCGTTAAGCACGACGAGCTAAGCAACCTGGTCTGTAGCAACACCGATTGTGTGCAAAATGGGACTACTCAGAAGGGGTTGATGCGGCTTTATCCTTGCTTATTTAAAGCGTACTCCGAAAACTAAAGGTATAATTTGCATTTTAATGAATTGAGTTGCGAAAGTTGGGATTTGGACTGGTAAGTTTTGGCCTCAAGATC
>JBDNIH010000312.1:0-1066 GCA_041688385.1 Bacteroidia bacterium
AAACCTTATGCTAAGCAACTCAGGGCTTGCGCGTTATCAAATAGAAAAAAGACCATAAACTGTCAGCTTTTTTTTTGCGAAGGGATAACCCTAAAACATGCAAGCCTTAGCACATCAAGGCGTAATACGCGTAAGTCCATAGGGATAATGCCCATTCAGCAGTTCTACCATGCGCTCGAAGTCTGTTGGATTATTGAGATAATCTACTTCATCTGTTTCAATTAATACACAGCGCAAACCGCTTGCTTGCTCCATAAATCGGAGGTAGGCCTCGTCAATTTGTTCGAGATAATCGGCCGTAATTTGTTGTTCAAAGTCGCGGCCACGTTGTTCAATCTGCCGCAATAATTTGGGAACGCTGGCTTTGAGGTATACGAACAAATGCGGCTGGGGCAGTTTGCTATTGATGATGCCGAAAATTTCTTTGAAAAGTAAATATTCGTCGCCTTTCAGCGTTTTTCCGGCAAAAATGAGGGATTTGTAAAAGCTGTAATCGGCCACGAGGGCTTGTTGGCGTAGCTCGGCGCTAGCAAATTCATCGTGCATCTGTCGGTAACGTTCGGCGAGGAAGGCTGTCTCTACCGAAAAACCATAACGTTCAGGGTGGGCATAAAATTTAGGCAGAAAGGGGTTCTCCATAAACTTCTCCAACAAAACTGGCACTTGCCAATGTTCGGCCAAGCGGTTGCTGAGCGTGGTTTTGCCGACACCAATATTTCCTTCTATCACCAGGTACCGCTTCATAGGTTATCCTCCCACCGCTTCACCGCCAAAGTATCTGGACAACTGTTGCGTAGCGCAGTTATGGTTTTTTCAAAAACAGGATGATTATAATCCCCCGCAATTTCGGCCAAAGGCACCAAAGCAAAGCTGCGATTTTGTAATTGAGGATGTGGAATTTGAAGCTGCGCTTCAGTCAATACGCGTTGGTCGTACAACAATATATCTATATCGAGGGTACGGTCGGCCCACAGGCCCGTCCTTTCCCGACCGGCTTCTTTTTCGATTTGCAGCGCAATGGCGAGTACCTCCAGTGGTTCCGCAGAAGTACGCAGCCACAATGCTT
>JBDNIH010000069.1:0-5020 GCA_041688385.1 Bacteroidia bacterium
GTGCCTGCCATGGTAAAAAGTGCTGATCATTTGCGTGAGGCCAGTTATTGGTTGGAAAAGGCATGGTGGCCAACGCTGGAAGCCTGTATTCAACAGGAAGCGAATGGCTGGCTGATTCATTTGAGGTCACCCCTGATCTCCCTGGAATCGGCTACCCTTTGGCATATGTTGTTGCATCGTTTGGAATTACCCATGTTACTGCTGCAGGGATGTATGATATTACGCAACAAACAAAAGGGAAAAACCTTCGAAACTGCCCATTGGCGGATTATTAGAGAACAAAATGCACTGCGTATAGTCGCAATTGAAGATCGAAACACACAAAGTTTATTGCAGCTCACAGCAGTTGGGCGCTATGCTTTTGGGGCTGGTATTTTAGACATAAGCGCGGTCACCGGATTCAACACCGTGCCGCATGCTTTCGAAATTTATGTGGATGCAGCTGAAATTAGCCTGCCGCTATTGCTAAGGAACTGGGAAAAAGGAGATCAACTTAGTCCTTTTGGCATGAATGGACACAAAAAAGTAAGCGACATTTATACCGATGCTCATTTAGGCAGGGTCGAACGGGAGAAGTTTCCCGTTCTTTGCACCGCAGAAGAAATTTTATGGGTATGTGGATTGCGACGTTCGATAGTCGCACCGATTGCTGCAAATACCCGCAACATCTGGAAAATAACATGGCAACAGGGGTAGAAGAAGAGGATTGGCTGGCCGAAGAAAACGCAGCCCAAGACGAATTATACGAGCACCACCGTTTGGTTGTAGATAAAGGCCAAACCCAACTCCGTTTGGATAAATTTCTATTCGACCGATTGCCAAAAGTTTCGCGTAATCGGATGCAGAACGCCATCAAAGCTGGTTCCGTGAAAGTGAACGGGCAGGTGGTAAAGGTGAGTTATAAGGTCAAACCCGACGATGTAATTCAAATCATCCTAGCCTTCCCGCCGCGTGATACGACCATCTATCCCGAAGATATACCACTGAATATTTTATATGAAGACGATGAGCTACTTATCGTGAACAAAGATCCTGGCATGGTGGTACATCCCGGCCATGGCCATAGCAGTGGCACCTTGGTTAATGCCTTGGTGCATCATTTTGCAGGCTTACCCACGCACCACAACGGCGAAATTCGGCCAGGTTTGGTACACCGCATCGACAAAGACACCAGCGGCATCTTGGTCATTGCGAAAACTGAATACAGCATGACCCACCTCGCGCAGCAGTTCTTTGATCACAGCATCGAACGAACGTATAATGCTTTGGTTTGGGGCGATTTTGAGGAAGAAAGTGGCACGATAACCGGAAACATCGACCGCAGTTTACAGGACAGAATGGTACAGGCTGTTTTTGCCGATGGAAGCAGGGGAAAGCACGCTACCACCCATTACCAGGTGCTTGAACGATTTGGCTATGTGAGCCTACTTGCCTTTACCCTCGAAACAGGTCGCACCCACCAAATTCGGGTACATACCAAACATATTGGTCATCCCATTTTTAACGACAGTACCTATGGAGGCAACAAAGTATTGCGTGGAACCACCTTTACCCGATATAAGCAGTTTGTCGAGAATTGCTTTCAATTGATGCCTCGCATGGCTTTACATGCACGTTCGCTTGGGTTTACCCATCCTACCAGTGGCGAAAGGCTCTTTTTTGAGTCGGTTTTACCCGAAGATTTTGCCGGCGTTTTAGAGAAATGGCGCGACTACGCCCGCTACAAACCTGTGGAAGAAGAATGAACGAAAAACAGCTCTATATAATCCGCCATGGCGAGACCGATTTTAACCGCAAGGGTATAGTTCAAGGGAGAGGTATGGATACTGCGCTCAACGCAACAGGTCGCGAGCAGGCAGCGGCTTTTTATGCTGCTTATCGCCATATTCCTTTCGATCAGGTGTATACCTCAGCGCTTGTGCGTACAGCACAAACGGTTCAATCGTTTATCGAAGCAGGCTTGCCGGTTCAGAAAATGGCTGGCCTAGATGAATTTAATTGGGGTTTGTTCGAAGGACGTGCTTTTGGTGAATTTCATCAGGATTACAATCGACTGGTTCATAGTTGGAAACAAGGAGAATATGCTACCAGTCCACCCCAAGGTGAAAGCCCTTTGGAAGTCGCAGCGCGTCAAAAACCGGTTATACAGCTGTTAGAAAATAACCCAGCGAAAACGTTGTTGGTTTGTATGCACGGTCGGGCCATGCGGCTGTTGTTGTGTTTATTATTGGGCCGCCCTTATGCCGAAATGGACCAATTCGAACACAGTAATCTGAGTCTGTATCAACTCAGCTATTCGGCAGGACAATGGACACTGCTGAAAGCCAACGATACTGCACATCTCAGCTTGTTGTAAACCGCTCCAACATGGTGCGTATCATGCGGTCGATGCTGGCTGCTGGCCTGTTGCTAAAAATGCCTAGTGGTCGGTTGGCGATAATGGCATTTACCGACAACGCTTCATGCCCTAGCAAATGAGCTAAGCCATAAATACCGGCTGTTTCCATCTCAAAGTTTGTGATACGGTGCCCATCTGCCACAACTGCAGCCGCATCTTCGAGCAATGCTCGATATTTTGCTTTATAACGCAGTTCACGACCTTGCGGAGCATAAAAGCCGGGGCTCGTGAGGGTAATGCCCGTCATCTCAGTCTTCACCAGCTGTTTCAGGAGTAAGTCGGAACCTGCTGTGAGATAAGGAATGGCTACCTCCGTTAGTTTTGGGAGCGCACTTTTGATGGCTTGCAGCATTTTAAGCGTTACCTCCGTTTCGGTGGCTTCATAAAAGGGCATGAGTCCGTCGATGCCCAAACCATGCGAAGAAGCGAGTAGGCTATCGACAGCAATATCTTTTTGTAAAGCGCCAGAAGTGCCCAGCCGCAACAATTGAAGAGAAGTATGGTCGCTTTTTTCGGTCCGACTGATGAGGTTGATATTCACCAGAGCATCCAATTCGTTGATGACGATATCGATATTATCGGTTCCGATACCTGTGCTTACCACAGTGATAGCTGTATTTCCAACACGCCCGGTATGGGTTATAAACTCCCGGTGCTGCACCTTATAGTAAATCTGATCAAAATAATTGGAAACAGCCGCTACCCGATCGGGGTCACCGACGAGAATAACTTTTGTAGCCAATTGCTCCGGCAATAAATTGAGATGGTAAACCGCGCCGGCAGGGGTGAGTATCAGTTCCGACGCAGTAAAAGGTGCCTTCAAAGGTATTTGGCTTTGATAACGTTCATATGGTGGATCTCGTGACCCACACAAACCCGGCCTATAGATCCCACCGTTACCTGGCTTTTATTAGCTATGCCTTCTTTTTCGAGCATGGCGGGAGTAAAGCTTTCGAAAAGGGCAATAGTGGCATTGCGCACCATGGCAAATTCGTGGGCCAAATCAGCCATAGTCCTGCGGTTACCCTCTGCTACAGCAGCGTAGTCGTCTTGCTCAAAACCGCTCAATTCCGAGGCATCTTGACGCGCAAAACGTAAGGCGCGATACGTATAAATACGCTCCGAGTCAATGAGGTGTTGAACAATTTCTTTGATGGTCCACTTCCCAAGCGCATAACTGTGCATGGCTTGTTTTTCGCTGATACGGGTGAGTATGACTTGGGTGGTATCGTGTGCTTTAATTAAACTATCCACCAACTCGCCTTCCGACAACTCTATATAGTAGTTGTAATAGGCAGGAAATGATTTGGGTGCTGTTTTGTTCATGTTCCAAAGCTAATCAGCTGGCAGAAATAGCGTGTGAGAAATTAGCTTTTTTTATCCGCAGTGTAGGGCAGGCGCTTACGCACAGCGGCCGCTATGGCAGCGGTATCCTGTTGCTGCATACATTTAAAATGACCTTTTGGACAGGCTGAATAGCCAATTTTACTGCATGGCCTGCATTCCAATGTTTGCTCGAAACTCAAAAAATCTTGATTATCGGGTAAATAAGGGTACATCCCAAACGCTGGTACAGTATTGCCCCAAATCACGATGATTTTTTGTCTAAAAGCGGCTGCTATGTGCATTAAGCCCGTGTCGTGGGTGAGTATGAGCTGAGCTTTACGCAAAAGGTCGACCGACTCGTTGAGTTTAAAACTTCCAGAGGCATTGAATATTTTGCCATTGCCCTGGGCTGCTATCCAATCGCCTTTTAGTTTGTCTTCGGGGCCACCTAGCAGAACTACTGGTGTTTGAATGGCTTGGCAAATCGCTAGGATTTTTTCGCGGGGCAGCATTTTGGTTTCATGCTGACCACCAATGACAAAAGCAACATAACCCGCTCGATATACTGGTGCAAGTTGATTTTCGGGTAGCTGACTGTTTTCGGGTATAAAATAATCTAGGCCTTGGCCATCGTTTTTTATGCCAAGAAACAAAAGCGTAGCCATATATCTATCTACGATATGGTGGTCGGGCAGCAGGTTGATTTTGAGCTTGACCAGCAACCATTTTGCCCAGTTTAATTTGTCAAACGACCGACTTCTCACGCCCAGCGCGAGCTTAAAGCGCAGGCTTCTTATATTGTGATGAAGATCGATGATGTAATCGTAACCTTCTCCCTTGAGCGTTTGAAGGAGTGGTTTTTCGTTTTTATCGAGCAAATGTAATTTGTCGATATAAGGGTTAGCGGCCAAAACTTCTTTGTAGCTGGCTTTGGTGAGATAATGCACTTCTGCCCCAATACATTGCTGCTTTAAACAACGAACTACCGGCGTGGTGAGCACGATATCTCCAATTGAGCTAAAACGAATAATTAATATTTTCAAGGCAATTTGCTGCAATACTGAGGCACAAAGATAAACGGGCAACAGCTCCCTTAGGTGCTGTTGCCCGTTAACATGCCCTCAAAAGGGTAAAAATACCCTGTTTAGTGTACTTCTGGCATTAGCTCCATGCGGGTCTGAATGCGGTCGTTTTCGAGTATTCCTTTTACCGTTTTCCATTGTTGATAAGGCAAACCCAATTCTTTCTCGAGGCTGCGGGCTTGCATGCCGGTAATATTTTTCAGTATTTCGTCGA
>JBDNIH010000313.1:0-2826 GCA_041688385.1 Bacteroidia bacterium
CGTAATGGGTCAATGTCCTCGACTGGAAAGTCGGTACCAAAAGCGATTATACCTGTTTTCGTTAGTAAATCTTGATATGGATAGGCAAATTTTATACGCTCTGGCCCGAGCCTTTCTTCGGCCCAATACATATCACTGGTGGCATGGGTAGGCTGAACTGATGGGATAACAGCCAATGCAGCAAATTTATACTGATCAGCTGGTTGTACCACTTGCGCGTGTTCAATTCGCCAACGGTGGTCGCGTTTTTTTCCAAAGGTTTGCTGGTAAACACCTAAAACGAGACCATTGGCAGCATCGCCTATACAATGTGTGTTCAGTTGAAATCCAGCCGCGTAAATGATGCGCGCCTGACTTGCTAGGGTGTCGATAGGTGTAACGAGGAGACCATTTTGGCCGGGATGATCATGATAAGGTTCATGTAAATAAGCACCCCGAGAACCCAGGGCACCGTCGGCATAAAATTTAAAACCACGTATATGTACCCGGTTGCTACGCTGCGGTCCGAGTGGCAAATAATGTTTCATGTTAGCAGCCGTAGGGGTAATCATGGGATAAAGTCCAATTTTTAGTTCCCCCAACTTTTCGAGCTCCTGCATTAAAGTGATCTGCAGACAATCTAAGCCTGCCTCAGCAACGGTTGTCAAACCAACGGCAAGGCAGAGCTGTTGCGCATCACGCATGGCCTGTTTCCAACCATCAGCATCTGTTTTAGGCAAAATGGCCTCTAAGAGTGCCGTCGCATTATCAACGAGTAAGCCGGTTAATTTTCCCTTTTTGGTTTCAATTATACCTCCGGCTATTCGTTGTTTAGGCTTAATAGCCGCCAATTCTAATGCTTTCCCATTCACCAATACTGCGTGGCCATCTACCCTATTCAAATAAACCGGGCGGTTGGGATACCGTTTATCCAGTTCGCTACGATCCGGAAGTTGTTTTCCGGGCCAATCATTTTGATCCCAACCCCGACCAATGATCCAGCCTTCAGTTTTTATAGCGGCAAAGCTGTCGAGGCGGTGCAATACCTCCTCCCAGCTGGTGGTTTCTTTCAAGTCTACATACTGCAAACCGAGTCCAAAATAGCTGAAATGGCAATGGGCGTCGAAAAATCCCGGGTAAATCCATTGACCTCCAGCGTCGTACAGACTATCGGCACTGTATTTTTCTTTTAAAGCAGCGTTACTGCCGGTGGCTACCACTTTTCCATCGCGAATTACCATGGCTTCGGCTGTCGAAAAAGCAGAATCTACCGTATATATGTGCGCATTATAAACTAGTAAATCAACCTTTTCGGCAGATTTGCAGGCCATTACCCACAATAAAAAAGGCAATAAAAATACTTTCAACTTATGCATAGGAAAAGTTTTATGTCTACAAGCTCCGTAAATATTCTGTTTTAAGCAAAGGACAAATTTTATATCGCTCTTCGCGGGTATCTAACCACAAGGCCTCAAGCAAATGGTATACTTCGTCAATTCCCCACCTTTCGCACCAAGCAAAAGGGCCTCCGGGGTAGTTGGTGCCGAGCCGCATACCTAAATCTATATCGGCCTTGCTGGCGGTACCTTCCTGAACAGTGAAATAAGCTTCATTAATAATCATGGCCATAACCCTAGGCGTAACCATACCCACCCGGTCGCCGCAGCATTCGAGTGGGAAAGACAATTTTGTGTGCAGGAAGTCTATGACGGCATTACCAGCGGCAATCGTCATCAACTCCCAGCGGTCTGCGTCTAGCGAGCCCTCCCAGGCATTAATACCTGCAACGCGGTGATACATGCCTGAAGCACCCACCTCTGCCAGCACAGCCGACAGCCGAATTCGAACCGACTGAAACAGAAAAAGCGCCGTTTTACTGTTGGCATAAAACGCCATATGCTCCGGGAAGCGGTCAAAATCAAGATCCACTACTAGGCTGAAGTCGTCATAGCGCAGACCCACGGGGCTGTCTTTGCGAACAACTTCCCAGCTAGTTTTGGCAACAAAAGCATCACAACGGCGGGTTTCACCCAGTAAAAGTATTGGCAACATGGCAGTATCTTGTGGCCCAAAGATACATAGCTATGCAAATCATCGAAACAAAACAAGCACCCTTGCCTATCGGCCCCTATAGTCAGGCGGTAATTGCCAATGGCATGGCCTACCTCAGCGGACAAATTGCCTTACATCCCGTAAGCGGAGAACTTGTACTGGAGACCGTGGAGGCCGAAACCACCCAGGTGATGGAGAATATAAAAGCATTGCTGACCGCCTGCGGCAGCGACCTCAACCAAGTAGTGAAAGTCAGTATTTTTTTAAGCGACATGGGTGATTTTGCCCGTGTTAATGCGGTTTACGGCAGTTATTTCAGCGGCAACTATCCAGCACGAGAAACAGTTCAGGTGGCTTGTCTGCCTAAAAACGTGACTGTCGAAATTTCGGTGATTGCGTTGGTGCAAGCCTAATTAAATTCGTCTTCAATCAACTCCCCTTCGATATCGATACGGATATTTTTTCCATTCAATACAGCTGCAGCCTCCCCATTCTTAAATGCTCCAATTTTATCGAAGCGAACAGGTATTTGAATTTTACCACTTTCATGTAAAAAGCCGACTTTTCCGGCTTTGGTAATTTGTGATAAACTCCCATCGAAACTTCCTATTTGATCGTATTCGATTTTCAGGAGGATTTTTCCATTTTCTTCAATAACGCCGTATTTACTCCCTTTTCGAATGCGATACAGCCCTTTGTCCATATCGTCTATTTGCTGAAAATCGGGTTTGATTACCCAGGCCAACTCTTGATTGAGCAAGCCGTATTTACCTTTTCGTATGCAAATAGCCAGTC
>JBDNIH010000314.1:0-2083 GCA_041688385.1 Bacteroidia bacterium
CTTCTTTTTATAAAGTGCAATCAAATAAGCCGAATAATAGCGCTCATAACCTAAAAGCGTTTCATCGCCCCCCTGCCCATCGAGCAAAACAGTAATTTTATTTTCCCGGGCTGTTTTCATTACATAATACTGCATGATGATGGAACAACTTGGAAAAGGCTCCTCTTGGGCTTTAACCACCTCCGGCAATACAGAAATAAATGCTTTATAATCGGGCTTCACCTTTAACCAATGCAGGCCTTCTTGTTCAACGACCATTTGGGCGTAAACCGATTCATCCTTTAGAGTTTCTTCACTTACAGCAGTAATCGCGTAGAATTTTTCGGTAGCATGTTCTGCATACTTTCGAGCTGCAATCGTTGCCACACTACTACTATCCAGTCCTCCACTCAAACAGGTACCAACAAGAACATCAGCACGCAGACGTAAGTCAATAGAAGTTTCAAGGCTTTGACCGTAAAGTGCAGCTGCTTCGTCGACACTTATATCACTTAAACCATCTTTCCGCTTGAGCTCATAATAGGGGTAAATGTCAAAAGCACCTGTATTCAAGTCATAAACTAAGTTATGAGCACCCGGCAATTTTTGTACCCCTTCATAAAAGGTTTCCTGAAGCGGCTCGGTTACATTCGAAAAAATAAACTCCGTAAGTACTTTGCGGTTTACTTTGTTTTTATTGAGAAAAGGCAACAGTTGGCGAATTTCTGAGCCAAATACAAAAGCTTTTTCCGTTTGCGTATAATAAAATGGCTTGATACCAAAATGATCACGCGAACAGAAAACTTTGTTGGCAGAGATATCATAGAGCGCAAAAGCCCACATGCCATTAAAACGTTCGGCACAACTTTCCCCCCAGGCAGCATAAGCCTTCATCACCACCTCCGTATCTGTTTGAGTACGGAAATTATAACCGAGCATTTTAAGCTCCTCGCGCAGTTCAATGTAGTTGTAAACTTCACCGTTAAATACGATGATACAATCGCTCTCTTTATCCTTCATTGGTTGGTGACCATCAGGAGATAAATCGAGTATAGAAAGTCTGCGGTGGCCCAAACCCAAACGACCGTCCGTAAATATACCTTGATCATCCGGCCCTCGATGGGCGATGAGATCGGTCATATGTTCCAAACCAGAAAGATCAACTTCTCTCCCCAAACGAGGAATATATCCCGAAATACCGCACATGCTATTTACCCTTAAAGTTTATCCCAAAGCGACCCATAAAATATTTGAATTTGTCCTTCAGTTTCAGCATCCAATATTCCGAAGGATAATCGCGGAATGTTTTAGACGGTAAATCTAATATCGCCCTAAACCCTTCCGCACTCAGATTCAATTTTTTACGTACATAGTCGGCATCTTCCTTTTGCTGAAAGTCACTGTATTCGTAACCGGCCAGCTCCGTAATAGCTGCTGCCCTATCTAGCTGTCCCGATAAAATCAAACTCGACAAGTAGGCTCGACGCTCATCGTAACCAAATTTAATGGGGCGATACTGCAGTTGTTGCCATTTGGTAAAACGTGACTCAAAATGTTTGCCGCCATAATAGCGGAAACCTACTTCCTGTTCCAATGTACGAATGGCTTCCTCTTTGTTGTAGGGCCAATAATTTAGTGGCCGAATGACGGTCATTCGATTAATGTAAGGGAAACGGAAATAATAGTCAAAGAAATTTACCGTTGGGTAGGACTTTAGTTTTCGTTTACCAAAACGTTTATGAATGCTTTTCAGATGGGTTAAGTCCATGGCATTGTAAGCCCATTCAAACGGCATTATCGACTCTGTAGCATAATTACCACCACTCAATACATGCCTGATTTTATGTTGAATAGCATTACGATAAAGCGCTGCAAAAAAAGCATGGTCCTGAGGAACATCCTGATTGGCTACAGCTGCATTTAAAAAGGCTACCTGTAAATCACGCATTTCTTCCCAGTCAATCACTTCTGTATATAAATCGATACCAAGCGTATTAACAATGTTCTCAATGTTTTTTACTGCCAGTTCTGAGTTCCAACCGCCGTCGACATGGACTGCAAGCAAACGCAACTTAAATACCTTCACAGCGATATAGGCCAAATA
>JBDNIH010000070.1:0-1196 GCA_041688385.1 Bacteroidia bacterium
ATGGCTGGTATAAACGCGATCACAAGCCTAATAATGCACATCGGCTACCAGGTCAGCCGAAAAAGCACCACAAACAAAATAAACCACCCAAACAAAAGTCACGCTAATTATCGGCAAGCTCTTTTAGTTAAAAAACAATTTAGCGCGGCTATTCCCATCCCTGTACAATTCCAAAATTGGTTCTGTGCCAGCGGGTCTAGGTTCTGAATTAAAATGGCTGACTATCCCCAATGAAAAATATATTTATAACATAAAAAAAACAAAATAAAAAGAATTTATGAAAACATTCTACACCTTTATTTCGGCTTTTATTTTAGCCCCACTTTTGATGGTAGCGCAGGCCCCCACCTTGGGCACCACCTCAAAATTTGTTTTATTCTCTACCAATGGCGCCGTTACTAATGTGGGCATCACCCAGCTCACGGGCAAAGTAGGCACCAATAACGGCTCGAACACCGGCTTTGGCAATGTAAATGGCGGCATGCATGCTGGCGACACCAATAGCGCACAAGCGGCAGTAGATTTGTTGATTGCGTACAATCAACTGAACGCTGCCATCGCTACGTTTTTTCCAGCGCCTTTGCTGGGTAACGGTCAGACGTTGAATGCTGGTATTTATTCCATTTCCGCAGCGGCCACGCTTAACGGTAATTTGAATCTAGATGCACAGCAAAACCCAAATGCGGTATTTATCATCAAAATTCAAGGGCCGTTTTCGACCAATGCCAACGCCAAAGTTAATTTGCTGAATGGCGCACAAGCTTGTAATGTGTTTTGGAAAGTAGAAGGATTGGTGGATATGGCCGCCGGAACCACCCTGCGCGGTACCATCATTGCCAATAACGCGGGCATCAATATGAATGCCAACGATACGCTCGAAGGTCGCGCTATGACAACAGCCGGTGCAATTAGTGTAAACGGAACGATGGCCTATACCCCAAGTGGTTGTGGTAGCCCCGTATTAAACGGACCTACCGCACCAGTTTTTGGTCGTTTGGGTTGTTTTGGCCTCTTTTCGGCCGATGGTCCGGTTCAAAATGCCGGCATCACCACGGTAAAAGGTGATGTGGGAGCCAACGTGGGTTTAACCACTGGCTTTGATACTTTGCTGGTGACCGGCAAAGTGCGCCCTATCCCAGATACAGCTACCGCTAGTGCCGCTGCCGAATTGATCCTTGTTTATAATTTGCTTAACG
>JBDNIH010000315.1:0-43089 GCA_041688385.1 Bacteroidia bacterium
GCGGAAGGCACTTCAGAATCTACCTTATCGGTAGCGATTTCGAGCACGGCTTCGTCGAGGCTGATGGGGTCGCCTTCTTTTTTGAGCCACTTCAATATCGTCGCTTCTGTAATGCTTTCGCCCATTTTGGGCATCAACAACTCTACTTGTGCCATATCGTATGCGTTTGGTCGTTTTAATTAGAGCGACAAAGGTAGGGTTTTAAGCAGGAAAGGTCAATTTGTGACAAGCATTTTCCATAAAAGGTATAAGGCCTGCATCGAAGCCCTTTCGATGTTCAGGGCACGGTCGGTACCGAAATTATACAGGCGCACCCAGGTTTCGCTTGGACCCTGCACCGCTATCCATACTGTTCCGACGGGTTTTTCGGGGGTTCCGCCATCCGGACCGGCGATACCGCTAACGGCAATGCCATACGCTGCAGCAAATTTTTCACGCACACCAGCCACCATTTCGAGCACGGTTGCTTCACTTACAGCACCTTGATCGGCCAAAGTTTCAGCGCGCACACCCAACATATTTATTTTCGCTTCATTGCTGTAACTCACCACCCCACCTGGAAAATAAGCACTTGCACCTGAAATACTGGTCAGCAGTTGAGCGATGTTTCCACCTGTGCAGGATTCTGCTAAAGCCAATTGTTGACCGCCAACTTTTAATTTTTCGCCTATAGCTGCTTCAAACAACTGATCATCAAAACCATATACGTGATGACCCAGCTCGGCAGTGATGCGGGCTTCATAAACAGCCACTTCTTTTGCCAAAATTGTTCGTTTCGGACCGGTAGCACTGAGACGGAGACGTACGATGCCGGGCCGGGGTAAAAACGCTAATTTGATATGCGCCGGTAACTCAGCTTCTATGGTGGCGATGCGCTCGGCTATCATCGACTCTACAATGCCCGCAGTCATAATTGTACGATGAAGTATAATCGGCAAGGCAAACTCCCGCTGAAGCAAAGGAATTAGCTGATTTTTGACAATCCACTTCATCTCATACGGCACACCAGGCATGCTCAAGATGAGTTTGCCACCGCGCCGCCACAACATCCCTTGGGCAGTGCCCAATTCATTGTCGAGCACCTCGGCATTGTGAGGTAAATCAGCTTGACGGCCATTTAGCTCGCTCATCACCCGACCTCTTTGTTCAAACCAGGCTTTAAGACGGCTGTATACATAGTCGTTTCTTTCGAGCCGACTCCCAAAATAATCGGCCAATGTATGTTTGGTGATATCGTCCTTCGTTGGCCCCAAACCACCGGTGATGAGGATGAGCTCAGCACGACCTTGAGCTGCTTCGAGGGCCTCCACGATGGCAATGCGTTGGTCGCTCACCGAACTGATTTGAACCACTTCCACGCCAAGTACGCTGAGTTGCTGTCCGAGCCAAGCGGAGTTGGTATCGACAATCTGGCCGATAAGTATTTCGTCGCCTATAGTGATAATTTCTGCCCGCATGGGTATGGTTTGAATGAGATGCACAAAGATGTAGAACCCTAGAATTTAACAGGGGTTTTTCTTCTGTTGAATAATAAATTTTAGCGTTCGCCAAAAAGATTGCAAATTCAATCTACCAAACCGTATTATGAAATTCCTGCCTCTGCTCCTGCTGTGCTTAATTAGCAGCAGTCTTTACGGTCAGATAACGCTGAACCGCAGTCATTTTCCTCAAAGTGGCGACAGTATGCGGCTAAGTAATGCCAATACAACAGGTATGGCCAATCGTGTACAGCCAACCGGCCCCAATAAAAACTGGGACTTTAGCGACTTACAATCCACTTCCCAGGATGTAATTTATTATCAAAACTCCCTACAAACACCCTATTTTTTCTACTTCTTCAATACGTTTGGCAACAAACTGGTGGATAGCATCGACTTGGTAGTTACCCAACTTACCTTACTCTATAATTTTTTCGGTGCCACGAATAGCAAATTCAGCACACGAGGACTTGGCTTTTCGGTGCAGGGTTTGCCTTTGCCGGCTAATTATACCGATCAAGATGAAATTTATCACTTCCCACTCAGTTTTGGGCGGCGCGATTCGACCACCTTCGCCTTTGCGGCCAGCATCCCTACTATCGGCGAGTACAAAAGTTCAGGATGGCGGCGCAGTGAAGTGGATGGCTGGGGAACCCTAACGACTCCTTATGGTACTTTCGATTGCTTAAGACTTAAAAGCACCATTTTTACCCGCGATAGCCTTACTTTTCAAGGTTTTAATTTGGGCTTGCCCCCACGTACTACGGTCGAATACAAGTGGCTGGCCAGGGAAGAAAAGATTCCTATACTCGAAATAAGTGGCCCCCAATTATTGACAACCTTTACGCCAACAACAGTACGTTTTAGAGATCGGCTTCCTCCAATCGTCCCAACAGCAGCTGCGGCAAGTGATCTACTCGGCTTGCAGTTATATCCAGTGCCCGCCCACGACAAATTATTTCTAAACATCCATCCTAGCAACCCACTGCAACGTATCCTCGTATTCGACAGCTTCGGGAAGCTGGTGCACGATGAAATCGCCTTCCCCAGTACTGGTTTAGACCTTAGCCTTTGGACAGAAGGCGTGTACATCGCTCACCTTATCACCGAAAAATTGACGTTGAGTCGGCGCTTCATGGTACAGCACACCCGCTGATTAGCGCAAATCGTACCAGTCGCGGCGGCGATTCAATTTTAGCTCTTGCAACATTCGGCCTTTGGCGTTGAGGGTAAAAGTGTACGAGCGGTACGCCCCAAAAGGCACCAGATTAAACGACATCTCCCAGCAATGGAGATCGCGGTAAAAATTGAGCATGGTCGAAGTCGCCTTTTTATTGGTGATATCGTAACCCGAATTAAATCCCACCTTCCACTTCGGCGTTATGTTAATATCGCCATAAAAAACCACCTGTTGGTTGAGTTGGTTCTGCAAACTAGGCCGTGTGCTTTTGACATAATTCAACGTATAGTTGAAACTCATGGTAAAAGGTGCGCTCCAGTCTACAAAACGGCCCCACTCCTGTTGGCGACGGATATCGGCGAGCTCAGCTTCCTCCCGGGCGTCGAGTGGTTGGGCATCGGGCTTGGGTTTGTTTTTTGAGCCTGGACTAAAACTTCCGCTAAAAGTTAAGTTCGCATTGGTCAGCTCAGCAGCTCGGCCAGAACTGGCGAGGTAGCGGTTTAAACGGCGGCCAAGTGTATCTCTTTGGTATGGCTCAAACTGCGCTCCAAAAAGTAAGCTGAAATTGTTTGCAAACGTCGTCCGGCCCGATAACTGAATGGGTGACAACTGCAAGCTATCGGCTGCAAAATTGTAATTAGCACCAATCCGGAAGCTGTCAAATATTTTAACTTTTTTAAGATTGATGGCCGTATCCGTTACCTGGCGCACCTTCAATTCAAGTATATTATCGATGCTCATGCCCAAGCTCCCCGACCTACCGGCCCCTGGGCCACCAAAGCCAAAGCCGGAATAACGATTGTAGGTTTCGATTCGACCCGTGGAATCGGCTTGCACCCTGCCATAAAACCCATATTTGCTGTCACTAAAATCGGGGCGCAAACTGTAACTTACTTGTGGGTTAATGACGTGGCGAATCGCAGCGATTTTACCTTTCTCGAATTGTTTTAAGCCGTATAGGCGGGTATTCATAGAGATGCTGAAGGCATAATCGTAATTCCTAAAAAAACCTTCAAGCGTATCGGCATATACCCGGTTGGAGTCGCTGTCATAGCGTTTTTCAATGCTTTTCAAACTCCAACGTTCGCTGTAATTGAAAGAAGGCGTGAACTGGAAAAACTTACCCAAAACAAATGCGGAAGTGCTGATAGGCAAGCTATGTGATTGTCCAATATCCATTTTTTCGAAAAAATTACCTTTGAAAAGCAAGGAATCGTATTCGTTGATATTGGAGCGGAAGTTGGTGTTGTAGTTAAATCCTACCTTTTCGTACCAACGTTCTTTGCCCACCCTGTTTTTCTGTTTGAAAGGTTCGAGACGGTTCACAGTAAATACGGCATTCGGCAAGGTGAGGCTGACTTGTTTGGTTAGTGTATTCTGCGCATGTCGTAAACCCGCATTAAAACTATAAGGTTTAGCTGGGAAAATACGGGTGTAGTTGATGGAGGATTGCAGTTGGTTGTTCAAAAACTGGGTACTTGCGAAGGAGTTATTCGCCAAATAACTGCTCGAGCCAGCCGTAACACTTGCCGTAAACCTCCGGTATGGATTCGCGCGTGGATCTTGGGTGTGGTTCCAGTTTAACAGGAAATCCTTTTGGCGAAAAAAATCATTGGCTTCCTGATCCCCTGCCTGCAAGCTGCTGTAGTTGACACGAAGATTACCGCTGTATTTATACTTTTTGATGTAGCTCGAGGCCGGACTAATCCGCCAGCCACCCAACGAATAAATGTCACCTTGCAACGACAAATCGACATAGTCGCTCAAGGCAAAATAATACCCTCCATTCCGCAGAAAAAAACCAAACTGGGGTGATTCGCCATACTCTGGGGGTAAAATGCCCGAACGTTGCCCACGCTGGGTTGGGAAAATACCAAAAGGCAAGCCCAAGGGGATGGGAATATCTTCCACCACCATATTCGACGGACCGCTAATCACCCGTTTGTTAGGAATAATTTTGGCTTTATACAGGTTGAGGTAAAAATGTGGGTGATCCGTATTGCTGCACGTGGTGAACTGTGTGTTTTTGATGTAGATAGTTTCGCTGTCTTCCATCTTTACATCTTCCCCGATGAGGTAGGTCTCCCCTTCGTTCGAGACCATATGACTAATTTTCGCCTTTTTGGATTTGAAATTATAGGTGATTTTATCACTTACAAACTCTTGGCCTTCGTCGGCATACACGGGTTTGCCTATTGGCTTGCCTAAACTATCGGTGCCGGGTGTTGCGGTTACCTGGTTGGTGGCCCAGTCCTGATCAATTTTATTGCCGGATAAATTAATTTGTTGGTACTTGACTTTCGCGTCGCCATGCAGACTAGCACCCTTACTGCGCAGGTTAAAAATGATGCTATCGCGTGCTTCATATTTTACTTCTGCTTCCAAATCTCCGGGGCGGCGGAGTGAACTGAGCGGGTTGGCGGTGCTATCAACCACACTGCTATCGCCTCGAAGGCTGTCGGTGAGACTATTTTTTAGTCTAAGACTGTCGGAAAGTAAATTATCGCGTGTTTTCAGGCTGTCGGCCGAACCGACAGATAATGCCCGCTGCGTGCTATCTGGCGTGCTTTTTGACTGTTCTTGGCCATTCACCTGACCAATAAAGTGGAAAATGCACAGCAGAATGAGGAAAATCCGTTGTAGGAAGGGTAGCAAAAGCAGTTTAGGCGGGTTAATTTTGTAAATATTAAAAACAGCTCAAAAGTAACTAAACGTCATCAAAGTGAAGAAGATCAGCTTAACGATCACAAGTGTACTCGTGTTGTTACTCGTAGCCATTAATCCAACAGGGCTACGTGCCTACAAAATCCGTACCGTAGTAGTAGATGCAGGCCATGGCGGTCATGATGTAGGCTGCCTCGGCAAAGTGAGTCGGGAAAAAGATGTTGCGCTGAAAGTTGCCTTAGATTTCGGAAAGTTAATCGAGGAGAACATGAAGGATGTCAAGGTGATTTACACCCGCAAAAGTGACAAATTCATCGAGCTACACGAAAGAGCAGCTATGGCCAATAAAGCCAATGCCGATGTATTTATCTCCTTCCATTGTAACTCGGGTCAGTCGCTCGCCTATGGCACCGAAACCTGGACCCAAGGTTTGCACGTGACCAAAGCAAATCTCGAAGTTTCTAAACGTGAAAATTCTTCGGTACTTCTAGAATCGGATTACACGCAAAAATACGACGGCTTCGACCCCAAGGACCCGACTACCCACATCATCTTCGAGCTCTTCCAAAGTGCTTACCGCAACCAGAGCATCGTTTTGGCAGATAAGATAGAAGCCGAGCTAGTGAAGATAGGCCGTAAAAGCCGGGGGGTGAAACAAGCCGGGTTTTTGGTGTTGTATCGCACCACCATGCCAGCTGTTTTGGTCGAGACTGGATTTCTTACCAATGTAGAAGAGGAAAAATTCCTAAATTCGCCTGTAGGACAAGCGAAAATTGCTAAATCTGCTTACGATGCTTTTGTGCAATACAAAGCCGCCATCGACAAAGACGACGCAAAAACAGCCCCATAAACCCTGGTTTTAAGCCAACTTACTTGAAAAAGCTCAAAATTTCCAACGAAACGCTAGTCGGTGCGCTCGCAGCAATCGCCATCGTAGTCCTGATTCTAGGCTTTAACTTTCTGAAAGGGGAAGAAGTATTTAGTACCACCACCAATTATTATGTGCGCTATGAAAATGCTTCAGGCCTACAAAACTCAGCTTCTGTATTAAATCAAGGCGTTAAGGTTGGCTCTGTTCGCCGGGTGACCTTGTCTAAAAATGGCCAGGGTGTAGATGTGCAGTTTTATGTAAACGACAAGGTGAAGGTTACCAAAGGCAGCATCGCGCGACTGATAAGCACCGATCTTTTCGGCACCAAAGCTCTGAATATTGTAGTGGTACCTGGCGATGAATATCTTGGTCGCAATGACACTTTGCTAGGCACCGTCGAACCTTCGCCGTTAGAAGCGCTTGGCACCGACCTCAACCCCCTCCGCGAAAAAGCCGAACATCTCATCACCGGCATCGACACCTTGGTATCGGCTCTCGAAACCGAACGCATAAAAGCCATTTTAGCCAATATCGAAAACACTTCGGCAGCGCTTAATGAAATGGTATCGGCCGAAAATAGCAAGCTAAACCGGATGCTGGCCAATGTAGAATCTATCACCAGCAACCTGAAAGCAAATAATGCGTTGATCAACGCCGCACTTACCAACGTTCATGCCATCACCGACTCCATTGCCAAATCGGAATTGACCTCCACCATAGCCACTGCCAAAGTGGTCATGGACAAGACCAATGCTATTATGCAGAAAATCAACCAAGGTGAAGGCAGCCTCGGTCTGTTGGTTAACGACAAAGCCCTTTACAACAACCTCAATCAAACCGCTATCGATTTAGATAAACTCTTACTCAACCTGAAGAAAAATCCGAAACGTTATGTACACTTTTCAGTATTTGGCAAAAAAGAAAAGGAAGAGGAAATTGAAAATACAGTAAAATAAACCTGGCTTACGCCAATAAAAAAGGGTTGTCTGATTTAGACAACCCTTTTTTATTTAGGAGAAAAGCGGTGTTAACGAATAACCAATCGCTCAAAACTACTGCTGCTGCCATCGGTAAGTTGGAACAAATAAATACCTGCCTCGAGGCCCGAAGTTAATACTTCTTGGGTACCCAGCACGATAGCGCCATGCTGCAACAAACGCCCCTGCAAATCGCGCAGCTGGTAACTGGCTTCGCGATCGGAATCAACGACAAAACGGCCATTGTTCGGATTAGGGTAAATTTTGAGTTTCGACCAGTTCAGCGTTTCAACCGAAACGCCCAGATTGGTATTACGGCTGATGGTGCTGGTTCCTTTGAGTAGAATATTGGTTGGGTCGAGCGCGATAGCAGGGATGGTTCCTGTTATATTAAAGGCGTTTACCCCAATAGTAGGGTCGACCCGGAGATTTTGCACACCCTGACCAGCTAAACTAAAGCGAATAGGAATAGGCGTACTAAATGACGGTGTAGCACCAGAGGTAGTTTGGGTCACTTCTACAAATAAGGTAGCGCCAATCTGGTTCCAGCGCACCGTATAGTTTGGATAACCTTCGCCATAAATCCATTCGTTAAAAAAGGACTGCAGATTCATCCCGCTCACCTGCTCAAAAATTGCTTTGAATTCGTTGGTGGTTGATACCGCATTGCCTTTTAGATTCAGGTATTCTTTCGAGGCTTGGAAAAACAAGGAGTCGCCCATGACATAACGTAACATGTGCAATACGCTGGCACCTTTCTTATAGCTCAGGTTACTGCTGAAGATACGATTTACGCTAGAACCGGCGGGCACATAAACAGAACCTGTTGCGGCATTACGTGCTGAGTTTTGAGCGCTGTTCATCCAGCTGTCCGCTGTCGCCTGGCTAATTGTCTCCCGGTAAATGTATTCGAGGTAAGATGCCCAGCCTTCGTTTAGCCAGATATCGCTCCAAGTGGCACAGGTGACATGATCGCCAAACCACATGTGCGCCAATTCATGAGCGGTGAGATCCTGACTAAAACCACCCATGGTCGACATGGTTTGATGCTCCATACCTCCGCCTAAATTGGCTTGCATATGGCCATACTTTTCTTCGTAAAAAGGATAGAGTATGAATTTATCCGAATAATGCTCGAGCATGGCCGGTGTACGGTCGAGCCCTACTTTATTTTGTGCTAATGAGCCGGAGTAGATGTAATGCTGAATAAAAACAGAGTCGCCCACCAATTGACTTGGATAAGCGTAGTTCACATATTCTTCATAATTCGCAACAGCGAAAGCAATAAGGTAGAACGCCATTTTATAATTGGTTTTCCACTCATAACGGACTTTGTTATTGGGCAGCGTTACCACATTGGTGAGCAAGCCATTGCTACCAACCTTCGTTCCGGCATTGGTGGTGGCGAAAAACCAAACAGAGTCAATTTTATCCCACAAATCTTGTTTACAAGGCAGCCAATCGGGTGCACTAAAGGGCTCGCTCAAGGTCCAAGTAACATTGTTACTATTGCTTACACCACTGAAAAAACCACCCGACGGAGGTGTTCCGTTGTAAAAAACATGGCAGCTCACCTGCTGACCCTGAACAATCACATCATTCAAAGGCACCCGGATTACATTGTTGAGTCGGATTAGGTTACTGTATTTTGTTCCATTGATGAGTACGCTGTCGATGGTCATAAAATCTTTCAACTCAAACCAAAACGTATCCAAGGCTGTGGAAGTGACGGTAGATGCAAAGCGTACATCGCCACCCAATGTACGGCTGGTATTGCTCACATTGAGGTTGATGTGGTAAAAGTGAATGTCGTAGGTATCTATGCCTCGGTTGGCACTAACCCTAGCTTGCGCCGATGCACGGCTAAAAGCCGCAATTTTGCCTGCAGAACATTCCGAATCCATGTCTGCGTGTTGTGCTTGCAGACTTAATGCGCTAGCCAATACGGCCAACAAAATGAAAAAGTGCTTCATAAGTGAGTTTAACTAACTGTTAAAATAGTGAAACTCACTGAAATTTTGGCAAAAGCTCGATTTTTTACAATTCTGTTAAGGTAGTATCGTGGAATTGCATCTCGTATAACTTGCGATAAAGTCCATTTTTTCGCAGTAAGGCGGCATGATTTCCGCGTTCTGCAATCTCACCTTTGTCGATGACCAATATTTGATCTGCATCGCGGATGGTGCTTAAGCGATGGGCAATCAAAATGGAGGTTCTGCCTTGGGTGAGTTTAGAGGTGGCTTCCTGCAGTAGGTGTTCTGTTTCGGAGTCGATGCTTGACGTGGCTTCGTCGAGTACGAGTATGGCGGGGTTATAAACCATCGCACGCAGGAAGGCAATCAGCTGCCGTTGTCCGGCAGAAAGGGCATACCCTCTCTCGTTTACTTCGTAGTTGTACTGGCCTGGTAGTTTTTCAATGAATTTATCTATGCCAGTATAGGCTGCCATGGCTTTGATTTGTTCGAGCGTAATATCAGGGTTGCGCAGGCTGATATTATCGGCTATGGTACCGCTGAACAGAAATACATCTTGCAAGATGATGCCGATATGCTGCCGCAAGTGGTCGATTTTATAATCGCGTATCGGTATACCATCAAGCAGCACTTCTCCTCGCTGAAATTCGTAAAAACGGCCTAAAACATTGATTATAGAGGATTTTCCGGCACCTGTGGCACCCACCAATGCCAACTTTTTACCGGCAGCGAGTTCAAAGCTGATATCGCGGAGTACAAATTGTTCGCTTTCGTAGGCAAACCACATACCCTGCATACTAATTTCTCCTTGGAGGGCAGAGGGACTGTAGGTTCCGGTATCTGGAATTATTTCTTCGGTATCGAGTAGCTTAAAAACCCGTTCTGAAGCGACCATACCCATTTGCAAGGAGTTAAACTTATCGGCAAGTAAGCGGATAGGCCGGAAAAACTGGTTGACGTAAAGTATAAAAGCGATGAGTTTACCTATGGTGAGTTCTTCGCGCAAAGCACCGTGGGCGCCCCACCATACCAATAAACCCAAAGAAGCGGCAGTGATAATATCTACTACGGGAAAAAAGACAGAGTAATAAAATATTCCTCGGAGATTGGCACCGTTCAGTTCGCCGTTGATTTGTTTAAATTTGGTCGACTCTGCCTTCTCGCGATTGAAGATCTGCACGATACTCATGCCGCTGATGTGTTCTTGTGTAAAAGCATTGAGCCGGGCGACTTGGGTACGCACTTCCTGAAAAGAGGCTTTAACCTTCTCTTTGAACAGCCAAGTACTGTATAGCAGCAAAGGCAATACCGACAGACTTACGAGCGTCAGCTTCCAATCGGTGACCAGCATGACCACCAACAAAGTAATCAACTGCAAAATGTCGCCGACGATGGTTAGCAAACCTTGAGAAAACACCTCGGAAATGGTTTCAACATCACTAACGGTACGCGTGGTGAGGGTACCAATGGGGGTGCGGTCAAAAAATTTGAGGCGCATCCGGCTCAGGTGTTTGAACAATCTTTGGCGCAAATCTTTTACGGCCGATTGCCCCAGCCAAGCCGAGGCATAGCTGAACAGATAACGAAAAACGGTTTCAAGCACCAGGGTAATAACCATGAGTATGGTAATGGTGACCAGGCCAGCGTAATCTCCAGATGCAATGTGGTTATCGACTGTATATTGAATCAGCCAAGGCCTCAAAGGAGCCAATAGCGAGAGTAGCACAACCAATACCAACGTGCTCCAGAATACTTTTTTGTAGGGGCTAACCAGCGATAAAATTCGCCTAAGTACCGACCAATCCAATATTTCGCCCAGTTTACTCACCTACTGCTAAACTAAAAACCCAATCGGGATATTTCACTTCTACTAAATATAAACCATGGGCTGGTGCCGACATCCCCGCATTGCTCCGTGTTTTGGTCTCCAGCATTGCCGGCAGCGACGCTACTGTACGGCGGCCTTTGCCTATTTCGAGCAAGGTGCCCACTACCGCCCGGACCATATTCCGCAAAAAACGGTTGGCCGTGATGGTAAAAACGAGGCGATGGCCGTTTTGTTCCCAACGGGCTTCAGTAATGTGGCAAATGGTGGTCTTAACTTGGGTATGACTCCTTGAAAAACTCGCGAAATCTGTGTGTTGCATTATGATTTTTGCCCCATCTTCCATTGGTGGCAGGCTGATAGGATAAAACACAAAAGTAGATCTACCGTACAAAAACGGGTCTTTACGGATATGCAGATGGTATTTGTAGGTTCGACTCAACGCCGAAAATCGGGCATGGGCCGTTTCAGGAACCGGAAAAATGCGAAATACTTGTATACCCTGTGGCAAAAGCAGATTCAGCCGAAAGAGTAGTTTATCGGGTAATTCAACTTCCAAGTCGAGGTGGGCGTAACTTTTGAGGGCATGCACACCGGTATCGGTCCGCCCCTGCCCAGTTACACAAACCGTGAAGCCCAGTAGTTTCGACAGTGCATCTTCGAGCACTTCTTGCACGGTAATGCCATTGGGTTGTCGCTGCCAGCCATGATAGGCCGCACCATCGTAGGCAATTTCAAGGAAATAGCGCTGTTTAGTCAAAAATCAGCACCTTTCGAAAATAATGGCGGCACCCTGTCCTACACCGATACACATCGATGCAAGGCCGTAACGCACTTCTGGGCGTTTTTGCATCTCATGTATTAGAGTCGCTGAAATACGCGCACCAGAACAACCCAATGGGTGCCCAAGTGCTATCGCGCCACCATTTACATTCACAATGGCGGGGTTAAGCCCCAGTTCACGCACACAAGCCAGCGATTGGCTAGCAAAAGCTTCATTTAATTCAACCAGACCAAGATCTGAAATTTGCAGTCCAGCCCTTTCCAACGCCTTAAGCGTGGCAGGAACCGGACCAATACCCATCACAGCTGGGTCAACGCCAGCAACGGCATGACTCACCACACGTGCCAGTGGTTTGAGCTTGTATTTGTTCACCGCATCTTCGCCCACCAGAAGCAAGCAGGCAGCTCCATCGTTGATGCCGGAGCTGTTGGCAGCAGTAACACTTCCCCCAGGGCGAAATGCTGGCTTAAGAGTTGCAAGTTTATCGATTGGCGACAAACGCGGATGTTCATCGATTGAAAAATCAACCGTTTCTTTACCCCGACGGACAGGCACCGCAATTCTCTCGTTGGCAAATTTGCCAGCCTTTTCGGCGGCCAGGTATTTTTCTTGCGAGGCAACGGCAAAAGCGTCTTGATCTTCTCGGGAGATATTAAATTGTTCGGCTACGTTTTCGGCAGTTTCGCCCATGGCGTAAGGGTGGTAGATTTCGGCCAATTTGGGATTCGTAAAACGCCAGCCGATGGTGGTATCATAGATTTCAGCTGTACGACCGAAGGCCGAATCTGATTTCCCCATTACGAAAGGAGCGCGAGTCATACTCTCCACGCCTCCGGCGAGGTATACATCGCCATCACCCGCTTGAATGGCACGGCTTGCATCCATGATAGCTTGTAAACCCGAAGCACAAAGGCGGTTTACGGTTACGCCACCAATATGGGTAGGTAATCCAGCCAAAAGTAAAGCCATACGGGCTACGTCGCGATTGTCTTCGCCGGCCTGATTAGCTGCGCCAAAAACTACATCTTCGATGGCTTCCACGGGCACAGCAGGATTGCGGGCCACGATGGCTTTGATTACATGGGCTGCCAGATCGTCGGGGCGAACGCCCGCCAGACTGCCGCCATATTTTCCGATTGGAGTACGAAGTGCATCGATGACATAGATAGCTTTCATGCGTGTGGTTTTGCGGTGCAAAGTTAGGAAAGTGTAGGGAGGGTGTACTTACATTTGAAAAGCTTTACTTTTGAGAAAAAAATTCATGCTTCAACGGATTCAATCGGTCTATTTACTCATCGCAGCTGTCAGTCTTTCACTTATGGCGCTTTCACCACTTATCACCTTAAAAGCCTCCGAAGGCGACAAAGCCGAGCAGTTGGTCTTTACCCTATATGCGATGGAATACGAACAAACCAGTCCTATTTTGGCCAGTGGTGGTCATGAAAACAAAGCGCTGGCGTATCTAACCTATGGTGTTGCCGCGCTTTTACTCCTCAATATTTTTCAATTCAAAAACCGGCCGCTTCAAATTCGGCTGTCTCGCATGGGCTTTATGTTGAGCGGCGCCTTAATCCTCTCGATTGTGGTGACCAGCTACCGTGCCGCGCAAACCCTAAAACTCGGAAACCTGGAATGGATGCTGGGCTGGACGATGTTCATGCCCCTCATTGCCTTGGTATGTTGTGTGCTCGCCTACCGCCGCATCAAAGCCGACGACGCCTTAGTAAAATCGGTCGACCGCATCCGTTGATCTTTTTAGGGTGATTTTTCTATAACGCAATGCGTGTGCGTTCGGCCTTGGCCGGGCTGTTTACGCTTCGCTGGCCTGCTAGCCATCCTTCCCTTTTAGTCCGAATACTTTCAGAAAGTCCAGCGAAGCGTAATCAGGGCGCGAAGCACCCGTAAACAGTACAGTGGTTGAAAACGGCCGAAGACAGTCTTTCACCCACTCACATAAACAGCCCGTGCAACGGACGTACCTGCCCCCAGTTTAGCACCATCTCCGAAGGTGAATAACTCCTGTTTCAATGGCCTTAAAAATCGATAGTTTCTCAGGAACAGTGCTTCTCTCTCGTGTCAAAATTGGCTACCTTTGCAGCCCAATTCAGCAAACAATGTCTCATCATCAACGCTTTAATCCTTGGCACCACGTCGCCATAGGTAATGAAGAAACCGGATTTGTCAATGGTATCATCGAGATTCCGAAAGGTAGCCGCGCGAAATACGAACTTGACAAAGAAAGTGGATTACTCCGCTTGGACCGGGTTTTGTATTCCTCGGTTTACTACCCCGCCAACTACGGTTTTATTCCCCAGAGTTATTGCGACGACCATGATCCTTTGGATATACTTATACTGTCGCAAATTGATGTAGAACCACTTTGTATCGTTCCTGCCAAAATCATTGGCGTAATGCGGATGTTAGATCAGGGCGAAGCCGATGATAAACTAATCGCCGTGGCAGCTGGTGACCCAAGCGTAAACCACTACAATGATATTTCTGAGTTACCTCCCCACTTCATCTCAGAGATGCGCAGCTTTTTTGAGGACTACAAAAAACTCGAGCACAAAACCGTCGTTGTAGAAGACTTCCTCGGTCGCGACCTTGCCATCGGCATTCTAAATGATGCCCTAAAAATGTATCAAGACCAAATCGCCTAACGAAACCCCAGCAAAACCCCAGCGGGGTGACATCCCAATAACCCCCGAGGGGTGAAATCCCAACAACCGTAGCAGGGTGAGATCTACCCTACAGCTCCACCAGAAGCTGATTGCGCGTAATATCTTCTAATTCTTCTCGCTTTCTAATGAGATGTACTTTCTCCTTATAAATGAGCACCTCCGCTGGGCGTAGTCGCGCATTGTAGTTATTACTCATGGTAAAGCCATAAGCCCCAGCATTCTGAATGGCCAAAATATCGCCTTCTCTTACCTCTGTAAGCTTGCGGTCGTAACCAAAAGTATCGGTTTCACATATGTTTCCTACAATAGTGTATACCCGCTGTGTGCCCTTTGGGTTGCTGATGTTTACGATTTCGTGATGTGCATTGTAAAACATCGGCCGGATCAAGTGATTCTGGCCAGAATCTACCCCCGCAAAAACAGTAGCGGTTGTTTGTTTCACCACATTCACCGAAGTGAGCAGCACACCGGATGCACTAACCAAAAATTTACCTGGCTCAAACATAAGCGTTAATGGCCTACCGTAATTGGTACAGAATTCAGCAAAACGTTGCGTTAAAACAGCCCCCAACTCGTCGATATCGGTGGTAACATCATTTTCTTTGTAAGCCACCTTAAAGCCACTACCAAAATCGATGTATTCGAGCTCTTCAAAATGTTCAGCACACTCAAACAACAACTCTGCACCGCGCAAAAATACCTGGGCATCAAGTATATCCGAGCCGGTATGCATGTGTAACCCGTTAATATGCATGTTATGGGTTTTCACCACCCGGGTCAAGTGCCGCAACTGGTGAATGGAAATGCCAAATTTGCTATCGATGTGCCCCGTGCTGATGTTCACATTACCACCCGCCATAATATGGGGATTAATACGCACGCAAACGGGCACACTATGTCCATAACGACTACCGAATTGCTCGAGTATACTGATATTGTCGATATTAATACGAACACCCTTTTCTACAGCTTGCTCATACTCTTGCATGGATACACAGTTCGGCGTAAACAAAATATCCTGCGGTTTGAAGCCGGCCATCAAACCCAATGCCACTTCTTGAATAGAAACGGCATCAAGACCGGCACCCTGAGCGAGCAGCAATTTCATGACATTGAGATTGTTAAGGGCCTTACAAGCGTAGAGTAGTTTCAGGTCAACCCCCTTAAAAGCCTTCACCAAACGTTTGTACTGTTTAACGATGTGATTACCGTCGTAGACATACAAAGGCGTCCCGTGGGTACGGGCTATGGAAGTCAATGACTGACCACCTAGGGTAAATTGGTTTTCCTGAAACTCCATGATTGTTTTTGAATGAAGGGGCAAAGATATTTTATGGTAGTTTTATATGCGCATTTCTTTCAAAAAACCCTGTTTATTCAATGAAAAAACAAACCGATTTAAGTTCGCCCGGGTGTTTTGTATCGAAAGCGCTTCAGTTCTGTTTACTTTTTTTTACTAAAAAGTTGAACAAAGTTTAAAAGTTCCTGTTTCGATATTATGCAAGTGACCATTTCACGTAAAGCCCACTTTAATGCCGCACACCGTTTGAACAACCCAGCTTGGGATGCAGAACGGAATAAGGAAATATTTGGAAAATGTAATCTCCCAAATTACCACGGCCACAATTATGAGCTCATCGTGCAACTAACAGGGAGCATCGACCCCGAAACTGGCTATGTGATGGATATGAAAGTACTCGCCGATCTCATCAAAGCAGAGATAAGCGATCGTTTTGATCACAAAAACCTAAATCTAGATACCGATGAATTCCGTAATTTGAATCCCACAGCTGAAAATATTGTTGTGGTTATCTGGAACCTCTTGCGATCTAAAATTAATTTAAACAAACAGCTTAAAGTTATTCTTTATGAAACCGAACGAAATTTTGTCGCTTACGAAGGACATGCGTGACCTACATGATATCGAAGCCATGGGCGACGATCATATTGGTACAGCAGGAGAAACACCCCTTCGGCTCGATGCATTCGAAATCGATAACGAACTAAAGATTGAACTCATCGAGAAACATTTTCGGGAGATCATGAACGTCTTGGGGCTCGACCTCACTGATGACAGTCTACGTGGCACGCCAAAACGGGTGGCCAAAATGTATGTAGAAGAAATTTTTAGTGGTCTCGATCCAAAAAACAAACCAGCCGTTACGCTATTCGAAAACAAATACCGCTATAACCAGATGTTGGTAGAAAAAGACATCACGTTGTATTCCAATTGTGAACACCATTTTGTACCCATCATTGGTAAAGCACATGTCGCTTATATTTCGAATGGCCATGTGATTGGCTTGTCTAAAATCAACCGGATTGTTGAGTATTACTCCAAACGCCCACAAGTACAAGAGCGACTCACCAAACAAATTGCTCAAGAACTAAAACTTGTGCTACAAACAGACGACGTGGCTGTAGTTATTGATGCGCACCACATGTGTGTGTCGATGCGAGGTATCAAAGACCAGACGAGCAGCACCGTCACAGCCGATTACAGCGGCAAGTTTCTGGACGAGTCAACGCGTAATGAATTCCTGAAATACCTCGAACTCAAAAACGGTCACTAATGTCCACTGCGCGAAGGTTTATTATTGTCGGAGGAAGTCGAGGAATCGGTGCAGCTACGGCCAAACAAGCTATGGCAGCTGGAAACACGGTTACGGTACTCAGCCGCACCCGGCCCGACTTTGAGGTCAGTCAATGGCTCGCATGGGATGCATTATCGCCCGACACCTCCGTTTTTTCACAAATTGAAGGAGCTGTAGATGGTTTAGTCTACGCGCCTGGCTCTATACTTTTGAAGCCGTTCAACCGCTTTACTGACGCAGAGTTCGAGCAAGATTTTCAATTGAATGTGATGGGAGCTGTTCGCAGCATTCGGGCATTAATTAGTCAACTCAAACAAAGCGACAGCGCTTCTATCATCCTGTATAGCACGGCTGCCTCCCGAATTGGTATGCCTTATCATGCATCTATCGCTACTTCCAAAGCTGCAATAGAAGGTTTAGGGAAATCGCTGGCAGCGGAATATGCAGCTCAAAAAATCAGGGTAAATGTTTTGGCCCCCTCCCTAACCAACACTGCCCTCGCAAACAACTTACTCGCCACACCCGAAAAGCAGGAAGCCAGCAACAAACGTCACCCCATTGGTCGTTATGGTCAGCCAGAAGACCTGGCCACCCTCACTAACTTTCTCCTCTCCCCCGCTGCGGGTTGGATAACCGGACAAATCATTGCGGTAGATGGCGGGATGAGCGGGGTAAAGCTCGTGTGAGTATACCTCATTTTAGCGCCTGCCGGGAGGGTATTTAATCTTTAGCGGTAGCCATTCGTACATATTCCTGTGGTGTTTCGCAGGGATCCTTTTGTGAATGTGCTGCTTAAAATCATTCGTTTGTTACAACGTTATAAAGCACTAAGGCCATACTGTTGTCTCTCCCTAGAAAGGTTGACCGTTTGACGGTTTAAAACTTGTTGCTTCCTGTACAAGGCCGACACTTTAGCAGACTCCCATTTGCACATGAAGTCATCAAACCGCAGCGCCGCATGAGCACAGTAAACGTATCGCCCTAAAAAAGAAAAAGCCCCGATCACTGACCGGGGCTTTTTGCTTGTAAATAATTTCCGTTTAACCTTCGAGGGCTGCAGCACCACCCACAATCTCTGTGATTTCGGTGGTGATGGCCGCTTGACGGGCGCGGTTATAAGTGAGGCGCAAACTTTTAAGCAATTCGCCAGCATTTTCAGTGGCTTTATCCATGGAAGTCATGCGAGCACCGTGCTCGGAAGCATTGTTGTCGAGCAGTGCACGGTGAAATTGTATCTTCAGAAAACTCGGAATCAGACTTTCAATGATATAAGCCTGGTCGGGCTCTAAAATGTAATCGTGGTTCAGTGCTTTTGTCTCCGAAGGAGCTTCTAGCGGCTCGATAGGCAGCATCTGGTAACTTTTGAAGAACTGAACTACAGCGTTTTTGAATTCGCTGTATACCACTTCTACTTGGTCGTATTCTTTGGTGAGGAAGCTGGCGATGATTTCTTCAGAAACGGCCGAGCTGTTTTCGAAACTCAAACGGGTGAATAAATCCATGTGCCGCGTATCCACGTTCAAGCCCGACTTTTTGAAATAATCGTTGCCCTTTTTGCCGATACACATGACGCTAAGCTTACCGTTTGCAGTTTGTTCGGCGTATTTCTCGCTAATCAGCCGGCGGGTTGCTTTAATCAGATTGCTATTGAAGCCACCACACAAACCTTTATCGGAAGTTAGTATAACCAACAATACCTTATTCGATTGGCGTTTTTCGGCCAGCGCCAATTCGATATCGCCTTCTATATTGCTTTGGAGGTTGTCGATGATTTCTTTCAACTTCTCGGTATACGGCCTGATCTGCACGATGGCGTTGGTTGCACGGCGCAGCTTCGATGCCGAAACCATTTTCATGGCTTTGGTGATCTGCTGGGTGCTCATGACCGAGGCGATCCGTATGCGTACTTCTTTCAGATTGGCCATGGGCGATTAGGCTTTGAACTTAGGCATCAAATCTTTGGCAACCTTCATCACCACATCGGTGAGGCTGTCGTCGAATTTACCGGCTTTAAAGGCGTCGAGCACGTCTTTGTGGCTGCCACGCATCACCTGCAAAAAGTCCTCTTCGAACTCTTTAATACGGCTCAAAGGCACATCCATAAGGGCTCCTTTGGTGCCGAGATAAATCATCGCTACTTGATCTTCAACACGACGCGGACTGTACTGCGGCTGTTTCAAAATTTCCACGTTGCGGGCGCCTTTGTCGAGTATCGACTTGGTTGCTGGATCGAGGTCGGAACCGAATTTCGAAAATGCCTCGAGCTCACGGTATTGTGCCTGGTCGAGTTTGAGTGTACCAGCCACCTTTTTCATCGGCTTAATCTGGGCATTACCTCCCACACGAGATACCGAGATACCTACGTTAATGGCAGGACGAACACCTGCGTTGAATAAATTCGACTCTAAGAAAATCTGACCATCGGTGATTGAAATCACGTTGGTAGGAATATAAGCAGATACGTCACCAGCCTGGGTTTCGATGATTGGAAGAGCGGTCAACGATCCACCACCTTTTACAAGATGTTTGATTGATTCTGGCAAATCGTTCATCGTTTTGATGATTTCGTCGTTGTAGTTCAACTTACACGCACGCTCAAGCAAGCGACTGTGCAAGTAGAATACATCACCTGGATAAGCCTCACGACCCGGCGGACGACGTAACAAGAGGGATACCTCACGGTAAGCCACCGCTTGTTTCGATAAGTCATCGTAAACAATTAAAGCTGGACGGCCTGAATCGCGGAAAAACTCCCCAATCGCTGCACCCGACATTGGGGCAAAAAACTGGAGTGGTGCTGGCTCAGAAGCGAAAGCAGCAACGATAACCGTATAGGCCATGGCTCCTTTTTCTTCGAGTGTTTTGACGATGTTGGCCACCGTAGAAGCCTTTTGGCCTACGGCAACATAAATACAGAATACAGGGTTACCTGCTTCGTAGAATTCTTTTTGGTTGATGATCGCATCAATCGCGATGGCGGTTTTACCGGTTTGACGGTCACCGATGATGAGCTCACGCTGACCACGACCAATTGGAATCATGGCATCGATCGCCTTGATACCCGTTTGCATAGGCTCGTGTACCGGTTGACGGAACAATACGCCCGGAGCTTTACGCTCGATAGGCATCTCGAAGGTTTCACCTGCAATTGGGCCCTTACCGTCGATAGGCTGACCCAGTGTATTCACCACGCGGCCGAGCATACCTTCGCCTACTTTGATAGAGGCGATGAGACCGGTACGTTTGGCAGTATTGCCTTCTTTGATACCTTCGGAAGCACCGAGTAATACGGCACCTACATTATCTTCTTCGAGGTTAAGTACTACCGCACGGGTACCGTTTTCGAACTCGATAAGTTCACCGGCCTGTACTTTAGAGAGCCCGTAGATACGTGCGATTCCGTCACCAATCTGGAGGACGGTGCCGACTTCTTCGAGTTCTGCGGCTGTTTTATAACCCGACAGCTGCTCCCGCAGGATAGCTGAAATCTCATCAGGTTTTACTTGTGCCATGGATTAATACTTTTGGATGTATGGATTGTCTGAGAATAATTTGCGGAGTTCTTTGAGCTCGCGGGCAATAGACGCTTCGTAGCGTTGGTCGCCCAGTTTGAGTACGAAACCGGCGATAAGCTCGGTATCAGTTTTGGTGTGCAGTTGAACCGTTTTATGGGTCTCCTCACCAACCAAGCGAAGAATTTCGGCACGGATGGCGTCGTCGACCGGCGAGGCGGTAGTAAGACTTGCCTCGACTATACCCATCTTGATGTTGTACAAACGGGTGAAACTAATCGCCATGGTTGGTATTACATCTTCCCGTCGTTTTCGGACCACCAATTGGAGGAAGAGCATAGTAACCTTATTGAAGGTTTTGCCAAAAATTTGGTCGAGTATACGCTCTTTCACATCGGGTTTAACCACCGGGCTTTTGAGCAATACTGCCAATTCTTTACTGGCCGTAACTGCTGCCGCAAGCTCTGCCATATCGGCATGCACTTCCCGCAGTTGGTTACGCTCTTCGGCCAGCCCCATGAGAGAGCGTGCATATCGTACGGCTATTTTAAAATCTGCCATTACGATCAGTTGAGTTTGATGTCCTCAAGGTGTTTTTTCACGAAAGCCTCGTGTTCGCCTTTATTTTCCATCTGGCGACGGAGGATTTTTTCAGCTACATCGATAGACAAAGTAGCCACCATATTTTTCACTTCAGTCAACGCTGCCTGTTTTTCGGTTTCGATTGCAAAACGAGCAGATTCAATAATACGTTTGCCTTCAGCTTCGGCGGTTGCCTTGGCTTCGGTCAGGATTGAATCTTTGGTTTTTTTGGCGTCGGCCAGAATACGGTCTTTTTCAAGGCGTGTTTCGGCTAAAAGTTTTTCGTTTTCTTTGCTCAAGTCGGCAATCTCAGCACGTGCCTTTTCGGCAGTAGCCAAAGCTGCAGTGATATTGTCTTCCCGCGCGTTTACGGCATCCAAGATAGGCCTCCACGCAAACTTGCGCAGCAGAAACAGGAGGAGCAGAAAGGATATGCCGGTCCAGAATATCAGACCAAGACTGGGTTCTATAAGTTCTTTCATCGTTTCGTTTTCTTGAGGTTAAATCATGAGAAAAAGGGCCGTCGGCCAATCGCCGGATGGGCCCTTTTCTTTTTTAAGCTACGAGCAGAGAAACAACCACTGCGAACAAAGCAGCACCCTCGATGAGGGCAGCCGCGATGATCATGGCGGTTTGGATCTTACCAGTTGCTTCTGGTTGACGGGCAATGGCTTCCATAGCGGAACCACCAATGCGACCGATACCTAAGCCAGCGCCAAGAACTGCGAGTCCTGCGCCGATTGCGGCAATACCTGTAATGGTCATGATTTGTTGATTAAAATTGGTTAAACGATAGTGAATTGATATGCATGTTAGTGTGCTGCCTCCTGTTCAGGGTGCGGCTCTTCGAGGGCCAAGCCAATGAACAAAGCAGATAGTAGGGTAAAAACGTAGGCCTGAAGTGCAGCTACCAGCAATTCGAGGCAGCTAATGAACAAGACGAAACCTACAGAGACCGGGGCCAGTGCGATGTTTTTGAAGATAAATATCAAAGACACCAAACTGAGGATGATGATGTGGCCAGCGGTGATATTGGCAAACAAACGTATCATCAAAGCAAAAGGCTTGCTCAATACGCCGACCAATTCAACCGGAATCATGATGGGGTACAACCACAAAGGAACGTGCGGCTTGAAAATATGGCGCCAATAGGTTTTGGTGCCGCTTACATTGGTGATAATCATAGTGAATACCGCCAAAGTAAGCGTTACTGCGATGTTACCTGTGAAGTTGGCACCGCCTGGGAACAAACCAAGGAGGTTGTTGATCCAGATAAAGAAAAAAGAAGTGAGCAAATACGGCATGTAGCGTGCGTATTTTTTCTCGCCGATATTAGGTATAGCGATTTCATCACGTACATAAACAACCAAAGGCTCGAGGAAGCGGGCAACACCTTTAGGAGCGCCTAAACCATTCTTTCTGTAAGAACTACCGGCTGCGCCGAACATGGCAATCAACAAAAGCACCGAAATAAACATCGAAGCGACGTTTTTGGTGATCGAAAAATCTGTAAAGCTTAATCCGCTGGCCTCTACAATTTTGCCGTGTTCCATACGGTAGGTATGTTCACCCTTTACCACGTCGCTGTGACCATGATGAAAACCACTCGACATGAAGATGTCTAGCTTTCCCTCGGTTAACAAAATCACGGGCAAAGGAATGCTCACCGGATGAAGCGCACCATCGCCGCCCTTCAAATCAAAAAAGTGCCAGTCGTGCGCATCCGAAATGTGATGCATAATCATTTCAACAGGACTGAACTTCTCTTCTTCGTGCCCGACTTCAGCAGTAATTGCGGCGGTTGAATCGGTTGATACTGGCTTGTTGGCTGAGGCCTGTGCTACCGTAAACACCAGCAAAAACGCGGATATTAAGAAGGAGGCGACTGTATTATTTCTAAAAAACCTTGAAAAAAGCATCAAAATCGGCTATTGGGATTCGTTTGAAAGTGGGCGCAAGTTATACAAAAGGCTTAGAACTTCAAACATCAGAAATGCGACATAAATCACAAAGAAATTTAGGACGAATCGGGTGTCGTAAGGAGGCCCCCAGAAACGCCAGAAAAGCGCGATAAGAAGACAACCAAAGAGGTGTACGGTAATCATGACTAGGCCTAACATGGCGGCTTGCTCAGGCAATAATTTTGTCAACCGTCTTTCAACAAGAGCGAGGGTGAGCGATAAAGCCCCGAATATCAGAATTAATTTATCCCAGTTGGGTTCAAGCCATAAAATATCCAATTGCGCTAGACCAAAAGCGAGCAGGTAGAGTCCGGCGGTGAAAAGAACCTTATAGAGTGGTGTAATCTTCATGGTTTAGCTTTGAACAGGTCGCGAAACAATTGAAATAGTCCGCCACCTAAACCCAATAAAGTAAATAGGATGGTAAACCATGGTTTTGAGCTCCCCACTTTGCCATCGAGCCAGTCGCCTAATGCCATTCCTGCAAGCAGCAGTACTATCAACTGAATGCCGAGGCTGCTGTAACGGAGATAGTCGTTAAGCGGTTTGGGCGTTTTCGACACTGTTGGTCTTTTCGTTGGTTTGCAAAGGTTTGATCTGCCCACTCATGCTGCAACTGCCGCTGAAAACAGCGCCCGACTCGACGAGCAGTCGGCCAACCGTTAGATTACCCGAAATACGTGCAGTAGATCGTAAGCACAGGGCTTCGGTGGCTTGAATGTCACCCTTGAGCTGACCGATAACTTCCGCAAATGTACATTTCACCTGACCTTCAACGCTGCCATTGAGTCCAATAACGACACGCGCTAAGGTGGTTAAATCCCCTTTTAGTAGTCCGTCGATACGAATATCGCCTGCTGCAGAAATATCTCCTTCTATACGCGTGCCTTCACCGATGAGGTTCACCCCTTTGGTGGCATGGGCTTCTTCTTTCTTTTTATTGGATAACATGCTTAAAAACTTATGAATTCTGCCGGATTAATGGCAAATCCGTTGTACCAAAGTTCGAGTTCGAAATTAATGGTTTGTGCGCTTCCTGAGCTACCGATAACACCGATAACCTCACCAGCCCGCACAAAAGCGCCGGTTTTTTTTAGGGGATTATTTATTCGCTTGTAATAACTCACCATATTCTGACCGTGCTGAATACCCACCACCCAGCCATATTCTAAGGTGTAGCCTTGGTAGATGATGCTGCCGTCGAGTACCGTTTTTACGATTTCGCCGGGCAAACAACGAATACCGATACCAAAACTACGGCTATTGACTTGAAACGGCTGGAGGATATTGCCCGTAACGGGTTTAAAAAAGACAACGCCGTGAAATGACTTTTCTTCCGACCTCATCCCAATACGCACTTCAACGTTTTCCTGCGCAATTTGGGCGCGTAACATGGAGTCGAAGGGCGAGTTGTTGCTGAGTAAGTCGAGTTCGTAATTCACAAATGGCCTTGGGCCTACCAGTGAATCGGGACTCGGTGTTTCGAGATTGTCTTCAATAACGTTTTTGAAGTTATCGAGCAGCATCTCGCGTTGCCCCAAACTCCGCTCCAACGAGTCGGCCGCAAGATAAAGTCGGGTGAGGTCGCGACGAAGTTGTAAGTCGGCATATCCAGGAATATACTGTTTAAGTGGTGTAAAAACCACCAAAGTCACAAATAACCCTGTAATTAAAACAAATGCAGTGCTGGCGCCTACAAATACATTCAAACGCGACAAGCGAATCGCAACCTTCTCTTCATAGGTTTTTTCATCGAGTATCACCAGGCGATACTTATCGCGTAGCTTCTGAATAAATTGAAGGAAACGTTTCACGGCAGACAAAAATATACAAAATGAATGGGAAAGCTGGCGCCTTTCCATTTTAAGCCTGGCACACCTAAATGGATTTAAGTTTATCCACTTCAAAATAATTTTGCGCACTTACTGTTGTATTTTGCAGCTGTTTTTGGAATTTATTAGTTTTGCGCCGTTTAGTACCTCTCAGTTTTTGTTTGTTTACCGCCCTCCTACTCCTCAGTGGATGTAAAAGGGATACTTGGTACAATCGGGTTTTTCACAACACAACCGCTCGTTTTAACGGCTACTTTAATGCGCGCACCATTTTTAACGAGACCACAGCCGACATCGTTAAAAACCACAAAGACGACTTTAACCAGATTATTCCGGTCTTCGTAACCGGCGATGCGGCAGCGGTAAGCACCCACAACAACAGCTTCGAGCAAGTCATCCGCAAATGTTCGGCAGTGATACAAAACCACGAGCTCAGCAAATGGATAGACGATAGCTTTTTACTCATCGGCAAGGCCTATTATATGAAGGCCGAATATTTCGAGGCCATTGAGACCTTTCAGTACGTATACACCAAATACAAAAAAACCGAATTGGCCCCAGAGGCATTGGTGTGGTTGGTTCGCGCTTATATCGACAGCCGTCAATACGCCAAAGCTCAGGGTGGACTAGACCAAATTACAGGAGACAAAAAATTCCCAATTGAATACAATGCTTTGGTTTTTGCGCTTCAGGCAGATTTGCTGGTAAAACAAAAACGCTTCGATCAGGCCATCACCCCGCTCAAAAAAGCAATCAAGGCCGAAAAATCTAAAAAAGTTAAAACCCGCTATCACTTTTTGTTGGGTCAGCTTACCCGCGAAACCGATCGCAAAGCGGCTGCTGAATACTTCAGACTCAGTTTGAAGGGCAAGCCGTATTACGAAATGGAGTTTCAGGCAAGGATGAACCTGGCCCGTTTGTATGATGGCAATAGCTCCTTACGTAAAGCCCGAAAACAACTTAAAAAGCTACTGAAAGACGATAAAAACAAAGATTTCAAAGACGAGATTTATTACGAAATGGCCATGTTGGAATTGAAAGCCAAAAATTTGCCCTTAGCCATTGAGCTATTAAAATCGTCGGCAGCCGCATCGACAAAAAATGTAGCTCAGAAAACCCGCACCTACCTTTTTCTGGCAGAATATTATTTTGCCCAACCTGAATATACCAAAGCACAGCAATATTACGATAGCACTTCTACGGTTATGTTGGCCGAACACCCTAACTTCAGGGAAGTAAATGGCAAAAAACGGTATCTCAACGATCTGGTCAAAAATCTGGAAGTCATTCAGCTTCAAGACAGCTTGCTCGCTTTGGCCTTACTGCCTGAAAAGCAACTTGAAAAAATCATCGACAAAGCCATACGCGAAGAAGAGCGCAGAGCCGATGAGGCCCGATTTGAAAAAGAAGCAGCTAAAAACCAACCCTCGCCAAGCAATATGAATGCACCTCCTGGGGGTGGTTTGGCACCTCCTGGTCAGCCGAGTTTGTGGTACTTTTACAACCAACAGGCCGTTTCCCAAGGCTTCAGCAGCTTCAGACAGCAATTCGGTAGTCGTGAGCTGGCCGACAACTGGCGGCGCAGTAAAAAGCAACAGCAGGTTACGAGCAATGCAGGCGGCGGTGGAACCGACAACAATGTCGTCATTGATTTGGATTTGGACCCTAAAGACCCCCGTTCGAAGTTCAAAACGCGTATTCCATTGACTGAATCTGCCAAAGCCTTCGCGCATTCCCAGATTCAGGAAGCTTTGTTTAATCTCGGCAATCTCTACCGCGACAAACTCAGCGATTATCTTACCGCAAGCTTAAAATTTGAGACCCTCCTTAACAGATATCCCGGCTGTACCTTAGAGCCGGAGACTTTTTACCGCTTGGCCTTGTTGTACGACTTGATGAACCAAAAGGAAAAAGCAGAGCTGTATCGCACCAAACTTTTACAGGACTATCCTAAAAATCAGTTTGCCCTAATTGTCAAAAACCCACCAAAAGTCCAGAATGAAAACAGTGGGCTGGTTGATGAAGCGGATTCCTCCTATGCGTTGGTGTACAGTCAATATAAACAGGCTAAATACCGCGAGGTATTGATCGACGGCCAAAAGCTCATCAATAGCTATCCTACTAGCATACGGGTGCCTCAGGTGGAATTTATGCGGGCGTTGAGTCTAGGAAAAACAGCCGATACCAGTATGATGAAAGCTGCACTTGCCAGTGTCATTGGACGATATCCCTCCTCCGACGTCAGCAAAAGTGCCCAAGAGGTCCTCGACCTTATGGATCCCGTAAAACGCAAAGCGCTGTTGGCCACAGGAAGTGCCGAAGCACTCTTTAAAAAATCGGCGGATAACCCGCATTATTTTGTCATGGCCATGGAGATGGCAACCTATGCAAACAACAAAGAAGTAGAAATAAAAATTGCCAATTTTAACGACAGCAACTTCCGGAATAGCAAGCTAAAAACACAGACCATGCTTTACGGTAAGACCTATCAGTTTATGGTTGTGCGCGAATTCCCAAACAGCCGAAAAGCGATGGAATACCACACTATGTTTATAAACAACAAAGACGTACTTAAGGGCGTAGCTGCTAACAAATATTACCTATTTGTGGTTAGCAAGGACAATTACAGCCAGCTTTACGACAAAAACCAGTTGAAGGAGTATGTCGATTTCTTTCAAACCGACTATATTACTACCCAGAAGTAAAAACACATGGCTGCACAACAAGGATTTGGCAAATATATTTTGTGGTTTTGGGCGACTTTTATTTCTGGTTGCCTGCTATTTTCCTTTTTCCTCTTCGGGCTAAGTCAGGATTGGTTTGGAGAATTGCCCACCTTTGAAGACCTCGAAAATCCCAAAAGCGCTCTTGCTACAGAAATAATTAGTGCGGACAATGTGGTTTTGGGTAAGTTTTACCTACAAAACCGTTCTTTCACCAAATACGAAGAGCTGTCGCCGAACCTTATCAATGCCTTGATAGCCACCGAAGATGTTCGTTTCAACCAGCACAGCGGTATCGACTTACGCGGATTAACCCGCGCTGTATTTTTTATGGGTAAAAAGGGTGGTGCCTCTACCCTCACCCAGCAGTTGGCGAAAAATTTGTTTACAGGCAATCGAGCCACCTCTACATCTGCCCGTATAATGCAGAAATTTAAGGAGTGGATTATTGCCATACGACTCGAACAGCAGTATACCAAACCCGAAATTCTGGCCATGTACCTCAATACCGTCGAATTTGGCTACAACAGTTTCGGGATTAAGTCGGCCGCACGCACTTACTTCAACAAAGATACCCGCAACCTTAATGTACAAGAATCGGCCATATTGGTCGGCATACTTAAGGGCATTACCATGTATTCGCCGGTGAAAAACCCTGATCGGTCGTTGGCACGCCGGAACACGGTTATTAATCAGCTGCAGAAATATGATAAACTAACCGAGGCAGAATCCGACAGCATCAAAGCCTTACCCATTGAGCTTGATTTACGCCCACAAAGTCACAGTGCTGGTTTGGCCACCTATTTCCGTGAATACCTCCGCAAAGAGCTTCAGATTTGGTGTAACGACCACAAAAAACCTGATGGCAGCAAATACAACATCTACAAAGACGGGCTGAAGGTGTATACCACCCTTAACAGCCGCATGCAGACGTATGCAGAGGAGGCAATGAAAATCCATATGAAGGATTTGCAGAAAACCTTCGACCAACACTGGAAAGGCCGCGACCCTTGGGGTAAAACCACCGAAATTCTCACCTATGGCATGCGTCGCAGCGACCGTTACCGTGCAATGAAGGCCGAAGGTGCCAGTGCCTTGGATATAGAAGCCTACTTCAATACCCCTATGGAAATGCGGGTGTTTAGCTGGAACGGCTTCATCGATACCACCATGACGCTTATGGATTCGATTGCCTACGCCAAAAAATTCCTGCATGCCGGTTTTATGGCCATGGATCCGCATACCGGCCACATCAAGGCCTGGGTGGGTGGTATTGATATCGACTTTGCGCAATACGACCACGTAAATACCTCCGCCAAACGACAAGCTGGCTCTACTTTTAAGCCGTTGGTGTATACCCTAGCTGTCGATAATGGCTTTGACCCTTGTGCTAAAATCCCGAATCAACCTGTCACCTTTGAACAATTCCAGAACTGGACGCCCAAAAACTACGATGGCAAAAACGGAGGCTACCTGAATATGTTCGAGGGTATTTCTGGCTCCATTAACAATATCGTTGCCTACCTCATGAAACAAGTCGGGCCAGAATCCGTCATTGAACTCAGTCGGAATATGGGCATCACCAGCCCAATGGACCCGTGGCCCTCCTTGTGTTTAGGTTCATTCGATATGAGTGTGTACGAAATGGTAGGCGCTTATGCTACCTATGCCAACAAAGGCGTTTGGACCGAGCCAATCTACATGACCCGCATCGAAGATAAAAACGGCAATGTATTGGCCGAGTTTGTCCCAGAAACCCGGGAAGCTTTGAGCGAGGAAACGGCTTTTGTAATGACAAAATTACTACAAGGCGTAATCGATAAAGGCACCGGTCGCCGCCTGCGTTTTCGGTATGGCTTTAAAAACGACATCGGTGGTAAAACTGGCACCACCCAAAACAATTCCGATGGCTGGTTCATCGGTATTACCCCTGAGCTCGTAGCTGGTGCCTGGGTAGGTGCCGACGACCGCGCCGTACACTTCCGCACTACTGCTTTAGGAGGCGGTGCCAATAGTGCTTTGCCCATTTGGGGAGAGTTTTATAAGCGGGTGTATGCCGATAAAACGCTGAATATTGTACCTACTTCATTTGCTCCACCAGCTACACCTATAACGATTAATATGAGTTGCAGCGGCTACAAAGCACCAACAGCCGACAGTTCGGGCAGCACCGCCCAAACCGACCGTCGTTTGAGGGAGATATTCTGATGACCCCCGCAGAATTCAGTCAGCTTGCGCAAACCATTCCGCTTCAGCCTGGCGTTTACCGTTATTACGATAAAGACGAAAAACTACTTTACGTAGGCAAAGCAAAAAGTCTACGAAAACGGGTAAGTCAATATTTCCAAATCGAGCGACTCGATAATTACCGGCTCAAACTTATGGTGAGTCGCATTGCCCGTATTGAGTTTACGATTGTAGATACCGAGCTTGACGCCCTATTACTCGAAAACGCGCTCATCAAAAAACACCAACCCCGTTTTAACATTCGTCTCAAAGACGATAAAAGTTACCCTTATATCGTCATTAAAAACGAGGATTATCCGCGGGTGCAGGTTGTACGGCAGTTTGTAAAAGATGGCTCTCGCTATTTCGGCCCTTATGCTTCAGGCAATATGATGTATACCATCTTGGAGCTGGTCAACCGCATTTACCCTTTACGGAATTGCAGCCTGCCCTTGAACGAAAAAAACATTACGGCCGGCAAATTCCGCGTCTGCCTAGAATACCAAATTGGCAATTGCCTTGGTCCTTGCGAGGCACATCAAACCAAGGCTGATTACGACGCTAACATCGAGGCTATCGCCGACATCCTCAAAGGCAGCTACTACAAAGCCGCCCAGCTATTGCGGGATGAGATGAAAAACTATGCCGCTGCATTGGCTTTCGAAAAAGCGGCAAAAGTCAAACACAAACTCGATGCGCTGATCAACTACCAGTCGAAGAGTGCTGTAGTAAACACCAATATCACCAATATTGACGTGTTAAGCATCGCACAACAGGACGATATGGCGGTGATCAACTACTTCCACATGCAGCACGGCGCCATTGTGATTAGCCATAATCTCGAAATCCAGAAAACCCTCGACGAGACCAATGCGCAGTTGTTGAGTTACGCACTAATAGAGCTTCGTAATAAATTCAACAGCCAAGCCCGCGAAATATTGCTTTCGGAAAGACCGGATGCACAGCCCGAAGGGCTTGATTTGCAAGTGCCACGTATAGGTGATAAACGCAAATTGATTGAGCTAAGCCTCAAAAATGCCTTCTACCACCTAAACGATCTGCTTTTGCAGCGCCAAAAACGTTCGGCAGAAAGCAAAAGCGAGGGTATATTACAAATGATGCAGGAAGACCTTCGCCTCAAAACCCTACCCCGCCACATTGAGTGTTTCGATAACTCGAATTTTCATGGCGACTATGCCGTTTCGGCTTGTGTAGTTTTTCGGAATGCCAAACCGAGTAAAAAAGACTACCGGCATTTTAACGTAAAAACCGTGGTAGGTGCGAACGATTTTGCGACCATGGAAGAAGTCATTACCCGACGCTATAAACGGCTGCTCGAAGAAAAACAGCCGCTCCCCGATTTACTCATCGTAGATGGTGGAAAAGGCCAGCTGAGTTCGGCGGTAAGTGCGCTCAAAGGTCTTGGTATTTACCAACAACTACCGGTTTTGGGTATCGCAAAAAATCTGGAAGAGCTGTTTTATCCCAACGATCCGGTGCCACTACACATCGACAAAACACGCTACACACTCAAAGTGATCCAGCAAATGCGCGACGAGGCCCACCGCTTCGGCATCACCCATCACCGAGACAAACGAAGCAAGGGCACCATCAAATCGGTTTTGAGTGATATACCTGGCATTGGCCCCAAAACCACCCAGTTATTGCTTAAGACCTTCAAATCGGTCAAAGGACTGGAAGAAGCTGGTGCAGAAAAAATCATTTATGCGCTCGGACCGGCCAAAGGTCAGCTCGTATTGGAATGGTTGGCAGGGAAAAGTCAGCTGCCTGGATAACTGCCTACCACAACAGCGTATTACTTGCATTTTTAATGTGTTCATCAGCCGGTGAACGAGCAAGCTCAAATTTGTCCTAGTTGAAGCTGATTTTTTTTTGAAAAATCCACCTTTGGTTGAGCCCGACCGAGACCTTCTCCAGTCAAGTATCGGGCATTGAACCAAAGGCGCTCGTGGTGCGGTTTCCGTACCCCGCTAGATGATTTAAATAGCGCTGATAAGAAAAAGTCGCGCACCTTAGCCTACAGCATGGGCTTAAAGAAACATGTAAATCAGCTACTTGCCTAGCTGCGGAGAAGCATGTCCTATTGTTCGAAAATAGCTTTCAGGAACACGTTTTATTTTCCTGTTTAGTGATTGCTGAGCTTGCCAAGAATCGTATCCAAGGATGTAACCAATTTATCGATTGCACCAGTTACGGCTTGGTCAAGCGTATCGGCCTGATTGTTAACGGCTATGGGCTGGCGGCCTTCTATACGTGCTTCAATCACACAATGCATTGCGTTCAATCCATTTTTATTGCCGTCTTGATCTGAAAGATGAACTTCAATTCGTGTAACTTGACGACTATATATGCTGAATTCATCTTCGATCTGCGATACGTATGGAGCAGTAAATTCCTCACCTCCGTTTATGTTTTTGTCGGTATTAAATTGAATGGTCATGTTTTAAATATTAAAGTTAAAATTATATTTTAATAGCGGAATATAGCTGCAACACCAGATTGAGAAGGCATTTGTGCTTCGGGTATAATTACCACAGTGCCACCCATTTTTGTTACTAATTCACCAATGTTGTCCAGCTGATCGTCTAAGGTAGGTTGTGTAACATCGGTCGTTTCAAATGTTCCTGTCACTTTATTTCTTAGCCTACTGGCAATAACACGGTGTGCTTCCAGCAGGACTACATCTACTTTGCCGGCTTCTGCAGCCTCAATCACCTCATCCAAATTGTCGCTACCCAATCCCTCGGCCTTTGCCTGATTAAATTTCCCTGCGAGCGTCTCCAGCTTTTCTGCATATACGGGCTGCATCACTTGCCAAGATAAAACTGCTAGTTTTTCAATCGAAACAGCTTGAGGGTTAATTTCAATTCCTTTGGGCAACACAAATGAATTTCTATTTACCTTATGAAACAGATTATGGTGCTCAGGCAACGCCGCAAGGAGTATTGGCAAAGTGTTCAGCTTAGAATAACGGTCATAAACCGAAGCGGAAACCGCACGAAAAAATCGTTCCGCATCACTATCCACTTCATCTTTTTTGCCACCTTGTCCATGATGCATGTTTGAGCTGCCGCCACCCACTCCACCATACGAGGCTACGGTAGAATGTTTCTCGGTCAACTCTTCACCGAGCGTTTGCTCAATTGTTTTTGGAAAATCCTCAGGCAGTTTGATTTCAACAAGGGAATGTCGATTACCGTCAAAAAGGTGAACAGCATCCAACGATAAAGCCAGCACTTGGTAGCGATCTGCCGACTGTAAAAAATTTCGGAGCGGCTTTGTGTGGAAGTTTTCCTTCACTATTACCAACTCCTCAACGGGCATGTCTAAACGAATCACTTCAAATCGTCCAGGAGAACCCAAAACGGCAAGACCATCGCTCATATGATTCCAGCATTCATCGTCGCTGGAAAGCTTTTCGAAAGGTTCTAGTAATTTAACCCTTTCCACTGTTGGAAATTTTTCCACTAGGGATTCCTCCACTTGTTTGAGGAGATTTTTGTATCGAATTGTATTCTGTAAATTTTCAGGGTGACTACGAAACGTAGGCATATACAGAGAGATGCAGGGCGATTCCGTGACCGCGCGCAATTCATGAATTAATTCTGAGGTAAGCAATTTTACTTTCATAATGATTAGTGTTTAATTTTTTTATAATTTAAAAGAGGACAAAAGCCAAGACATAGTTCAAACGGCTGGTCAAAACCAACAATATAGATTTTATACGCAGGCATATGAATTAAGACCGAGCCCATCCTTCCGCTGCTTTTAGTTACAATTACCATTTCGGTTATATCTTTTCTATTCTTCTTCTAAATCTTACCAGCTAGAAAGTTGGTACAACGACAAGGAATGGTTTAATCTACCCCAACTCGACCGTTAATTCGTACTGCCTATGCTGCTTGTGCCATTTACATTCAATTCCATTTGGGAGAGTTGTTTTCCGCCTTTAATTCCAAAGTCCAATGTCCGAATTGGAAAAGGAATCGTAATATTTTGTTCATCAAATGCGCTTTTAATCGTTTTGATGGCTTTGCTTCTCATTGTCAAATAACCGAGTTGGTCAGGGTATTCGATCCAAAATCGAATATTAAAATTAATTGAGCTCGAGTCGAATTCGGAGTAGTCAAAACCGATTAGATCTTTATCTATCACGCCTTCCATTTTTTTAATTGCACCTAACACAACCTTTTCAACTTTCTCAAGATCATCGGCGTAAGAAACTCCTACGACTAAATCAATACGCCTTTTTCCTAAGACAGAAAAATTAAAAAAGGCATCCTGTAACATGTTTTTATTTGGAATGTATACTTCTTGGCCTTGGAAAGTCTCAATAACCGTAACCCGCAAGTTGGGTCTAGTTACTTTACCCATAATATCCTTTACTGCAATTATATCCCCTATTTTAAAAGGTCTCCTAAAGGCCAGGATAACCCCCGAAATAAAATTTGCAGCAATATCCTGAAAGGCAAGACCCAATGCCAAACCTATCACGCCAATTCCTGCGAGTAGCGAGGTTAATGCTTTGTCTAGTCCGAGAACACTAAGCATAATAAAAAGCCCAATGCTCAAGATTAAACCATAAATTACCATGGAGAATAAGCTTGATAATACTTTGTTATTTGATGCTTTGGAGAAAAGTTTTACAAACAATTTACTTCCAAGATTGGCAAGCACAAGAAAGATTACAAGTAATAATAAGGTGACTGCCAAATTGGGAATCATACTTATGAATACATCTAGCCAACCTTCTACCTTTTGGACTACGGTTTGCACAGGTTCCTTTAATTGAATCTGTATGTCCTCTTTCATTATCTAGTATAAATTAATTTTATTTATTGAGAGGAATTTGTTTGAAGCGGTAATTCCTCCATGCGCTTGTTAGCCTCTACACACCACAGCAATTCGTTAATGAAAATGCTTGCAAGCTTATCCATGACATTCTGATCGACGGCAACACCTTCCTCATCAAAAGATTCCGCTACGTTGGCAATCGGCAACACAGCCGGTACGGTCCACGCATGCATTTTCCAAAGAACAAATTGTAAAGTAATCAACGCCTGTGAGCCACCGAAGAGACCCGATGAAACCGTGGATATAGCCGTTGGCTTGTGGTGCCACTCATCATACAACAGGTCGATCACATTTTTTAAGCTTGCCGGAATACTGCCATTATACTCAGGCGTAACGATGATAACCCCATCTGATAATTTTATCTTTTCGGCAAATTCAGTCATCATTTCGGTTGGGCTTTTCTGCAACCTCAATCGCTCGTCAAAAACTGGAAACTTATACTCTCTCAGATCAATGATTGCGGATTCGGCCAGTTTATTTTCTTTTAAAAAATGCCGCAGATAAAGCGCCACTCGATGACTTTTACGATCAATTCGGACGCTAGAAGATAATATTGAAATATGCACCATGCTTTTTAATATAATTTATTCGGTATTCTTCAAACTAGTCCAATGCTTATTTAAATGATTTCAGTTTTTACTGAACATTTATACCGCCATCAACTACTTGAGTGGTGCCTGTAATAAATTGGCTGTCATCGCTGGCAAGAAATAATACCAGTCGTGCAATATCAATGGGCGCTGCATATCGTCCGAGAGGTATGGTCAACTCTAGTTGTTTTTTTACTTCGGCTCCATGCCCTGGCAAAAAACCTTCTTCCAATGACCGCATCATTCGATTATCTACAGGCGAGGGATGAACACTGTTTACTCGAATTTTTCGAGGCGCAGCTTCTACTGCTGTCGCTCGCATAATACCCACACTGGCGTGTTTGCTGGTGATGTAGGCACTAACATTGGGACTTCCAAGCAATCCTGCAACAGAGGAGGTGATGATGATACTCCCGCTATCGTTCATTTGAGGCAACACATATTTATTGCCTAACCAAACACCTCTTACGTTCACTGCTATCACCTTGTCAAACATCTCTTCCGGATAGTCAATAATTGGCATTACCACACCTTCAATTCCAGCGTTATTAAAAAAAACATCTATTTTCCCAAACACTTTAACTGTTTCTGCAACATAATGCTCAACATCAGCTGCTTTTGAGACATCCGCAACACAAAACTTTACATTCGTATTATTCAATTCCGTTACCGCATTTTTCAATGCGTCTTCAGCGAGATCAACCAACATTACTTTTGCACCTTCATCTAAAAATAATTTAGCCGTAATTTTGCCAATACTACCTGCACCTCCAGTAATAATTGCTACTTTTTTTTCTAATTTTCCCATCTTTAAACGTTCAATTTAAGTATCTTCTTAAAGTCCATGCAATAGTTTCATGTTCTTTCATAAGCCCTGTCAGAAAATCAGAGGAGCCTGCATCATTATGTTTTTCAGCACACTCAGCAACAGCTTTGCGGAGCATAATAATAATTGTTTCGTGGTCCATCAAAAGTTCCATAATCATTTCTTTTGACGAAGCATATTTACCGGGATGTTCTTTAACAGTAGATAATTTTCCAAATTCCTCCATCGTCCCTATGGCTTTGTTTCCCAATTTGCCTATCCGCTCCGCAACTTCATCTATGGATGCTTCCAATAGTTTGTATTGATTCTCGAAAAGCTTATGAAGTTCCATGAAACTTTCACCACTTACGTTCCAATGAAATTTTCTCGTTTTTGTATAGAGGGTTACTTCATTTGCTAGCGTTTCCGATAATAAATCTATTACAGATTGTAAGTTTTTATCTGATATTCCTATTTTAGGTTTCATACTGATTTGTGTTTAATGGTTTATTTTTTAAAATTTAAATGATACAATCGCCGCTGTAAAGGATTGCCGCTTCGACTTTTTATTCATTTTTTTCTTCTAGATTTTATAAAAAAGAGCACTACTGTTATTACAACGAGGGGTATAATCCACATTCCCCAGCCCATTCCCCAATTCCAATAATTATCATGCATCCTGTTATTTGATTTTAGTTCTAGCGGTTTTCATTTTAATGACACTGTTCATAATTCCGGCGTTTCTACTTGAACCACTGGCCAGAAACTAAACAAGCGTAGCCAATTCGGGTGGCTACACATTTCGCCCGAGCGAAATTGTCAAGTTAGGTTGAGTATTTTCAAAAGCGACTTAGCCGTTGCTGCGGAAGAACCCGGGTTTTGACCTGTAATTAACAAACCGTCTTCAATCACATGGGACGTCCAATCCTCTCCTTTGGAATATTGTGCACCCTGTTTTGTGAGTTCGTCCTCTAATAAAAAGGGCACCACTTTCATCAATTCAACCGCCTCTTCTTCTGTATTTGAAAAAGCCGTAAGGTGTTTACCTTTCACCAGTGGTTCTCCATTTATTGCTTTTACATTAATTAATGCCGCAGGCGAATGACAAACAAAAGCAATAGGTTTTTGATGCTTGTAAAACGCTTCAATTAAAGCAATGGAGTTTTTATCAGTTGCTAAGTCCCATAAAGGACCATGGCCACCAGGATAAAAAACACCATCATAATCCTCCTGCTTCATTTCACTGAGCATTAACGTGTGCGCTACCTTATCGATTAATGCATTGTCGGCATAAAACCTTTCCGTCGAAGATGTCTGGGCATCTTTCAGTTCACTATTGGGATCAACAGGTGGTTGCCCTCCTTTTGGTGAGGCAATAGTTATTTCAGCTCCAGCGTCTGACAAAACATAATAGGGCGCTGCAAATTCTTCAACCCAAAAACCAGTTTTTCCTCCTGTATTTCCCAATTCGCTGTGGGATGTCAATACCATTAATACTTTCATTTTAGTTTATTTTTAACAATTAGCACTAAATTTTTACAATCATTTTTCCTTTATTTTTTCCTTCAAATAAATCGAGAAACGCTTGGGGAATGTTATCAAATCCTTCAACAATGGTTTCGGAAAAAGTTATTTTCCCATCGTTTAGCCAAGATGTTAGCTGTTTGGTTGCCGCCGGAAATTTTTCAGATAAGTCCCCTATTATAAAACCACGCATAGTGGCGCTTTTGGTAAGGATTAAAGGCTGCAATCGAGGGCCAAGTTGCGCATCAGTTTTATTATACAGGGATATTGCACCACAAACGGGCAATCTAGCATACTTATTAATGTTGGCCAATACAGCATCTGAAATTTCGCCACCCACATTGTCAAAATAGATATCGACCCCTTCAGGGCAGGCGGTTTTCACTGCTTCTTTTATATCTGGATTTGATTTATAGTTTATAGCATGATCAAATTTGAACTTTGATTTTAGCAGGGCCACTTTTTCATCTGAGCCAGTAATCCCAACCACTCTACAACCAAGTAATTTGCCAATCTGACCCACCACGGTCCCAACAGCTCCACCTGCACCAGACACTACAATTGTTTCACCTTTCTTAGGTAATCCAATTTCCGTTAACCCTAAATAGGCGGTAAGCCCAGTCATTCCTAAAATACCCAGATAGCTTGACAATTTAGCAGCGCTACTACTTACTTTATGTAGTCCTTTTCCATTCGAAGTTTGATATTCTTTCCAGTCCAAACTGCCTGAAACAAAATCTCCTTTTTTGAAGTCTGCCCGATTACTTTCCATCACTTCGGCTATCACACCAGATTGTATGGGTTTATTCAATTCAAATGCTGGAATATAGGACTTGGCGTCGTTCATTCTACCTCGCAAATATGGATCTACGGAAACATAGGCCGTCTTCAATAGAAGTTCACCATCCTTAGTAGTAGGCATTTCTTCGCTGCACATTTCAAAATCACTCAGTTTCGGCGTCCCATGTGGGCGTTTGATAAGGAGAATTACTTTATTCATTCGTATACGTTGTTTTAAGGATTATCGATCTGCCGAAATACGGTTTTCTTTGTAGGGAATTTTAATAGCGTAAATTCAGTAATCCTAAAAAGGATCATCGAGCGCACTGACTCGAATCAATTTTTTATTTACAAACTCCTGTATCCCTAGCGCCGACAGTTCACGACCGAAGCCTGAACGTTTTGTCCCACCAAAAGGAAGATCAGCTTGTGTCCAAGTAGGATGATTAATAAATACCATCCCAGTGTCAATCTGATCGGCAATTTTCCGACCGCGTTCAACGTCTTGCGTAAAAATGGATGCCCCTAAACCGAAATCAGAATCATTGGCCAAGGCAATGGCGGCTTGTTCGTCTTTCACTACATAAAAGGAGGCAACTGGGCCAAATAACTCCTCGTGATAAGCAGTATTGCCAGGTTTCAAATCTGTGAGAATAGTGGGTTCCATAAAGGCACCTTCGCGATCAGCACGTTTGCCGCCCAATAAAACTTTTGCGCCCTCGTCTACGGATCGTTTCACTTGATTGGCTAAGTGAACCGCGGCTTCTTCGCTGCTCAAAGGCCCTAAGGTTGTTGCGGGATCCATCGGATCACCCAACTTCATTTTTGATAATTTGTCCTTAAACTTTTTGATGAATTCATCGGCTATTGCTTCCACTGCAATAAAGCGCTTGGAGGCTACACAACATTGACCGTTGTTATTCATCCTGCCTACAACTGCCCACTCAACCGTTTTTTCCATGTCGGCATCTTCCAGTATAATGAACACGTCATTTCCGCCTAACTCCAGCACGACCTTTTTCAAATGTTTGCCGGCTTCTACCGCAATACTTGCGCCGGCCTCTTCGCTTCCTGTTAAGGAAACACCTTTTATTCTTTTGTCAGAAACCAACGCAGATGCATGTTTACCAGTGACGAATAAATTAGTATACAGGCCTTCAGGAGCTTCTGCTTCTTCAAACAATGCTTCAATAGCCGCAGCACATTGTGGAACGATGGAGGCATGCTTAAGCAATATCGTGTTGCCTACCATTATGTTTGGAGCTGCAAAACGCGCCACTTGGTAATAGGGGAAATTCCAAGGCATAACACCCAACAACACACCTATAGGACTATTTCGAACTATTGCCGATCCATATTCCGTATCTAGTGCTTTGTCGGCAAGAAACGTTTCTCCGTGATCGGCATAGTAATCAAAGATATCGGCACTCAAGTCGATTTCACCCTCCGCTTGTGCGATGAGTTTACCCATCTCTAAGGTAATTGTTTTGGCCAATTCAAATTTCTTGACACGCATGAGCGTGGCCACTTTATGAAGTAAAAGCGCCCGTTGCTGGTAGCTCGTTTTTTTCCAATCAACAAAAGCCAATTGAGCTTGCGCCACTTTAGCATCGACCGTTTTCGCGGTCATTTCTTCAAATGACTTTACTCTCTTATTTGTACTTGGATTAACTGTTTGTATGGACATAATAACTGGCCTTTAATTAAATATTTTGAGGAAATATTCCTCTACATTCCTGAATATATTGCCAGTAGCATATTTCAATTTCATAGCTACTTTTAGCTATGCCAGAAACGATTACAATGGCATTCAGATGAGTTGAATAAAATTGGTCAAAATACCCGTTTATACTCTTACACAATAATTTGTTATAGTTACATAATTCCATCAGCCAGAAAATGCGGACGAGTAACCCAATTAAAAGGCGAAGAATTGCCCATAAAAATTGTTTTATATTTTATCGTCTTATCTAGTACTATTGCTGGGTTAAAGTGCTGATGCTACACTTGCTATCAATTGGTACAAAACCGCAGCACTTCCAAAAAGTAAGCTGCCCCAACAGCTTGTCTTTCCATGCTACTGAAATCAAAAAGATATACGAGCCTACTGCTTGCACACGAAAAGCTCGGAGTCATTACAACTCTATTTTTTCTTGCTTTTAGATCCTGTTTGAGGCTTTTAGTTTCGCAAGCCTTAATTTTTCACTTTTATTTAGGTTGGTTGCAATCCATAGCCCTACTCCTAGCCGTAGGTCTGGCACAACAATCAAATATTTAATCAATATGAAAAATTTCAAATCAGTATCCCGTGTATTCGTATTAGTAGCCGTGCTATTTGCCGGCGGAATTGCTTTAAGCAGCTGCGACAAAGACGAAGCGGTGACCCCAACGCCGGAAGTTCCTGCAAAAAAAACCATGACCTACACCTACCCTTTTAATACAGGTCAGGTGGGCGCAGGCACCGCTTATGCCGGCACGCATGCAGCAACTATCACGGCTACGCTTAAAATTGAAGAGCTGGAGGCCAATAAGTCTAAACTCACCGTTACCCTTACCAATACAATGATGGGTATGGAGTATATGGTACACGCCCATGACGCGGCTGACCCGGCTACTACAACTAACGGCACCCCTTACAATGAGTCACCCAACGTAGATGTATTGACTACGCATGTAGATGGCACTGGTGGTGTCGCTATGAACACACAAGAAGTGAACATGAGCTACGCAGCCCTAACAGCAAATTACAGTGGCTTTTTTGTAGTACACGACCCTACACAAGCCATCAGCACAGCAGATTTGACTACTTATCTTTTTGTAGGTGCTTTTGCCCGCTAAGTAAAACAACTTTTTTTCAAGGTTTAATTTAGGGTAAGCCTCTTGCTACGACAGCGAGAGGCTTTTTTTTATTCATGTTGGCACGCATTTCACGTGAGCTGTTTATACTTGAAGGATGAAGTCAACCCTACTCATTATCGGCGCCAGCTCTGGCATAGGCGAAGCACTGGCACGAACCTACGCTCTGGCAGGCTGGCAAGTCGGCATTACCGGGCGACGTAAAGACAAACTCGAAGCTTTGGCAGCTGATTTTCCAGGCCAAATCACCTGCTTCACCTTCGATGTTACCGCCCCTGATGCAAGCGAACACATGCAAAATGCGCTTCGAGTTTTAGGAGATGTGAGCATAATTGTTTACAATTCTGGTGTAGGAGAAGCCAATAAACAGCTGATTGAAGAAATTGAAACACACACCATAGCCGTTAATGTGACCGCTTTTACCCGGCTCATGTTGGTGGGCTACCATTATTTTGAAGGTCGGGGTGGCGGTATTTTAGCGGGCATGAGTTCAGTGGCTTCCCGCCGTGGCGACAGGGGCTCACCCGCTTACAACGCCAGTAAAGCTTTTGAATCTAGCTATATGGAAGGGCTTCGCAAAAAAGCCTTCCGCCGTAAACTGTCACTGACCATCACCGATATCCGGCCGGGTTTTGTGGATACTCCGTTGGCGCAAGGTCCAGGTTTGTTTTGGGTAGCACCCGTTTCTAAGGCAGCCACGCAAATGAAAAGGGCATTAGATAAGCGAAAATCTGTGGTTTACATCACCAAACGTTGGTTTTTTGTCGCAAAAATCATCGAATGGTTGCCGGCTTGGTTGTGGCACAGGGTTTAGATAATCACGCGATTTTTTCAACAGTGCAGGAGGTCGGCTGCGCAAAGCTTATCTTCGTTACTTTAAATCAAAAATCATGGATCTCACTGGAAACATATTGCAAGTCATGCCCGAAGTAAACGGGGCAGGCCGCAACGGCAGCACATGGCGTAAGCGCGAATTTATACTCGAAATCCCAGGTCAATACCCTAAAAAGGTTTGTATCAGCGTTTGGGGAGAAAAAATTGATCAGTTTCCATTACAAATGGGCAATCAAGTTACAGCCTCTATCGACGTAGAAAGCCGTGAATACAATGGCCGTTGGTATACCGAAGTGAAGGCCTGGAAAGTACAAGCCGGTCAAGCTGCTCCAGCTGGCGCTCCTACCCCTGGTCTTGATGCTATGCCGAACTACGAAAGTTTCGACGCCAATCCTAGTACCGACGATTTACCTTTCTAAAAAGGCATTCCTATTTAACCAAAAAGCTTCCCGAGAGAAGCTTTTTTTAGTTTAAGGCTATTCGACAGATGCTGCTTTTTATAAACCGCTGCCTTCGTGAACCTCAGGCACCGGTTTTTAGGATAATTTGTTTAGCCGAGGGCCGAGTAGGGGTCATAACGCTGTTGAACCGCTGCCTTCGTGAACCTCAGGCACCGGTTTTTAGGACAATTTGTTTGGCGAACGGCTAAGTAGGGGTCAAAACGCTGTTGAACCGCTGCCTTCGTGAACCTCAGGCACCGGTTTTTAGGATAATTTGTTTGGCCGAGGGCAGAGTAAGGGTCAAAACGCTGTTGAACCGCTGCCTTCGTGAACCTCAGGCACCGGTTTTGAGGATAATTTGTTTAGCCGAGGGCCGAGTAGGGGTCAAAACGCTGTTGAACCGCTGCCTTCGTGAACCTCAGGCACCGGTTTTTAGGATAATTTGTTTGGCCGAGGGCCGAGTAAGGGTCAAAACGCTGTTGAACCGCTGCCTTCGTGAACCTCAGGCACCGGTTCTTAGGA
>JBDNIH010000316.1:0-13279 GCA_041688385.1 Bacteroidia bacterium
AAAGGGCTCTAGCCGAAGGGAAGAATACTTCGGGGATGAGGGGTTCGCTACTGGACGTTGGCAAAACATTTAGAGATAAAACGATGGGCCTCGTGGCGGAGGCAGAGGCCACCAAGAGCATGAGCACAAATGCGAATAACGACGAGGCCACAAGCGCCCAACAGACGGGTCAACGAAAACTTCTTAATCGCATAGCCGACGAACAGGACTTGACCAAGGACCAGCGCAGGGACTTACTAAAGGGCGAAGGTAGTTCAATAGATGCGATTATCACTAAGGCCAAGGCGTCCATTGATGCCTTCACAGAGATAGACGGTGTTAATGAAAAGCGAATAGAGATGCTAGGAAAGATGAGCGGCAAGAGCGCTCCGCAGCTAGAACAGCTCGCCAAGAATTTGGGCGTGAACCTTTACGATGCAACCATAAAGTTCGATGACATGGTTACGCAGTTAAAGCTGAACGTGCTCAAGTCGGCCGATGAAATGCGCATGGCCAACCAAAATGCCCTCCTCGACCCGACATCACTATTCGATGCGGAGATAAAAAAAATAGATACGACTTTTGCCGTGGATGAGAAGGCGGTGGCGATTAGGAACAAATTTCAAGCCAACACCATGACCAATAGGGATATGTTGGCTTTTCAAAGAGACAACGCAGCAGACAACCTTGCCCTTACCGGCGGAGACGCGGTCGCGGCGTATTTCGCCCAGCAGAAAACTACGGGGGTTGGCGGCACCGCGTTCACAGAGGAGGGGTCACTTCAGGGCATGGAGAAAGCATTCCGCACCGACCTACAGATAAAAGCAGAAGAACAGCAGCTAAAAGGTCTCATGGACGTTGGGGTTGCCCAATATCAGGCCCTGGGTGCAGAAAGCAATTTGTCCTTTAAGGCAGACGACATAAGAACCGCGATGAAACAAATGAACCCCGCAGAGCTCGAAAAGTTTTTGAGCGATTTGCAGGGCGGTAAACTTAGTCTCGACAAGAGCGCCGCCAAGGGGAAAGAGGGAATCGGTGGTGTGAGTTTGCTAAACCAGACCCTGGGCGAAGGCGGGCTCATTAGTCTGATAGGCGAGAAGATACCGACAGACGCATTAGACGCTGTCGCGGACCAAATGGAGGGCGCCGGAAAGGACTTCGTCGATGCCGTGAACACTTATAAGACCCATACAGACGAATTCTTTTCGAATACCCCGAAGAGCGCGGCTCCAAGTTGGTGGAACGAAAAGCCAGTTTGGGCCGACGACACATCGACCCCCCGTGGCTCCGGTATCGGCGATACAACATCATCACGAATCTCCCAAACATTAGCCAGACATCAGGCGATGAATAGCCAACTTACGGGAACGCGCACGGTGACGTCTGGTTACCGTACGACGAATCTCGGCTCAGGTAACTCCGACCACGTAACAGGTCGAGCGATTGACCTTGTTGGTCAAAATCTTGGTCAGTATGCCGTCATGGCGCGCGCTAATGGCGGGTTCGCCGAATTCCATGGCGGTGCCGCTAATCGCCACCTGCATGTCGTACCGGGTCCGGGTATGGGTGGAGTGGGCGATACGGCCGTTCCATCAATGCGTGGTTCGGGTCGGGCGGCTAGCGCTACGTCGGGCGGAGACACATATGCAACGACGCTAAATGTTTATCCGTCGCAAGGCATGAACGAAAATCAATTGGCAAATCTCGTAATGCAAAAAATTAACGACAAGGAACGGAACAGTAGGGAGCGTTCATGAATCATCACTACCTAAACGAATTACGGTATTTTGCAACCGGCCACCGTACGTCATCGTCGCCGACGTTGATGGTAGGCCTGATTATCAAGGTAAACGCATATAGGGGATTTCCTCTATTCCGCCACTACAGATGTACCAACAGATTAGTTGCCAATTTGAGCCCGAATGAGTACGACCCAAACGCCTGGGCCGAAGTGTCCCCGCCCCAACTATATTGGCGACCTCGTACGTCGTATGAGAAATATGAAACAAATGCCGAATTTCAAGCGTCCCTCAGTCAACCGACCCCAAATAGAGATACATCCTTGGTGCTGACGGCTAACGATTTTATATCGGACCCACATACCAAATGCATTACGGATTCGCCAACAAAGGGCATACATAAAATTTATAACGGAGAAACATACGTTGCTACCGATAACACAATTTTATGGTCGAATATCGGCAGGGGGCTGGGGTGGGGTGTAAGTATAAAAAATCCATATTGTTATAATAATTTGGTCGTCTGGATAAAGCTTTCGGCAGAAAAAGATGCAATCACTCAAGACGTTGTTCTTTATTGGTGGCACCCGAGTACGAACGGCGGTTACGGCCGATTTTACCCGCACCATCGAGATGCAAAGACCGAACAGTTTATTAACGACCCCGCTATGTCTCCATTAATGGAAGGCCGAATACTTGCATTAATGATGTCCGGAATGCCAAGGCCGCAAGCGATGGCGGCAATCGCGTTGGGCGCGCTCGGCACCAACGCGATACCGGGACCGGGGGCGGCGGGAATAACAAAACGCCCACAAGGGGCGCCGGGCGGCGTCGGTGCCGGCAGCATCAAAGCCAATGTCCGCGTAAGGGGCAATTTTGGCTATGGGGGCAGGGCCGTAAGGGAAGTCGGCGAGAAGGCCGCTATTGTGCAAATGTACTCGACACCATCGGACGCCGGATTTATTAGGGCTGTTCATGAATTTGATATTATGCCCAAGTTAACGTACGATAATATCGGTTCGGAGTGGACGGAAATACCCAGAGTTGGTCAGGTCCCGCTGATAGATTGGAAAAATTATAAATTAATAAAAGTTGCTTTTCAATTTACGGTCGTAACTAGAATTAAGGACGGCGCATACATGATGAGCGGTTTTGATACTACCGCGCAGAGTGAGTCTATAACGATGGACATAAGAGAACAATTACTAAATTTGCGCAGAATGGCAGTACGGCCATTTCCTGTTATGTTATTTGGCTTCGACGACATAGTCACAAATCAATTACGTTTTCCGATTATCCCAGGCGAGAAGGTACGCGGCATTGAATTCGCCATCAACGATTTTTCAATAGCAGAAATATACAGGGCGGCGGGCGGCGAGCTCAATAGGGCAACCGTGAATATTACGTTACAGGAATTGCCGCTTGAGTTGATTAACCTACTGGACATGCCCAGGTTGATTCCAGTTGGCAAAAATGCCACGAACGTACCTCGGAATGACTTAACCTTTGGCGAGACGTACAGATTAATGTCGAATGAGGTTCTTGGGAATGTGTCCAAGGTGGTGGGATAGTGATGGAACTATTGAGCGATGTAGGGCCGTCTACGCGATTTCCGCTTGCGGAAGGAAATTTGTCAACCCGAAATTGGGCCGGTCAAATATTTATCGCGAATCTAGATACTAATCAAATATCGAACATCAATGAATCCATTATTAATGTTCAAATTGATTATCAAATGTCGGAATCATCGCAGTTGAGTTTCGACGTACTGGAGTCGGCAACCACCGATTACACTAGATACTCGCGGCCTGAAGGCCAATTTGCACAAGAATTGGCGTATGCAACTAATAATTATTTCGTAATCGGTCGTGACGTAATATATGAAACTCAGACACTTGGAACAATAGCGAATACTGGCCCCAATAAGGGTTACGCTGCGACCAAGCAAACACAATTATTTGAAATCGCAAGCGTTGATATATCGCAGGGGGGCGGTGGTAGTCCACAGTGGTCGGTAAGATGTTATTCCAAAGCTATTCAACAAATGAAGCGAGACAGAACTCCATCAAAGATTACTGGAACGGGGACTGAATTTGTCAAGCGGGCGGCACTAAAATATGGACTTAAATTCTGGGGACAGCAAACATCAAAAAAACAGAATATAACAAAGGCTGGCGGAGACAAACAGGCCGAGTCTCTCTGGGAAGTAATTGGCAAATTAGCGGGAGATGCCAAATTTGTTGTTTTTGAAGTAGACGGGTATTTAATCTTTGCATCTGAAAAGTATATTCTTCACAAATGGGGCGCGGATACAGAAGAAAGAATTGTTACAGACAAAAAAACCAAAAAGAAACGAATCGAAACGTGGAAATATATCCCGCTACAATACCCTACGGTTACAAAAGGTACCCCGGGATATTTTTTCCCGCTTCAGTGGCCGACAATAAACCTGTCCGATAACGACCCATTTTATGGTGACGGGACAATGCTTCTAGACAGAACGAACGCTACCCAAATCAGGCCGGGCATGACGGCATATATTGGCGATGTCCCGAATTTAAATGGTTACTATTTGATTGAGTCCGTTAGTTTCACGGACAGGACACCGGACCCCGTGACGGTAAGATTTAGAAAGCCAGCGCGTGGGGAAAAAGAATTCCCTCCGACCCTGCGAATCGGTGGAACATTTGTCCAAACGGGCGACTCCATTAATGACCTCAAGGTAATCAGGTCCGCAAGAATTAACGGGGGACCCATACCTCCACCAATAGACGGACGGATTATCCCGCTCCCGACACTACTCGACGAATACAGTTATCCCAGGTTGAAATCGCCATTCGTGACGACGGTGGGGAATATTCCCCTGTATTCACGGCCGGTTTTATGGGACGCTACGACCCTGAAGCCGAAAACCACGTACTCCATCACGGTATACCAACGAGTAAATCTCACCATAAATTCCGGAGCGTGGGAGGCCACCAACACCGCGGTGGTGCTCGCAACGATATGGACGGAAAGCGGAGTGGCAGTGCAAAAAACTAGCGCCCAAGTAGTTTCCAAGTATCTCGCCGACGGTCTTCATCTAGGCAAAATATCCGACCCGGACCAAGCCAAACTATATGCTGGTTTAATATCCCAGCAACAACGATTGATTTTGACAATGCGATTTCCAGCCCTCAACATCAACACTAGCGTATATCCGAACACGGCAGGTTTGACATGATTAGTTACATATCACTTGACGCACGGGGCATTTCGATATGTAATATAAACTATGCTGGTAAATTAAGATATCAACGAGGACACAAATGAGACCCCAACCAAGCACAATCGACCGCGACAAGGCTGCTTCCGCGCCCCTGCGTGTCGGAGAGTTCTACAATGGCACTGTTACCGCCGTCAATTCTTCCGGGCTGGCAACAATCAAAATTGGCGTTCTTGGTACGTCGTACGGCCGGGTTCTACCGCTCGGGACGACCCCCCTAAACAAGGTGTCCATAGGCGACATTCTTCAATGCACATTTACAGATGAATCAGCATTACGTATTGTTGCTTTCGGGCCAACAACACTAAAAGCAGACATATTCGCCTCCGCCGTAACAGTAGCCGCCCTTACGGCGGCCCTTGCGGCACTTGACCTTCGCGTGACAGCACTGGAGGGACCATAACATGGACATGATTAAATTCCCAATTAGTTTTGGCAAAAACGGATTTGCTAAACTCATTGATGGTTCACACGATTATTACACCCAACTACTGAGTATCGCGATACTTACCGAACCGCAGACCCACCCATTTTCTCCACGTTTTGGCGCCTTTGACCCGAGCTTTATTGGGATTGATAAAAGCCTTTTTGTTCTTACTGCCGCAAAATTTGTTCCAGAAGTTGAGATTATTTCCGTTAACAGCGAGTTTGATGAGAGTAATGGAAATGTCAACGTTTCTTTCGAATTTAGACGAAAGGCCTCATAGTCATGCCAGTAGATTTTTCCAAATACATTGATTTATCAATTTTCAATTCTCAGCCTGGAGATATTTATCTCGATGCCATAGAGGCGGCGCGCACAACGATGCCCGATTTCAATTTGCGCACAGGAACGCCAGAAGATGCCATATTTCAGGCAGCCTCATATATCAGCGCATTAAATATTGCTGCAATAAATCGTTTACCGGACCGCCTAATGGCGGGTATCGCCGGGATTCTTGGAGTTCCACGACAAGACGCAATTCCCGCCGAAGTTGACATAACCATTACGGCAGATAGCTACGTAGGGACGACGGTGCCATCAGGGTCGCTTTTCGGCCATTCGGTGCTATTCGAAGACGAGTTGCAAGAATTTGTATTTGAAACGAATGATGCTCTCGTCATAGACGCCATCGTAGGCCCGGCGCCCGGAGACCCCTATCCAAGCGGCACCGTTGCTGCTACCTGTTTATTTGCGGGAGTCATTCCAACAATCCCCGACGCAACAGAATTAAGTATTTTGAGTTCTGGCTTGACTATTTATTCGGCACTAACCGCCGCAGATTCAAATTTCTCAAACGGCATTGCGGCTGATTTAGACCATGACTATCTATCCCGCGTCACGACACACCTAAAATCACTCAGCTCCGCGATAAATACGTCCTCCCAGCTTGACGCCTATATTCTTTCAAATTACGCAGATACTGTTAGCCGTGTTAAATCTTATGATTTAACGTACGGAGATGAAACCCTTGGCGACATTAGCGTCGCTAGAACCATTACGATTACGAACAAGGCCCTTACAGCGGACGTGGCAACCCTCACGACCTCTGCGGCCCATGTGTTTATTGTTGGTGATGTCGTCACTATCACCGGTGTTGATGCAACGTTTAACGGAACATTCACTATCGTGGCAGTTCCATTGACGACAACATTAACATACACCAAAGTTGCCGCTAACGTTACCTCCGCAGCGTGCGCCGGAACCGCCTCGGGCGGTCAGCCGATTTCCGGTTACGTGACCGTATTCGCCTATGGCCTGAATACATTTTTAACAGCTACACAAAAAACTATAATATTTAATGACATAAGTGGTTTTTCGGTAGCTGGCTTAGTATTCGCAGTGAAGAATCCCACCCTGTTGACCTTAACGATTACCGGCGACATAATCATTGACGACAGATACAATGCCACAAGTCTACAGACCAGTATCGAATCAGCCCTGGTTGAAACTCTAAGCCCCAAACAGTATTCATACTCGGAAGACCGAATTCGTCTTGCGCGAATAACGACATTGATAATGAGCATCCCCGGAGTGGTGTACACAGAAAACCTAGTGCTGACTTCTTCAGGCAATGGCTGGCTGCCAAAATTGGGAAACGATTTACTCTTTCACACAAAGGGAAGTTTGCCGATTTTGACGACTGCTGACATTACGTTTACGTATACCGCGACAGATATCACTTACTAACATGGCGACCAGTGTAAATATTCTTTCCGACACAGACGGGCTGTACGCGGTTTTGCGCGTGTCGAACTCGACTACCGGTGGGAGTTCTGTTTCGGGTTCATCAATCGCACTCGCCGACGTAACCACCAACTGGGTGGTAACCGGTGCGACGGCAAGCGTTATAACAACGGAATTTCTGGTTAATACGCGATTCGTGCTAAGAGTAGCCCCATCTGGTGCGGGCATCGTGACTATTGGGCTATCGGGAATTCCGTTGGTCCTAGCGGACAATGGGCGTGTATTGTCGTTTAATTGCAAGATGAAATCTACTGAGCCTTTTACGGGTCATGCACTTTTGTCTATTGACGGACAACCGGCAGGGGGCCACCACGACACGACGGAAACGGCAAGCGGAGTATATGCCGCCGTACATTCGAATACGACGATAGTCCCGGATGATGGCGTCTATCACACGGCAACAGTACATATAGAGATAACTGACCATGGCGGCCAAAATATCTTTATGACTTTGCCGAATCTTATTGACGACCAGCGATTTTACGACAATTTATTTGTTGCAGGAGCGCGACAATTCATGCCTGATTTCTATTGGGAGCGCGATTCGCAACAATCCTACCCAACAGCTCCATTCCATCGCTTCATAGACTGCCTATTCAGCTCCGCAAACGAGGCCCATCGAGAGTACAAAAAATTACTAGGTCATGAGGTCAAGGAGTTAGTTGGTAAAAATGATTTTCCCGATGAAGACAAATTTAGCGTGCTAACAGATGTGCGGGTGCTTAGGGAGAAATATGTGAATTGGTTGAGCCAATTTACGGGAGCACGATTAGCCAGAAACCTAACCGACGGTACGGGTGCTAATCACTTCGAAAACGCTGGCACCCAGCGTGAGTTTATAGATGCACAATTAAACGGCGCGTTCTACGGCTACGCTGCCGGAACAAGGAAATCCATCTATAATGCCGTTCGTCAGGTTTTGAAAATTACAACCGATGGAGCGGTGAGCACGCAGGTGGTAGGGATTACCCCGCATTACAATAACGACACATGGTCAATACTGGTACGCACTCTAACGAACGAGACCCCGGACGCGATTGCCGGCGAAGAGAGCCAGCTAGTCTTGAACGCGGTCGAGCCCGCGAGACCATTAGGGTACACAATTTATCACTTAACTGTTGACGCATTTTATTTTACGCTTGGCGATTCCGCATTCGGTCGACTCGACGAAATGCCGCTCGGGTAAAGCAATGCTAATATTAGATACCGCCGAGAAGGAGAAATAAAGATGGCTGGCGCCGGAACAAAATTATTCGTGCAGGGAGAAATCCTCACCGCGGCACAAACCAATGTCTATCTCATGGACCAGGCTGTTACTGTATTCGCAACGGCTGCTGCTCGTGACGCGGCTTTCGGCGGAGCCGGAGAACCAACCCTCTCGGAGGGCCGTATTTGCTATTTGGAGAGCACCAATTTAATCCAATTTTACGATGGGGCCGCATGGATTGACTCCAGTCAGTTTTCGGTAGGTGACAGCACTATAACGTCAGCAAAGATTGTTGACGGCGCAATTGTCAATGCTGACATCAACGCGTCAGCCGCGATTGCCCTCTCTAAACTTGCCACAGGCGCTGCGGCAACAATTGTGCTCCATGACTCGGCCGGTGTCCCAACGGCAACAGCAGTTTCTGGGGATGTCACAATCACCAATGCGGGCGTCGTGGAGATAGCGGCAGGGAAAATTGTCAATGCTGACATCAACGCGTCAGCCGCGATTGCCCTCTCTAAACTTGCCACAGGCGCTGCGGCAACAATTGTGCTCCATAACTCGGACGGTGTCCCAACAGCAACAGCAGTTTCTGGGGATGTCACAATCACCAATGCGGGCGTCGTGGAGATAGCGGCAGGGAAAATTGTCAATGCTGACATCAACGCGTCAGCGGCAATTACGTATAGCAAGTTGAGTTTGAGTAACTCCATAACCACGACTGACCTTGCTTCTGGTTCGGCGAGAGCCGGTTTTACCTCCACCCAAAATGCACAAATAGGCATCACTTATACGTTGGTATTAGGGGACCTTGCAAAATTAGTAGAACTTAGTAATGGCGCATCAATAACTTTAACGATTCCAACAAATGCGACCGTTGCGTTTGCTGTGGGCGACAGAGTAGACATACTTCAAACCGATGTGGGTCAAGTCACCATAGTCGGTGCCTCCGGGGTGACGGTAAACGCCTACGACACTGGACTTAAATTAAACGGTCGATGGGCAGTGGCGACACTCATCAAACGTGCCACCAATACGTGGGTGGCGGTTGGCAATCTAACCACATGATTATAGGGATAACAGCAGTATTGACAAAACTTAAAGCATTTGTCGACGCCTTTACGCGGGCAAATAACGCCGCGACATTGCAAGGTTCCGGGACAAAGAGTTGGCAGAACACCAAAGGGACATGGGGAATTGCCTCAAATGTTGCGTCAACTGCTACTACCGCGGCAAGTTACCCGCTTGCATCTATCAAGACTGGCGCAATTGCGGCGACAATAAAAGTTGGATTTGGAACATCTGGACAATTTGGTTGGGGTGTAGCATATTGGGTAGCAGATGCAAACAACTGGTACGGGTCGGTAACAGATAGAAGTTCGTCCGTATCAACATCCACAGGGTATGAGTGCAACGGGTGTCCGGGTGGCTATCAGATATGTGCTGGCTACCCATCATGCCAGTGCGGTCTTTCTTCATGCACTGGCGGAAGTGGTCCTTGCAATTACTATCAGCCGTGCGCCGGTTGTGGGTCATGTGGACCAAGCCCATCATGCAACGGTACAGGCACTGGAACCGCTTGTCTAAACTCGTGTGGCGGTGGCTGTTATTTTGTGAACAACGGAACGTCATGCCAGTGTGAAAATAACAACTTCGTTGGCGTGGGCAGTTACCCCTATACGGTATATACTACGAACTATGTTTACTGGATTAGAACAATTCGGTCAAATGCTGGCTCTGTATCAATTTTGAATAGCCAAAACATGCTTGGGACAACTGATTCGGCAAGATATTTTGATTACGTACAGGCACAAACAGACCACCCGAGTGACCAATATGTAAGAATTCAAACCGTTCTTAATGGCGCAGGCGCGGCCACCCACGACATTAACCTAACCACCGCAGCAAAGGCAAAATCCTTTGGAATAGTCCTATATCCAAAGACAGAAGGAACTCAGGCATCAACCGTTGATAACTTTAATTATACACCGACGGCGTAGTAGGATGTCCCCATGGATACCGATTACGCCGCAGAGCGTCTCAAGATATGTGCCGAATGCCCAAGGCTATTCAAGCCGACCTACACCTGTAAGGAGTGCGGGTGTTTTATGCGTATTAAGGCTCACATGAAATCCGCAGTATGCCCAATCGGGAAATGGGGCAAATATAATGAAGAATGAACCGACAATCATCCACACATCAAGCGCCGTTTTCGTCAAACATAACGGAGAATACATATACATAAACGAGGCTGACAAAATGTTCCCACTGTTAAAGCAATATAAAAATCTAGCGGTTGACCTGCTAAACGAATTGACAGTTGCCTTTATTGAACAATCACAAAACATAGCAAAAGAGTTTCACCTGACTGGGGTATTTGATATGTCCGTATTGGATGTATACATTAAAGCAATGAGGGATTACACTCAGTCAGTCAATAATGACTATACTCAACAACTAGTATCAAAAATCTAAAACTGAAAGGACTGCCATGAAAATAGTTCATACATCTCAAGGTGTTTTCATTGAAGTCGGAGACGAGTTAATCGTTTTCGGGCACGCAGAAACGCAACGGATATTCGGGATATTTGACGAAAATGAGGGATTTCTAGAAGAACTCAAGCAGTCAATTATTAACAAATACGATGAACATGTATCCGAATTGCGCCTACAGTTTTCGGACTTTGGCGTTATGTCGGTTGAGCCAGCGATGGCATATATCGGCGCGATGATGAATTATCGAACGATTTGTGAAGTCGGCTACAGGGAATACAGGGAACAAGTTCTTGCGGCGAGAAACGGCTAGCGCCAAATAACTCGGGCGATGAGAAATTCGCTGGTTTAGATTTTACTACCGGCACGATAGTTAACAGAAATCATGTTCTTTCGGTGGTTTCGCAATGAACTATAAGTTTGCGCATCATGTCTACTTCTGTTTGTAGTCGTTCTATTTCGTCAGCCCACCTGTTGAGCGTGGCACGTATCGTCGCACTAGGCGGAACTTCGGCGCCGTTCACGCACAATAATACCAGCGCCCGCATCTCGGCAACAATATCCGGAGTCGCTTCGTCTACGCTCATTTCGTGTCTCCTTCGCTTTTTAAAGCTGCCACATACATCCGTACCGCGTAGTCCAGCGCATACTCATAAGTCGCGAGCGCAGATTTGAGCGTACTGTTGTAGATGTTCTCCGCTGCGTCCATTGCTGTTTGACAGTTTTTCCACGGCACGTCTACGCGTTTGTTTTCAGTTTTCATTTTGTTTTCCCTTTACTAGTGGGTTGTTCTTTCCGTAGTCGTTCTACTTCGTCACACAATGCGTTGATAACGGAGGATATTCGGGGGCCAGCCCAAAGAGCCAGGGCGCGCCCGTTTGCAACAGTGTCTATCGGTTCAGGCATGGCTATTCTTTGGAATCCCACTGCTCGCTGTCTTCGCCCCATTCTATCCATTGTTGTTGCAGCCACAGTTGGTGACGAAAACAGTAGTTAAACCATTTCTTCACATCGTACCAACTGTACCGTTCCGACCAGCGGCGCGGGATAATGGCGCTCAAGTCATACAGCCACAGCCATAACGGTCGCCTGTTTGTGTTTCTCATCAGGCGACCGCGTCAATGACTCGTGTTTCAATATTCTTACTTAAACAATAGTCATAGCACTGCTTTGTGCCCTTTGTGACCGGGTTGTAAACCCAGACAATACTCGCGCGGTCGGCCATCCACTCGTTGCGAATGAAGTTGGAGTGCCTGCCGTTTTGGTAAACCTTGCGACAAACATATTCAATCCCGCCCGTGGATTTAGCATAATCGGTCAACACCTGGAAGGGTACAGTCCTGTCTAACTTAAGAAGCGAATTGTTCTTCCAGTAGTAGTCGCCATAACCAACATTGGGAATAGCCGCTAGTAACTTAACTTTTTCTATCATCGCCGCGCCGGCTAATACCTCATCGTACCCCTCGGCCATTCCGGATATGACCATTAAGTTGTCGCCGTGCTCGGTTTTTGCTTCACTCAATAGTTGGCGAAGATTAATCATTACTTCGCCATATTTATCTTCGTCAAGTATCAAGTTGCGCGAGCCCGTGCCGGCGATGACATATTGCTTGTTCACTTCGTCTTTTCCAATTTAATTATTCGTTCACACAGGTCTTTGGCAAAATCAAGTGACACAATAATGCCGTCTCCGTATCCGGCCTTTAAGCCTGTTTTGTTTTCCCATTTCTGCAAAACCATAACCGCCTTCAGGGTTTCTTCAACTGTGTTTGGGAGTGTGTTCCATGTTTTCCTCGGTATGCGCTTTTTCATTTGGTGTCTCCTTTTCGCCGATGGCTTCTAGTGCTTTCTCGTACTCTACCTTTGCTTCGGCGATTTCGGCGCTGTATTCAACCTGTGCGGGCATGCAGGCTTTTAGGTACTTAATCCAGGCGTGGGAGCGCGCCCTCAGGTACTCGGTCTCTATTTCGGCTTTAGTTTTCACTGTCTATTATTTTCTGTTGAAACACTTGGTCTATAAGTTTGTCGTTCGCTGTCTCTAACTGTACGCGTAGCCTCGCTATTTCTTTGCCGAGACTCACTATGACCGCCTCGTGCTGCTCGCCGAAAGCGTTCTCCTGAACTAATAGCCCCTGTAGGCGCTCCACATCCTTACACAATGCGGTCACAATCCCCTGGGCAGAAGCAGGGACAAGAAGACCCGTCCTAATTTGCGCCGCTAGTGCTCGCCCTTCGGTGGCAATATCTGACGCGCCGTAAACACCCCGTTTTGCGTCAGATGCCCTATCTAGTTCCGCGATAGCCTTTTCTCTCGTGGCGTGACGTTCCGCATCTTCTTTAGACCAATTTATTGTGCTCATCGCGTGTCT
>JBDNIH010000071.1:0-18712 GCA_041688385.1 Bacteroidia bacterium
AAGCACCAAAAGCAGATAAAATGCCAGCTTTACTCGAAAACCAGTGTTGTTCGACCATCCGTTTGTGCCCAAACCATACTCGGGTGAGAGTCACGCCACGCCATTTCTCCTTTTGCCGTTAGCACAATGGCACCCGCAAAACCATCATAAGGTTTAAGCTCGGCAAAGGTTTTGGCAATGGCGCTTTCGGTCGTAAATCCATCGGTAACCCGAGTAACAATTTTAGTCGCTACTGCACCACTTACAATGTCTTCGCCAACTCCTGTACAGGAAACGGCACAATGGGCATTGGCATAATTACCAGCTACAGTTGCAGAATCGGAGATGCGGCCTACCCTTTCGAAGCCCTTACCGCCAGTAGACGTGGCGGCAGCCAAATTACCAGCCCCATCTAAGGCAACACAGCCGACGGTACCTTGTCCGTTGGCCTTCCTTTTGGCTTCATATTCGGTACGACGCTGCGCGATTTCAGGATTATAAGCTGGGAAACCGGCATCGCGTGCAAACTGCAATGCGCCTGCTCCTCCCAAAACACGGTCATCTTCTAAAAAAAGACGAACGGCTACTTGAATTGGGTTTTGTACGTCTTCTAAATTAATAACACCACTAAAACGCTCCGTGCTCCCTTCCATAATGGCGGCACTCATGCGGATAACGCCGTCACTTTGGATTTGAGAACCAGTGCCGGCATTAAATAATGGGTCGTCTTCGAGCAAGTGTACTGCGTAGGCTGCTGTTTCAAAGGCAGAATGACTCAACAAAAAAACATGAGCCGCTTCGGCAATCCGTATCAACGCTTCTTGTTTTGCCTTTTTTACCTCAGCACTGGTAGCCGATTCACTAAAAAAACCACCGTGTATCAACAGTTTGGGTTGCATCGTCAATCGCCAATAACGTGGTGGGACTTGCGGATCTGCATTTTATGGGTCGCCAAATGATACTCGTCATTCATCGACATCACATGCACTACCAAATTTTCAATACTAATGGGTGACCCCAAGGATACATCCGTAATATTGGTATCGCGAATCTGACGACCATCTACCAAAATAACCAGACCGGAACCCAAGGCTTGCATGGCTTCTCCGTCGGTAATGAGGAGGCCGGTATCTTCTCCCAAACCAACACCCAATACGCGTGGATTACTAACTACAGCTTGGAACAGTCGACCGATACGTCCCCGGTGTACAAAATGGGTATCGATGATCAGGTCATTGATTAAACCAAGCCCGCTGGTGATTTTTACCTCCCCTTTGAGCAATGCTTCACTGGCCGAACCTTGGTAAATCATGGTATTTGAACATGCTGCCGCGCCTGCTGAAGTGCCAGCAATCAGAAAGTTATCTTCTTCGTATTTTCTCAGCAGAATAGTATGAAACTCTGTTCCGCCGAGTATGGATGTCAATCTCAGCTGGTCACCGCCCGTAAAAACAATTACATCGGCGGCCTCGAGTCGGGCACAGTTTTCTGGGTCGTTGGCGCCTTCGCGGTTATCAATGGCCAATACACCAGCATTGTGGGCCCCGAGATAAGAGAATGCCTTTACATATTCGATACCTACATCTTTTGGTATTTGAGAAGCAGTAGGTATAACCTCAATACGCGACTCTTCGCCTTTGACCGATTCGGTAATGATACGTTTGATAATACCACGCTCAAAAAAATTTAGATTTTTTTCAATGTCGTCTTTGTAGTTCTTTTCGGTAAAACTACCCGTATCTACTGCCCCCCCGATTACAATCAATTTACCCTTCGGTGTCATGGAAATAGTCGCTTGATATTCACTTAATAAAGGCGTAATGATACGGCCTAACACCTTTAAATCAAATAAAACAGGGGTTCAATGTTCGCAAATGTCCTTCTTTTGGGGAAAAGTATTCTATTCTCGGGATTTCTTGTGTTTGTTAACGATAAATTCATTTATTTGAACTTTTACTCAGGCTCAACCGAACAACACCCACCCTATTTTATCTCATCTATGCAAATACTCAAAGTTCAAGCCTTACGTGGACCAAATATCTGGAGCGTCAACCGTAAAAAGCTCATTCAAATGCGGCTCGACCTCGAAGAGCTAGAGCAACAACCGACCAATAAAATCCCGGGTTTTCGGGAGCGTTTAGAGGCGCTATTTCCGAGCATGTACGAACACCGCTGCTCAGAGGGTAAACCAGGCGGTTTTTTTTATCGTGTTGAACGCGGTACTTGGATGGGGCACGTTATCGAGCACATTGCCCTTGAAATACAAACCTTAGCCGGCATGGAAACTGGGTTTGGAAGAACGCGGGAAACCAAAACGCCAGGTATCTACAATGTTGTTTTTAGTTATGTAGAAGATAAAGTAGGTCTTTTTGCTGCAGAAGCTTCCGTGCGCATAGCACAAGCATTGATAGACGGCACCGACTACGATTTGCAGGCCGATTTGATGGAAATGCGCCGCGTACGAGAGAATGTACGCCTGGGGCCATCTACCGGGTCGTTGGTTGACGAAGCTGTTTCCCGCGACATTCCTTGGATTCGCCTCGGCACCAACAGTTTGATTCAGCTTGGTTATGGCGTAAACCAAGTGCGTTTTCAAGCCACCATTACCCAAAATACCAGCAATATTGCTGTTGGTATCGCCTGCAACAAAGAGCTCACAAAACAAATGCTCGGTGATGCTTCGATGCCTGTACCTAAAGGCGACATCTGCGTTGACGAAGAGGATTTGCAAGCTTGTATCGACCGCATTGGCTACCCAATCGTGATCAAACCATTAGATGGTAACCACGGTAAAGGGGCCAGTATAAATGTAAAAAAGTGGGCTGATGCTGTAGAAGGACTTGAGTTTGCCAAAAAATACTCACGTAAAGTCATCGTCGAGCGATATATCACCGGTTTCGACTTCCGCGTTCTGGTAATAAACAACCAGGTAGTCGCTGCAGCGCAACGTGTGCCTGCCCATGTAAAAGGCGATGGCAAACAAAATATCCAAGAACTCATCGACACCGAAAACCTCGACCCACGCCGGGGTTATGGTCATGAAAACATGTTAACAGAAATAGCCATTGACCGTGACACCACCGATTTGCTCGAAAAATTAGGTTACACCCTTGAAACCATACCTAAGAAAGGCGAAATCGTCTATCTCAAATCAACCGCCAACCTCAGCACGGGTGGTACTTCTATTGATGTGACCGATATGGTGCATCCCGAAAATATTTTTCTAGCTGAACGTGTATCACGCGTGATTGGTCTGGACGTTTGTGGAATCGACATCATGGCCCCCAATCTCACCCAGCCGCTCAAAGAGAGTGGCGGAAGTATATTGGAGGTAAATGCTGCACCCGGTTTTCGTATGCACCTAGCTCCTGCCGAAGGTTTGCCACGTAACGTTGCCGCGCCGGTAATTGATATGTTATACCCACCGGGTAAAGCCAGCCGTATACCAATTATAGCCGTGACTGGTACCAATGGCAAAACAACGACTACTCGATTATTGGCACATATGGTTAAAAACGTTGGCTACCGTGTTGGTTTTACTACTTCGGATGGCATTTACGTGCAAAACCACATGCTTGAAAAAGGAGATACGACTGGTCCAGTGAGTGCTGAATTTATATTAAAGGACCCTACCGTCGAGTTTGCCGTTTTAGAAACCGCACGTGGTGGCATACTCCGGGCCGGTTTGGGTTTCAGTCGCTGCGATATTGGCGTAATCACCAACATACGGGAGGATCATTTGGGACTTAACGACATTGAAAATCTTGAAGACCTTGCGCGGGTAAAATCGGTCGTGGTGCGCAGTATAAAGCGGGATGGCTGGGCTGTTTTGAATGCCGAAGACCCTTGGTGTGTAAAAATTGGTGCGGAGATGCAATGTAATGTCGCCTACTTCGCCATGGACGAGAACAATCCTGTTCTTAAGGCGCATACCAAAAAGAATGGAATTGCCGCTGTTTACGAAAACGGCTACATCACAATCAAAAAGGGGGATTGGAAAATCCGAATTGAACGTGTAACCACCATACCACTGACCATGGGCGGCAAAGCACGCTTTATGATCGAAAATGTGTTGGCCGCTGCCTTGGCTGGCTACCTGCAAGGCTTTAGAACCGAAGCCATACGTTTGTCGCTAGAAACCTTCATTCCCTCGCCCGCCCTCACCCCTGGCCGGATGAATGTGTTCAATTTCCGGGAGTTCAAGGTTATGATCGACTTCGCCCATAATCCAGCGGGATACTTGGCTATTGAGGATTTCCTGAGCAATATTGATTCACCGAAAAAAGTCGGTATTATCTCCGGCGTGGGTGACCGCCGCGACGAAGACATTACTGAGTGTGGCAAAATTGCTGCGCGTATGTTCGACCACATCATCATACGTCAGGAAAAGCACCTTCGTGGCCGCACAGAACAAGAGCTTATAGACCTTATTGTGGGGGGTATTAAACAAGTCGATAAAAAGATGACCTATGAGGTTATTCCCAAAGAAATCGAAGCAATTAAACATGCCATCTCCATCGCAGAACCGGGAACATTTATCACAGCCTTAAGTGACGTGGTGACCAATGCGATTAGCATTGTACAGGAATACTTAGACAAGGAAGCAGACTTGAGGTAAACGAGGCGAAAGGTCTCGTTTGCTTCTAGGGGTTACTAACGCAACACAAACCGATCGCCCGCCCATAAAATGGTGAGACGAACGCGGGTTGATGACAGTAAACCATCTAGCGGCAGACGAGATTTTTTGTTGGTGACCAACACTACTTGGTTTAGCCCAATCACTTCCGCCCTGCCAGCTTTGACATAAATAGCGGTGCCTTCATCTATGCCTACTCCTTTGAGTTCGGGATGCTCCAAAACCACGCTTAAAAGGCGATTGTAGCGGCTTCGTTTGATAAAATGTTGGTCAATTACCGATTTCTCTAGAAAACCTAACCCTTCATTAAGCTCCAAATTCCCAGCTTGCAGTCGCGAAAATGTAGCCTCGTATTCTGGCACTTTCAGTTGATTGCCCGTAAGCATCGATTTGCTCATAACTGCTGCTCCAGCGCTACTTCCTGCAATCATGCTTCCATTTCGGAAAGCCAATTGCAAGACGGCCTTTATTTCGAGCAGCGTTATAAGCTGCATTAGCTTGTTTTGGTCACCACCCGTAAAATAAATGAGGCTGGCACCTTGGAGGCTGTCGAGTTGCGCTTGACTTGCCGGTGTATTTTGACCGACGAACATACTATTTACCGAACGTACGTTAACTGCTTCAAATAATTTTATGGCATAGTAAGCAGCGGTGTCCGGTGTTTCGCTCGCCATAGGCAAAACCACTATGTATCCGGAAGTCCTTACATTGGCCAGCTCCACCATTCTTAAAGCCAAAGTGGTATCCATTGCCCCTCCAACTATAAATAAACTACCCTCTTCTGCTGCAGCTTTCGAGGGAAACCCAGAAACCATCAGCAGAAGAAGAAGGCAAAATAGCCCCTGTGAGAAATGCTTCTGGGCAAAAATAAACATCCGGGTTTTTAATATGGAAGTGAATTAACGTTCCAATATGGGACTTTTTCTCAAATAGAAAAAATCCATGCCTAAATTTTGACTCGTTGTTTAAACTTTTGTTCTTAATGGCTTTAATAGGAACTCCAAGCCATTTGATTTAATTATAAACATGGTCTCCAGCAAATGCCCCAATTTACCAGCAGGAAATCCTTTTCGGGAAAACCACTCTAGGTAAAAAACGGGCAAATCGCAAATCAGGGTTGATTTGTATTTACCAAAGGGCATAGGCGTTTTGACCAATTCCAATAAAATAGCTGGATCTGGCCCTTGTACATTTTCCAAAGTGGGCAAAGACTTATTGAATAGACAGATCAACCGCTGTTAAATCCCAAGCCAAACGCATACGCAGCGGGTTGGGGTAAATTTGTATGGTAAATACCTCTTCAACTTCGGTAAGGGCCACGACCGGCACCACTACTTCTAGCACATCAAAAGCAGGGTCGTGACTTGCTTTGCCCCCCCAACTTACACCCCAAGGATATTCTCCGCTGTTGAAATAAATTGTCCAACTGTCGGCCTCGGGTTTGGTCCATAAGGTATATGTGCCTGCTACTAGGGTCTTCTCACCGATAGTCAGCTCCGTTGTGGTTGTAAAGGTAGTGGCTTCATTAGCACCAGTACGCCATATTTCACCAAAAGGAACAAGTCCGCCAAAAATTTCGCGTCCTTTTTTTGAAGGGCCGGAATAGGCAACTTTGAGGTCGTAGTTGTCGGCAACATAGCTGGTTGTTTTTTCAGGACTGGCTTTTTTGGTATTGGCCGACATCCAACGAAAAGCCAACCATAAGCCAAGAACAAGTACGAGTACACTGATCAGTATCCATTTCAAATATTTGTTCATAATAGTATTGTCAAGGGTAGGCTGTAAACTTACTGTTTCTGCTCGAATTTATCCATCGGCATGAAGTCCATTTTATTTTTATCTTGTTTCGATTAGTCTCCTTATGAAAGTAAATCGTTCCTATCTCGGCTGCTTCGGTCTATTGTATTTTTGTTTAAGCATGGGAGGGTCCGTTTTTGCCCAGCCCAATATTTTCATTCCTCAACCACAGGAAGTCCGTTGGCGTACCGGACCGATGTTCAACCTCAACGATGCAAAAATAGTAGGGAGTACTATTTTCCCAAATGAAGTCGCTTTTTTACAGCAGGGCTTACAAAAGCGCAAGCTCAAATCGTTGGTCTTGGCTACTTCTGCCTCTCCCGAACAACCAGCTATTACCTTTATACGAGGGGAGTTTATGTTTATTGAAGCTTATGAACTCGAAATTGCAGCGCATGAAATCCGAATAACAGCTGCCAGTCCCGAAGGTGCATTTTATGCTGTGGTAAGTCTTTTGCAGCTTTGCGATGGCTTCCCGAACTTTAAATTACCACAATTGCACCTAATAGATGAACCAGCCTACAGCTGGCGAGGAATGCATTTAGATTGTAGTCGACATTTTTTTACAGTAGCTGAGGTCAAACGTTACATTGACTATTTGGCAATGTATAAAATGAACGTCTTCCATTGGCATCTTACCGATGACCAAGGCTGGCGTGCCGAAATTAAAGCCTATCCGTTACTCACTGAAGTAGGTGGTTGGCGGAAGGAAACCCTAATTGGCAGGCCATCCGCCGATATGAAATACGACGGCCAAAAGTATGGCGGATATTACACACAAGCAGATATGAAAGAAGTAGTTGCCTATGCTTCTGCCCGTCACATAACTGTGGTGCCAGAAATTGAGATGCCAGGTCATGCTTTGGCGGCATTGTCTGCTTATCCGCAATATTCGTGTACAGGTGGCCCTTTTGAAACCGGTCGATCTTGGGGTGTGTTTGATGACGTTTTTTGTGCTGGTAACGACAGCACTTTTATGTTTTTACAGACGATATTGGATGAAATCATTGGTATTTTCCCATCTACCTACATCCACGTGGGTGGGGATGAATGTCCGAAAGTACGCTGGAAAGCGTGTGCTAAATGTCAGCAACGCATGCAAAAAGAAGGTCTCAAGGATGAACATGCCTTACAATCCTACTTTATTACCCGCATGGAAAATTATCTCAACACCCGCAAACGCAAGCTGATAGGTTGGGACGAGATACTAGAAGGCGGATTGGCGCCTTATGCTGCTGTGATGAGCTGGCGGGGTACCGAAGGCGGAATTGCCGCAGCAAAATCTGGTCATTATGCCGTCATGTCGCCGGGTAAACCGTGTTATTTCGACCATTACCAAAGCGAAGATCGTAGCTCTGAGCCTTTAGCTATTGGTGGTTTTAACTCCGTGGAGGCAGTTTACGCCTATCGACCCACGCCTGCTGAATTAGGTAAAACCGAAGCACAGTACATACTCGGCGCACAGGGCAATGTGTGGACAGAATATATGCCCAGTTTTAATCAGGTAAGTTATATGGCTATGCCCCGCTTGTTGGCCCTTTCAGAAGTACTGTGGACCAATCCTGAAACCAAAAACTATCCAAACTTCCTACTCCGACTCAAGCAGCACTGCGACTGGCTCGATAAACAAAGTATTCCCTACGGCAAACACGCCCTCACTCAAAAACCATGAACCGCAGAACATTTTTCAAATGGCAAGCGCTGGTAGCAGCCGGGCTTGCACTCAAGCCCATGCAAAGTTTGGCTTTAACTCCTCAGGAAAAAGCGAAAGGCCCATTGGTGCTTTCAACCTGGAATTTTGGTTTGCAAGCCAATGAGGTGGCCTGGAAAATACTCGACCGTGGCGGACGTGCCCTCGATGCGGTTGAGCAGGGTGTTAGGCGCTGTGAAGATGATCCCAACGAGCGCAGTGTGGGTTATGGCGGCCGACCCGACCGAGATGGACGCGTAACGCTCGACGCGTGTATCATGGACGAAATGGCCAATATTGGCTCGGTGGCTTGCCTCGAACACATCAAAAATCCCATTTCCGTTGCTCGAGCAATCATGGAAAAAACACCGCATGTGATGCTAGTAGGCGAAGGAGCTTTGCAATTTGCCCTTACCCAGGGCTTCATAAAAGAAAATCTGCTCGTCCCCGACTCTGAGAAAGAATGGAAAGAATGGCTCAAAACGAGCGCGTATAAACCCATCGTCAATATCGAAAACCACGACACCATTGGTATGATTGCCTTAGACAAAGCAGGCAATTTATCGGGAGCATGCACTACCAGCGGCATGGCCTATAAAATGCATGGCCGGGTAGGTGATTCGCCCATTATTGGCGCCGGCTTGTTTGTCGACAATGAAGTAGGTGCAGCTACGGCAACTGGGCATGGCGAAGAGGTTATTCGGGTAGCAGGTTGTCACTTGGTGGTGGAACTCATGCGTCAGGGCAGAACGGCTGAAGAAGCCTGCCAGGAAGCGGTGCTGCGGGTGGTGAATGCTCAAAAGCGGCGCAATAAAGCTGTGGACGCCATTCAAATTGGCTTTATCGCACTGCGAAAAGATGGCGGCTCAGGGGGTTATTGTCTGCAAAAAGGCTTTAGTTATGCCAAACACAATTCCTCTGGCAATACGTTGGTGAATGCCGATTATTATCTACGCTAATGGCATCACTTGAAATTGCTTGCTTCGACAACCCCTCGGCGATTATTGCAGCTGAGGCAGGTGCCGACCGCATAGAACTTTGTCGGGATTACGCCAGTGGTGGCTTAAGTCCCGATCCTTTTGCACTAGCCCGTATTCGCCCCCGTATCAAACAGCCAATCTATGTCATGCTGCGTGAAACTGTGGATTTCAGTATAAGTTTCTCGGGTTTAAGTCTACTCAAACACCAGTTAATGGCCTTAAAAACCGCTGGTGCCGATGGCTTTGTTTTTGGTTTTCTAAATGTTCAATTGAGCCTAGAAGAAAGTAGTAATCGGACATTATTGGAACTGGCTGCTGGTTTGCCCTGCACTTTACACCGGGCTTTTGACCGCTGCGTTGACCAGGAAAAATCGATTGAGACAGCCATTGAATGGGGTTTTAGTAGTATTTTATCTGCAGGAGCTGCATCTACGGCACTTTTAGGCATCAAACAATTAAACAATTGGCAGGCTGCCTATCCTGAAATACAATTTATAGCAGGTGGCGGTGTGCGCAGTCCGCATTTTCCAGAATTACTTACTCAAGGTCAATTAAATTGGTACCACAGTGCAGCGTTGGTAGCTGGAGATCCCATGGTAGATGCCGAAGAAGTCCGGAAACTAAAAAACATGCTCCTTTGAAAAAAGTATTGCTCAGCTATTTTCTGTTGTTGATTGCCCTGACAACTCATGCGCAGCCTAGCTATTTGTCGCTGTCGGGTGTTTGGCAAATGAAAGCGGCAGCGGATTCAAACTGGCACATTGCTCAGGTTCCTGGCAACGTTTACCTTGATTTAGAACGTCAAGGGCGTATCAGCAACCCGCTATACGGAACCCAAGAAAAAGAGGTGCAGTGGGTCGACAATACAGCTTGGCAGTACCGTAAAACATTCGATTTAAGCATCAATCAGCTTAAGTTGGCAGACATCGTTTTGGTATTTGAAGGAATAGACACCCATGCGGAAATTAGCTTAAATGGTAAAAAGCTCGCTTCGGTCGACAATATGTTTCGCCGCTGGGAATATGAGGTCGGCAATAATCTCCAAAAAGGCAAAAATGAACTGCACATTCATTTTTACCCTGTCACCGAAGTCGCGCGAAAGGCAGCCCAAAACTTCCCTTACCCATTACCCGGAGGCGATGCTCCCTATATCCGCAAAGCACAATACCAGTTTGGATGGGATTGGGCCCCTCGCTTATTGGGCTGCGGCCTTTGGAAAGCAGTAGGTATCGAATTCAGAAATAAACTTCAACTAAAGCAGCCCTTTGTTCGCATTCAATTGGATTCTAAGCTTGCCACAGTGCACGTTGAGGGAGGTTTACGCGGAACTAGCGCTCTCGAGTGGGAAGTAGAAACCCGGATTTTTACCGGCAAAAAATGGCTTGTAAATCGATCTAAAAAAGAAAATACCTTCTCGGATAGCCTGTATAACACCGTTATCGAAGTGCCGCAGCCCGAATTGTGGTGGCCCAATGGCCATGGCGCTGCTCGTCTTTATCCGGTAGAAGTAAATTTATATGTAGGCAAAAAGCGCTTGGACCAACTGCGCTTTAAAACTGGCTTAAGGACCATAAAGTGGATACAAGCGCCTGATTCCATCGGTTCATCTTTTCAATTGGAGGTGAACGGTAAACCCATTTTTGTAAAAGGTGCCAATTGGGTTCCACCCGATCAATTTCCGGCGCGGATTTCCCCTGACCAATACCAAAGGCAGGTGGTGCTAGCTGCCGATGTTGGACTTAATATGTTGCGCGTTTGGGGTGGTGGCACCTACGCCGATGAAGCATTTTTAGATGCCTGTGATTCGTTAGGAATACTGGTATGGCAAGATTTTATGTTTGCTTGTGCCCTCTATCCTGCCGATAAAGCATTTTTAGCCAATGTGCGTGTCGAAGCCTCTCAGCAAATAGAACGAATACGCAACCGCACTTCATTGGCGCTGTGGTGCGGTAATAACGAAATCAGTGAAGGCTGGTTTAATTGGCATTGGCAGGAAAGTCTGGGGTACAGCCCCACAGACAGCTTCGAACTCTACCGCCAATATGAAAAACTTTTTCATGAGCTAATCCCTCAGTTGATAAGCCAGAATGACCCAAACACCTTTTATCATCCCAGTTCGCCCAGCAATGGCTGGGGACGAGATACCGCATACAAAACGGGTGACGTGCATTATTGGGGCGTTTGGTGGGGTTTTGAATCCTTCGAAAACTACCGCAACAAAACCGGTCGATTTGTCTCGGAATATGGTTTTCAAGGTTTCCCCAATCTCGGTACGCGGAATTTAATGAACGATGCGGCAAACGGAGCTTCACCAACTTCTGGCCTCGCTGCACATCAAAAACACCCACTCGGCGACTCCACCATACGGGTTTACATGGCCCGCGATTACCCCATACCCGATGACCCTGAGAAATTCGCATATATCTCTCAGTTGCTACAAGCCCGCGGTATGCAAATCGCCATGGAAAGCCACCGATTTGCTCAGCCTTACTGCATGGGTAGTCTGTTTTGGCAGTGGAACGACTGCTGGCCGGCTATTTCATGGAGTGCCATCGACTATTTGGCAGCGCCTAAGGCGTTTTACTACCAGGTGAAAAGAAGCTTTGCACCGACAATTTTACGTATCGACACCGTTGATGCGCAATTGGTATTTCAAATCGTCAGTGATCAAGTGCAACTTAAGCAAAGCACCACGCTTCAAATTCAAGTGGGCACATTAGATGGTCTTTTAGTGAGCGACACCATAATTGAGCTCCACCCTTCGGCTGACAAAAACCAACTCCGCGCCTTGCTTTCAATGGCTTACCTACCTAAGCACATCAACAAAAACAGACTTTATATTAGGGCTAGAGCACTTTCTCCCCAAGTTAATATGGACTGGGCTGCGCCCTTATATTTCGTAGCTCCAAAAAATTTAGCCTTACAAAAGCCCGAAATCCAATGGGCAGTCAAAGCACCAAATCAATTGGTATTAACTACAAATAAGGCGGTTAAAAATCTTCAAATCAGAGCAACTGGGCTGGAATTTGAGAACAATTATTTTGACCTCTTACCTGGAGAAGAATTCCATGTTCGATTTAAACAATCCAATCCAGAGGAAAAAATCCGCTTACACTTTAGAAGTCTGTACGATTGTTTTTGAGCATTTCGGAACCGGTTTAGGCTTGTTACTATGGCTTCGGAATTTGGACAAACTTCAGTATAAAAATAAAGGAGCTACGGTTGTGCCATAGCTCCTTTAAGAATGCATATTAATGCTTAAATCTTTTTCAATAAGACCTTTTTCTGGGAAAAGTTAAACGCTAGATTCATAAAGCGGGCGAACTCCTTCCATTCTTCCTTCGACATTTCCGCTTTCGCAAAAGTGCGATTAATGGTTATCGTCAGTTGTTCATTTTCTAAGGTTGGCTTTACTTTAAAAACACCAACCGTTGATTCATAATCAACCGAAAAACCATTCAGCCCTTCTGCCTGATATCCAGTTGGTACATCAATTACAAATCTGTAAGTTATTTGCATGGGGAAATCATACCGAATGGGAAAGTCGCGTTGTTCAGCAGTATCGAGTTTTTCAAAGGCTCCGAACATTTTACCTAAATCAAGAAGGTAATTGTTGCCAACTTTGGTAACCATTTCTCCTATCACATATTGTTGCTCAACTTCGAGAACTGGATTTTTTGAACTTCTTCCGGTTGACTTCAAGCTAAACCTTTCGTATTCAACCAATTTAAAACGGTTTGAGATGTTTTTTTCAAGTTGACCGCGTTGTTTAGACTTTGCCTCTTCCAAATCAAATGCCTTGCCTTCCTTCTCCAAACGATCCCGTCTTCGCTTTGAGGCCTTTTCTACTTCTTTATCCCCGGCAAACATGGATATATCCTCCTTTTCTAAATCTAATGTAGCCAAATAATAAGCAGGAGCATTGAGCCGGTTTTGCCCAGTGTATTTATGCGTTGATTTAATTTTCAGATTTAAATTATCATCGATTTCTATTTGGTTCACCACGGCGACTGTATTTTCCGAAGCGTCGTCGGCAGGAAGCGTTAGAAATTTAGCTTTATAATTTTCCGGTGTTCTCCTTAGATCCGTATCGATAATTTGTCCTTCAACTCCAGACAACCGCCAGAAATTATCATTCGGATTACTGTTCACACTGATCGGAAACACAATTTGCTGCGTTTTTACCGTCCCAATTACAACCAGCCAATACATTTCGCGTCTTGAAAGTAATCCTTCACCCGTCGTGGTGGTACGACCTGGTGCTGCCACCAACCTGGAAACAAACCCTAGTTGCTTCATGGTTGAATGTAACAAAGTCGCGAAAAATTCATCATTCACGATATTGCCGAGGCCTTCATATTCACCCAAAAAGAAGTCGTAACGGATTTTATAATATAACTTTTCAAAGATTATTTTATCATTTTTAACCCCACGGTGATAGCGATTTATCCAAGTAACATATACTTTGGTATAAGGCTCAACTGGCCATCTGTACTTAGAGTAAGTATACCCACCAAAAGTTACTTTATGGTTTTTCAGTAGATGGGTATAACCAATAGACACTGATTTCTGAATATCAGTAGGTGTGAGCTGGTCTTTCACTACCCCTATTTCTCCCACGATTTCATCGCCCTGACCTTTTTTCGAGCTCAAACAAATCTGGAATTTCAATATAGGTAGTACTACATCGACAAATGTCCAATCTGTCGTTTTGTAGGGCTTACTATTTTTGGCTGATGCTGTAAAGATTTGAAATCGATTATCACTTAATTGTTCATTTAGTTGAAGTTTTGGGGCCCCTTTTAGAGAAATAGCATTGATATAAAAGCCTCTTCTAACTTTGAATTCAACATCAAAATTCAAAATTGGATATGCCTCCTGAAAATTAATGAGCATCAGATTAGTACAACTTGGCAAGAAAAAATTCGAAAATACACCTTCACTTGAGCTGACATAATCAATGATATCGCCCACTTCCAAATTTTCTAAAGCAACTTTTTTATAAGCAAATTTGCCTCTTTCATAATTTTTGAACAAAGTACTTGAGCTACTTTGGGTTTCAAGGTCTACGCCAACCGCCTTGGTCATATCCACTACGATAAGCTGTCCACTTGGTTTTATAATTTGTATCCCAACAACTTCACCTTCAGCGGCAGAAAATTCTATAGATTCAAAGCCCTTCACTGCTGCCTTGTCTTGCAGTTTGATTAGCTTTCTCACCGACCCGTTGTAATCCAATGATCCTTTCACCCCATATTCAAACATAATTTTTTGAGCAATCAGCACTACTGACTCATCAGCATATTCAGTGGGAATATCCCGAACTAAAAAAATAGAATCCTCCTTTTGAAAAAGTTGTTTGGCCTTTTCTACAATTACACGCTGTTTGCGTTTATCACGAGTTGTTTGGTCTGTCTGACCAAAGGTTGAAATTTGACTCCCCAAAAAGAGAAATAGAAAAAAGACTAACTTATTCATTGGTTAATAGTTGAAATAATAACTAATCGAAAACATATAGGTATTCCTACTGTATTTGTTGCCTTGAAAAGTTTCATTGGCAAGTCCAACATTAAAATTGTACTCAAAGCAATAGTCGTCTATACCCCAGAAACGATAGGATAAATTTATGGTTGGTTGTAAAATTGCATGTTCACCTGTTTCTAAAACATACTCATTTTCAGGAAAATAGTTCCTATTAAGGTTGTAATGCTGAGCATCATATAACCTTTGATAATTCACTCCTACACCAATTCCGAATCCTCGGTTAGCTGTGGTTTCACGATTGCTTAATAAGCCCCAGTTATACTGCAATAACATGGGTAGTTGAAGAAAAACAGGAATATTTGTAGTGGTCACAACACCAAACACACTATAACTCTCCTTTTCTTTGGCTATATAAAAAGAAAATGTAGGTCTAACATCCAAAGCAAGACTACTCTCCGGACCAATGTTCAAAACATTGGCTCTCAAAATATAATTAAAGCCCAGAACAGTTGCATTTCTATTCGTTCTTTCAATTTGTACGGCCCCATCCATTATACGTGTAAGCTTATAATTAGGTAATTGATTGTAACCAGCCGTTAAACTAACCCCACGAAGCAACTTGGATTGCGCCATGGAGCAGAAAGGCAAGGCTGCGAAAAAAAACAACAGTTTTAATTTCTTCATATCTATTTCTTGTTTAAGATTATCCTGTTTTTATTAAAAGTTAATAGCGCTGCATAGTCCTTATTCCACTGTTCAAAATCCGACTTAAGCAAAATAAAGTCCTCAATTCTGACACTACAAATCAATTCAATTTGATTCCCACTCAACTTAGCTTTTGCCACAAAACTGTACTTGTCTCGCTTAACATCCACAGAATCAGGCAAATATTCTAGTTCATACTTATCTGGCAAATTGTAGACAATGGTATCGTTAAAATTTAAACGTTCACTGAGTGAAAGAGCTTCTCTACGCTTTTCAGAGATACTCATACTGTTCAACCTTGGAAATACAGTAGTAGGTAGCAACAACTGATTATCCAATTTTATGATCTGGTTGCTTAGGATTATATCTGATTCAAATTGAATTGGCTTATCGCGATTTCTATCTATGTCAAAACTTTCGTTCTTATAGCCAATGTTGAGATTATTGTAGGTGAGTATGTTTTTCGTTACCTCAGTCTTATTCTTTCCGGAGAAAGTGAAAAGTTCCGTTCTTAAATCACTCGCAGGGTTACCTGACAAATACCGTTTTTGTCGACCAACTAACTGTTCCTCTCCTGCAGATAATTGTAGCTCTAATCTAGAATTTTCATAATGCTCTGTGAAGGATTGAAATGGCAATTGTTCTACAATCACATGCGCATCACCTTCAATCATTGCGGTTTTACCTTGCAGCTGATCTGGAATTTGATATAAACCATAAAAATTAGTGGTAGGGTCTAAAAACAACCAATTGTCCTTCCATTTTACCGCTGTAATCATGTGGTTTGCAGGACTGATACTCGGTTGCGTCATGGCCAAAAAGCTATGGTCCTTAGTTCCTATCCAAACCAAACGTGAGTCAAAACCCGCCAGTAAGAGCATCTGCTTAAGCAGATTCGATTTGCCTTTACAATCCCCATAACGTTTAAAGTATACTTCCTGACAAGCGTCAGGAACAAAGGCAGCCAAACCATTTTCGAAAGCCAAATAGCGTATATTATCCTGTACCCAGTAGTATAAACTGCGCAACTTCTCTTCATCTGACTTTCCAGTAGTGAGGCTATCAACCAACCCTCTAAGACCCTCTACTTCATTTTTTGTCCTCTCCGCCATCGACCTATTCCATCGATAAATGTCCTCCACATTAGAAAGCAGCGAAATTTTATCTCCTTTGTTGGTCGTGAACTGTTCCGCAAAAACTAAAATGTGTGGCTCATAATAAATTGAATTGGGAGCCATTCTTACTTCCTTGCCCGCTTCAACATTATCGCGTTTAAACCGATAAATCGTTTTATTTTTTAACAATTCCTTGCTGAATTGTATGTTGGCTTGATCAAAATGCAAACTGTCGAACCGAACTTTTAGCTCTTTTGGAATTTCAAAAATGATTTCCGAATGCAAAGCAGGGTACTTATCCAAAAATGTTAATTCAGACAAATGCGCATAACTGGTCAGCAAAAAGCTGCTTCTAGCTTCTAGAATAGCCCCTGGCCGAGTGACTGGTACTAAATAGAATTTATACTTAAAATTTGTGTGAAACATCCCCTCTCTCTCTACCATTTTTACATTAGGCGATGTATTTATATGGGTCATTTCTTTGTCATTAACCACAACAAATTTGGCCTTGTCTCCTTTGTGAAAGTCGGTTAGAAAAACACCATAGCTAAACATCGTTTGGTTGGAGACCGAGATTCTTTTCACTTCTTCCTCCACCTTCCAGTAAAAAGGAATATCTGGCGCATCTGATCTTTCTACGGAAATAGTTATTTTTCGATTTATATCGACAAAATCGGTGTTGGGAAATGCTTTTTTAGCTGCAAACATTTCCTCCTTATTTGAAAAGGTAGGCTGCTTTTGCAAACCGTTTGAAAAGGTAGATTGACCATACAAATACAGGCCTGATAGCATAAAAGCATTTAATATGCCGCAAAAAATTATTAATCGGGTCATTTAGTCCTATTTTAAGTAAAACTCAATCTGGCTGATCGGTTAATATCCGACGAATTTATGTAAACTTAATCTGACACTTGGTCGACTATAACTCGTGCCATAAAACTCAGATGTTTTGCCAAATCCAAATTGCAAATTTAAGGTACGTGCCTTGTCTCGCCTGTTCCAATAACTGTAACCCATTGAGACTACGCCTTGCATAAAATCATGATTGTCTACGACAAAGTACGCTCTTGAAAATTGTCTATTGAGGCCATCAACTGGATCCTCGATCGAAGTCACTTGATTAATTTCTATGCCAAGACCAAAATGAAAACCGTGTTCATCGGGATTATCTACAGAAGACATATGACCTAGATGATAATTTAAGACTATGGGAATTTGAAAAGCATAGCCAGCATCATAATTGAGCAATGAATTATATGTGCCGTTATTTCGTGAGCTATAAAATGAAGCCGCAAGGCTGGTTGCAAGCCGTATAGACTGTCTTTCGCTTATTTTGTAAAGCAGTAAAGAGCCACCCCAGTTCAAACCAATTTGATAACCTACCCTTTTGTCGAGAACAAAATTAATAGAGTCATTTCCATTCACATCCCTCACTACTAACGCAAGCTTTGCAGTTTGGAGAGAGCCCACAAAAAAGCCACGATGCGCAACAAAATAATCACTCAATCTTTGGCCATCAGATTTGACGTACGACAAAATCATTAATACCAAAAGACAATAGAGAAACCTCCGCATAGGCTGCAATTCAGTAATTCAGATAACTAATAAGCGATACCATCAGTTGGGAACGATTGTATTCCTCATTTATAATTGAATGAGATTGTTTCGCACCAATACTTCCGGTAAAGTTAATTTCTTTCAACTGGTTACTTTCACTCCACCACCTCACCGACATACGTAGTGCAGGTAGAATTACAAAATTTTTACTTGCAGCCAATGCTGTCCTTTCGTACAAATCTGAGGTGTAAGGCCCTACAAAACCGTTCAAATTTAGACCAGCGGCAATACCAAAGCCAATTTCGCTGTTTGAAGTTTCGGTGCTAAAATTCCCTACCTTAAATTGAGCCAGCACAGGCACGCTCAACCCAAAAGTGAAAGGAAACTCAGCAAAAGAAGGACTATTACCGATTGCAGCGAAACCCACATTCACATCCGCCGCCAGACCTAGGCTCATATTATCATTCAAAACCAACAAATTACTATTCAAGGTAAAGGTATAACCTCCACCAAAAAAGGGGTCTTGATTAAGCTCAGGAATAGGACTGGTCAAAAAACCAGCATAGGCTGGCCCATTTCCATAATTGACATTATATCCCATACCATAAAAGACATTTTGTGCTTCAGCTTGAAACAGCATCAAAAGCATCGAAAAAGTAAATAGTATATGTTTCATACTTGTTTTTAATACCGCAAAATACGTAAGCGTGGATTATGACTAAAGAAAAATTTTCCACTACCTAAATAAAAGCAGGCCATAGCAGGAGAC
>JBDNIH010000317.1:0-12805 GCA_041688385.1 Bacteroidia bacterium
TAATCGGATTACCTCTTTGTATACCACGGAGGCCTATTTTAGCGATTTCATCCACCTCAAAAACCGACTTCCTTCCCAACCAATTTTGATTTTTAAGTCGGCGGCTGACATCCGCATTGGTCATCATCCCTCCTGGATGCAAGGCAAAGACACGTATGTTGGTGCTTTCACGTAATTCCGCGTCCAAACCCAGCGAAAAACTTGTAATAAATGCCTTAGAGGCTGGATATACTGTCTTAAAGGGCATTGGTGTTAATCCGGCCATACTAGAAACGTTGAGAATGTTTGCTTTTGGAACTCGTTTTAACGCTGGCAATAAGGCATGTATAAATAGTGCAGTATGCATTATGTTTAAGGCAATAATTTGCGATAACCATTGGGAAGTCGCAGTTTCAAAAGCCTGGCTACCGCCAATACCAGCATTGTTGATTAATAAATCTATTCCTGGCCTCACCTCTTCGAGCTTCAAAACCACCCATTTTCTTTCCTCTTGCAGCGTAAGATCTGCTTCTATAACCAAGGTACTTATACCATATTCTGCCTCTAGTTGAGCGGCAAATTGAGTTAATCCTTCTTTAGGCAAGGCCACCAACACCAATGATTTGCCAGTTTTGGCCAGTTGGCGTGCGAATGCAGCACCCAAACCTGTACTAGCGCCGGTAACCACGGCATACCTTTGTGGTTTTCCTACTTCCATCTTCATCCTCTGGGGTGGTATTTCATCACTACTTCACGCAAATAATCGCGACTCATGTGGGTGTAAATTTCGGTGGTGGTAATACTCTCATGACCTAGCATATCTTGTACGGCCCGTAAATCGGCCCCAGCTTCCACCAAATGTGTAGCAAAAGAATGGCGGAAGGTATGCGGGCTAATTTTTTTTCGAACACCTGCCAATGAAGCCAGCTCCTTGCAAATAAAAAATACCATGACCCGGGTTAGTTGGCGGCCATTACGACTCAAAAAAACAATGTCCTCCTGTCCTTTTTTGATTTTTAGTGGGACACGCGCGCCTTCAATATACCACTGAATGGCATTTTGTGCTTCCTGTCCGATGGGCACAATACGCTCCTTATCTCCTTTGCCAACAACCCGAATAAATCCAGCTTGAAAAAAGAGGTTTGAAAGTTTTAAACCTACCAATTCTGTAACGCGTAATCCACAACCATATAAAGTTTCGATAATGGCCTTGTTCCTGTGCCCCTCTGCCTTACTCATATCGATACAACTCAACATCGCATTGATGTCTTCGAGCGAGAGCACTTCGGGTAATTTGCGCTTCAAGCGAGGCATTTCTAGCAGTTCAGCGGGATTCTCTGTTATCAAACCTTCCAATACAGCGTAGCGATAAAAACCTTTAATCCCCGAAATAATTCTGGCCTGTGAAGTGGCACTCAATTGAAATTCATTAATCCACATTAAAAACTGTTGCAAATCTGGATGTTTCAAGTTGCGATAAGACGGGTTTTGAGGCAACATACTGGCGTATTGCGCCAATTTGCCAATATCACTCAGGTAGGCATCTACTGTATTGGCCGAGAGTGATCGCTCCAATTGCAGGTATGCCTTAAATCCTTTGATTTCCGCTTGCCAGTTCACCTATCTTTGTCTTAAGATTGACTAAGTTCGTTTATTCAACGTGAATCAGAAAGCCCGTATCATCATCATCAATGGCCCTAATCTTAATCTTTTGGGCAAACGTGAAACTAATATTTACGGTAGTCAAGATTTTGACTCCTTTTTCAAAAGCTTACAAGCTGATTTTAAGGACTATGAGCTGGCCTACTACCAAAGTAACGTAGAAGGAGAATTGATCAATAAATTACATGAAATAGGCTTCAGCTACGATTATATCTTACTCAATGCAGGCGGCTACACGCATACAAGCGTGGCCTTAAGCGATGCAGTAGCAGCCATTCAAACACCCGTCATAGAAGTGCATATCTCCAACCCACAGGCGAGAGAGGACTATCGTCACACTTCCTTGTTGAGCAAAAACTGCAAGGCCATCGTAAGTGGTTTTGGCTTGCATTCCTATGCCACTGCATTAGCAGGAATCGCACGGATAGCTTAAGGTCCAGTCGTTTTGAAGTGATTGGTCGAAACAAAACCCGGCAATCTTTTCCTTCTCAGAACGAAATAATCCAAAACAATACTTCCTTGATAAATCACCTTAAAACTTCCTCTCAGTCGTTTTTTAGGTATTTGTTTGCGTTTTTCCCAGTTTTTCCGGAATTGGCGATAGAAGTCCATATGTGCATCTATCACGGCTTGAAAATCAGCCTTGGAACCACTCAATAAAAACTTCATCGCCGCAGGAAAATCGAGTATCATCCGTGATAAAACAACAATAAACATCTGAAATAAGGTCAGATTTTTCTGCAGGGTAATCAAGCTGTTCCGAAAATTCAGGAAGGTCTTGCGCGGATTGCCATAGGCCAAAGAACCTCCTCCCAAGTGGTACACCACACTGTGGTGGGTTTGCAGCAACTTGTAACCTGCATTTTGCAAACGCCAGCACAAATCAATTTCTTCCATGTGGGCAAAATAGTCTGCGTCCAAAGCTCCAACTTTCCAAAAAACATCGGCTTTTACGAGCATGCATGCACCCGAGACCCAAAACACCTCTTTTTCGTAATCATATTGACCCAAATCTTGCTCTAAATCCTGAAAAACACGTCCAGCACAAAAAGGGTAGCCCCACCGATCGATATAACCACCTGCGGCTCCTGCATATTCAAAACTGGTTTTATCAATCCACGACATTATTTTAGGCTGTACAGCAGCCACATCTGGATTTTCTTTCATCAAAGCAATGGGCCTATCCAGCCAAGTGGGCGTAACTTCTACATCACTGTTGAGCAGCACGTAATAACGTGCAGCAATTTGTTTTAAACCCGCATTATAACCACCAGCATAACCAAGATTTTCGCCTGTTTGAATAATTTCAACCGATTGAGCGTAGTTTGATTGTAAAAAGGCCACGGAATCATCTGAAGAATTATTGTCAATGACATAAAGCTTCCAGTCGGCATAAACCGTATTCAACAAGCTGGGCAAATAGGTCTCGAGGTGTTTTCTCCCGTTCCAATTTAAGATGACAACAGCTACTTCAGGATAATCCGACATTTTCTACTTCAGCTCTTTTAAACTTCCAACGTTTGTGCGACCACAACCAGTATTCAGGTTGCTCATATAATAATTCTTCCAATGCCTGGGTATGCCGGGCTGTAATTTCACCATCGGCCGTTTGCAACGGATCATCGGTAATTAATTCGACTGTTATTGTATAATATCCTCTTCGCGTGCGCCGCATTTTCCCGAATACCACGGCTTCACCATACTGCTTTGCAATATTTTCTGCACCCAAATACACAGCCGTTTCTTGATTCAGAAAATTGAGCCAAATATATTTGTTGTGTCGCATAGGCGATTGGTCACCCCCAAAAAAACTTGCATGAGGACGCTTTTTGTATGTTTCGATGGTCTTGAAGACCTCCTTCATCGGAACAGCCATCACATTAAAACGGGTGCGCAAATCTATCATCACTTTATCCATTCCTTTATTGCTCAAAGGTTTATAGACAAAAAACAGCTGATGTTTGGTGTAACGCGCAAGTTGTTTGGCGTACCACTCCCAATTGGCGTGGTGACCCAATAGATGAACCACGCTCAGGCCCTTTTCAAAAAGGGTATTCATAACTTCTGGATTGAGGAGTTTTACCCGTTTATCTAATTCCGCTTCAGTAATCGTGAGTGTTTTGAAGGTTTCAACAAACTGATCGCTGAGATAGCGATAAAACTTACGGGCAATAGAACGAATTTCTGTTTCTGATTTTTCAGGGAAGCTATTCCTTAAGTTACTAAATACAACTTTGCGGCGATAGCCTATGAGGTAATAGTTGATAACAAAAAGCAAGTCGCTTAAGCCATATAAAAACCAAAATGGCAAACTGGAAAAAAGCAGCAGCCAAAACCGCTGTACCCGATAACTGAGTTGTAGCATCTGGCGATTTACTGGTTCCTGAAGTTGTCTTCCAAGCGGGTACCGAAATGATCCCGGTTGCGGGTATCATCCAGGTTCTGAAAGGAGGTTGTGCGGCTAAATAGAATCAACCGCCATTGCGGATCAAACGTTTCACCCAAAGCCTCTGAATGCAACAGTTGATAATCGTTGGTAACCATATCTGGGTTGTAAAAAACAAAACGAATGTTGCGTTGGCCTTTGTATTCGTAGTACCACCAGATTTCATAGGGATAAGCGCTGGGTTCGTTATCGATAACTGTGCGGCTGTTTGGTGAGCCATATTGTAAATACACTCGGCCTCTCTCGGTTTCATAGCCCTTATTAATTTTAGAGCTGAACAGCTGATTGGCTTTGTTCACCTCTTCTTGATAGGCCTCAAAAGGTCCTGCAGGATTGACTTTATTTCGGGCCTCCCAGAAACTGAGTAAATACCTTTTAAAAAACTCCTCATCCACTTCTTTCTGCTTCAGGAGATTATCAGCGTACTCTCTTTCGTTGCGTTGTGCAATTGGCCGGGTAGATTTGATGCATTCTTTGAGTTGTTCTCGATTAAACTTATCTACAAAGGTGCCGCCAAGCAAGGTCGCTAGGAGCTTTTGCTCGTCAAAGGCGATGTTACTGTTCATCCGTTGAAGCTGAATCACTTGTTGGGCTAATAAATCATTTAACCTGCTTCTTACCTCAATTTTCAGATTGTAATTACCAGAAGGTACCTCATCCAATAAAATAGCATCGGCAATGGCGACAACGTTGCGGGGAGCACGTTTGTAAAACCTACTGGCGTTGGCCACGCCAACTCCTTCGGTGGTTTCGAGCCAGGTTTTTACAATAAATATAGAATCGGCAATCAGTTGTTGACTGCCATACACTTCAAAATAGAATTGCAACGTATCCTCGCCTTCCCCAAAAAAAGTCGATGCTCTGGGCAATAATTCCAATCCGTTTTTGCTTAGCGTACTGTTTGCAGTTGCCTGACTTATTTTACTGACCAACATTACATCTGAAATGGTTGGTTTAAGTGGTGCCTCCCCAAAAACAATTTTTTCAACGGCATTTGCAGTATTGCTGCTATCATTTTTGTCGGTTATACGCAAATGCATAGTGTAAGTACCCGCAGCTAAGCCAAAACGTTGTAAATCTAAAAAGGCAAAGTCTGCTCGACCATTGGTGTCTATGATCGGGCTTTTGAGGGTATATTTGTCGAACAGCACAATGGTATCATTGCGAGAAAAATCGATAGTTAACTCAATTGCACCTTGAAGTTGGTTTGGCCCAACGACTACGAAGGCGATGGATCGGGAATTAACCGACAAATAGGTTTCGATATAGGGTCCTTTATCAGGCTGTTGAAATACACAATATCGAAATTGAGCATCGATGGCTTTGGCAGGTAAACCATTAAAAAGCACACCTAAAAACAGGCAAAAAACCGCAATAACACTCACTGAGGCTTTATTTATCGATACAATGCAGGAAGACAATCGGGTTGCACTCATGGCTTTACATTACTTACCCTCCATTGGGTGGTTTACAAATTTAATGAAATACCCCGCCTTAAGGTTGGAGAAATGTGAGCATTTTGTCAAATCTACTGGTCGTAACCGCTGTGAAATCGGTCATGCACAAGGCAGGCAGACTTTAACCATACCTATTTTTGGGGGAAGAGGGCAACAAGTTGAAATGGCTAAGGTTAAAATAGCTAACGACCGCTCTTGGCAACGACAACACTGGCATGCACTCAAAACTGCCTATGGTAAAGCCCCGTATTTTGAGGATTACGCCCCGTATTTTAAGCCTTTTTTCGAAAAGAAGTTTGACCATTTATGGGATTTTAATTTGGCTCTCCTTCAGCTGTGTTTAAAACTACTCGGTCTTCAAGTACAGCTTAATTTTACGCTTGATTTTGAGAAAAACTTAGCTGAGCACACTACAGATTTCAGAGGGCAAAAAGTATTAAAAATAGCGGATCAACCCCTTTATTATCAAGGATTTTCACCACAAACCGGCTTCCTTTCAGACTTAAGTATTTTGGATCTATTATTTCAGCTCGGCCCACAAAGTCGAAACTATTTACAAACTTGTTTAAAGCAAGTACAAAGTGCTTAACCTTAGAATAATCGAAGCTCCTTATCTTCGCAAACTATGAAGCGACTATTGCTCCCGATCTTGTTGTTATTAGCCACCCAAATAATGGCTCAATTTGATCAAAAAACGATTCAAATAGGCAATATCGGCCTAAATGTTACCAATGTAGGAACAGTAGGCCGGCCCAATGTGCGCAACGACCCGCAAGGTCAGCCTTCGATGGAATATCCCTTAAACTCCGGTGTTGAACATCTTTTCGAAGCAGGTTTATGGATAGGTGCTTATCAAAATGGACAAATTGCGGTTTCCACTGGCTCGCTCGATGACGCATCTGGCTATGCCACGGGAAAGGCAGGTTTTGAATATTCTGCCCTGCCCGGTTCGCCCATCATTCAACGATCTAGTTTGCCTGGAAGTGAGGTTTTCAGCACCCAAGCTATTTCGCATGAAGACAACATTCTCAACTTCACGGATGAATTTACAATTGTTCCTGGCACAACACAGCCCATTAACAACCACCTCAATCCGTTGAATGCTAGGGTCAAACTGGAGACCTACGCTTGGAACTTTACTTTTGCCGACTACTTTGTCATACTTAATTATCAGATCACCAATAATTCCAACACTGCTTGGGATTCGGTTTTTCTGGGCACGTGGAGTGACCTTGTTGTTCGAAATGTAAATGTTACCACAGATCGTGGAAGTGCTTTTTTTAATAAAGGGAGTATTGGCTTTGAAGACACCCTGCTCGCATTATATGCCTATGATGTGACGGGCGACCCGGGTTTCACCAATTCATATGGTGCCATACAGCTATTAGGTATTGAGTGGCGTAACCAATATTTTCACCCAAATAATAGCCCCACTTTTACGAATCAGGGGCTGCCTGCACCCCGTGCAAATCCCAACTATTGGTTGTACAATGTTGCTGCGCCCACCAACGACCAACAGCGTTACGACCGCATGCGCAATCGTGGTGATTTTAGTCCATCTGCTGGTTTAGCGGCACCAGCAAACCGCGTTCAGCTTTACAGTATTGGCCCAGTTACCCGCGTTGAGCCCGGCGAAACCGTTGGTTTGGTATTGGCCGTAGTTTGTGCGCGCCAAATAGATGACGTACCTAAAGACAGTTACAATGCCAAAGCTATTCTCCGTGAAAACCTTGGTTGGGCCAAACGGACCTACGTAGGAGAGGACGTTAATGAAAACGGCCGTTTAGATGCTGGTGAGGATATAAATTTTAATGGTCGCTTGGATCGTTACATCTTGCCTGAACCCACTACCCCTCCGAAAGTACGTTTTGAAGCAGCCTCAAATAAGGCGATTATCTATTGGGATAGTTCAGCATCGTTATCTGTTGACCCCATTACCAAAAAAATGGACTTTGAAGGTTATCGTATATACCGTACAAAACCAGGCGATGACCTCAAACCAAACTTATTGGCGCAGGCTGCCTTAATTGGTCAGTGGGATAAGCCAAACAACGGCATTGGCTTCAACAACGGTTTCGACGGTATCAAACTCAATACTCCCAAAATGTTTGAGGGTGACACCACTAAGTACTGGTACAAATTTGAAGTCGACAACTTACTTAACGGCTGGCAATATCTATACATCATCACCTCTTTTGACGAAGGTGACCCTGCTATTGGGCTTCAATCCTTAGAATCGTCACGCGTGCAGAATGCTTTTAGGGTTTTTCCTGGTACGGAAGGTGGTCCAATGGGCAAAACGAAAAAAGTAGGTGTTTATCCTAACCCATACCGCATTTCTGCAGCTTGGGATGGTACAACATCGCGCACCCGAAAAATCATGTTTTTCAATTTACCTGAGCGTGCCGAAATCAGAATTTACACCCTTGCTGGTGATATAGTAGCCACGCTACAACACGATGCTGCCGCTGATTTCAACGGCTCCAACAGCGGCTGGTATACCAGTTTTGGTGGCAATCCAGATAATACAGTGCTTGCAGGTGGTGAGCATGGCTGGGATGTGCTTTCGAACGACAAACAAGCCATCGCCTCGGGTTTGTACCTGTTTAGTGTGAAGGATATGAAAACCAATGATATTCAGACCGGCAAATTTGCCATCATCCGATAAGTAGTTTTCAAAAAACACAAACAAAGGCGCAGCGAAAAGCTGCGCCTTTGTTTTTAATCCTCCTGTGCAATGGTTTTCCCTTTAGTGCCTAATAAGACAATATCGGAAACGACCACTTCACTCACGTAGCGTTTGTGCCCTTCTCGATCCACATAATTGCGGTTATTCAGTTTGCCTTCGACAGCAATTTCTGAACCTTTCTTCAGGTACTTTTCACTTACGGTTGCGATACGGCCCCAGCCAACGAGATTGTGCCATTGGGTTTCGGTGACCCGTTCCCCTTTGTCGTTACGGTAACTTTCGTTGGTGGCCAGACTCAACTTAGCCAGTTTCCGATTTGGACCTACTTCCTTAATCTCGGGATCCATGCCGAGATTGCCTATCAGTCTTACCTGATTTTTCATGTTACTCATGGCTTTAAGCGTTAAATGATAAAATGGTTAAAAAAAACGAGCTAAACCCGTAAAACAAAGGTGGAAACCAGATAAAAAGTAGTCGGATATTAAGCACTTGTAATCGAAAGTAAACGACAACAAGCGCTTCAACCGAAAACCTAAAATATCTGCCTTATGGAAACCACCCAATGTATGGAGTGCGGCAGCCCAATTAAAGGACGCCGTGACAAAAAATTTTGCGACGATAATTGTCGTAATACCTTCAACAACCGCCATTACACCGAAGAATCGGCAGCCATGCGGAGTATTCACAATATTTTAAAACGGAACCGGCGTATTCTAGAAACTATAATCGACAAACAGTTAGGCAAATGCCGGGTACACAAAGAGCTGTTGTACGAAAAGGGCTTTAATTTTGGCTACCACACCCATTTGCAAACCACGCAAGCTGGCAGCACCTATTATTTCTGCTTCGAGTATGGTTATCTGCCCCTTGAGCAAGAGTTTTTAATGCTCGTAAAGCGAGAGCAGAAACGGTAAAAAAAAAAGTCCCGTATTAGGGGACTTTTTTGGGTGGAAGATGGGGCTCGAACCCACGACCCCTAGAACCACAATCTAGTGCTCTAACCGACTGAGCTACAACCACCATTGGTTCCTGTCAAGAACAGGATTATTAAGGGAATGCAAATATAGGGGCTTTTTGAAAATAACTATACGCTTTTGACGCTCGTCTGCAAATTTTTCAACCAGGCACCTAAGGAAAGCAGTCGGAGTAAAAAAGCGGTGCCTTCCTGGGTGCTCAAAAGCTTTTCACTATCTCGTTCAACCATCTTAATGTCAATACTTTCGGGCAAATACTGCAGGTACATTTTCCATTGTGGCCACAAAGCTGCCATCCATGCTTTCATCGGTGTAGTGAATCCTTGTTTATCTGTACGCTTTAAAATAATCTCTGGTAGGCGACCTTGCATGGCCGACCTTAACAGCAATTTACTACGACCTGCACGCATCTTTAAAGATGCAGGCAAGCCGAGTAATAGTTGGGCCAGATGAGGATCGTCAGCAAAAGGAGCGCGGTTTTCGATGGCTACTGACATGCTATTTCGATCTCCCCAGTGCAACAAATTTTTTAGATCGTAGCCATACATTTCCTCAATCTGCTGCGCATTCACCCCACTTTTTGGCAAGTTTTGAATGACCTTTAACGAAACATTCCAGTGCTTGTCCTTAAACTCGGGCTTGAGATAGGCTAACTCGGGTTTTCGTCTTTTTAATTGTCGAACCAATACAGGCTTTAGCCCTTTATGAAGAAGAAAAGCAGGAAAAAAGGCTATAACCATGCTTTTTAGCAAGATTTTGAAATGAAAAACGCTTCTTATTCCTTGAGTTAAAGCACCTAAATCGAACTTTTCCCACGCCTCCCGGTAATAACTCAGCCAATAGCGATCGTAACCTGAAAAGAGTTCATCCCCCCCTTGGCCATCTAATAAAATAGTTACCCCTTGCGCTTTTGCCGCTTCATTAATGAACAGTTGTGCAAAGGTACTCAAGGCCAAAATGGGGCCATCTTGTATTTGAACAAGCGACTCGAGACGGTTTACTATTAGCTCTGGCGTTACTTGAACGGCATGCCAATCTGCTTTTAGTTTTTTGGCCACTTCCTTGGCGTAATGGGCTTCGTTTTCCGGGTACCCCTCGTACACTGCCGTAAACAATGGCAAATCCAGTTTTTGAGCTGCCAAAACGGCCAAAGTTGCGCTATCTAAACCACCCGAAAGACTTGCTCCTATTTTAACATCCGAACGCAGCCTGAGTCGCACTGCATTTTCTAGCTTTTTCAGGATGTCTTGGGTAAGGTTGTCAAGGGCTACCTCTTGTTTTAGCCCTGCTTTGAAGTGGGCTGAATGATAGTTTCTGGAAGCCATGGAACCACTTAGCCTGTCGTAACAAAGTAGGTTTCCAGCTGGCAACTCGTTAACTGCCTGCAGTAAATGACCCTCCGCTTCATCGAGCGCACCGTGGATTAAAAAACTATATAAAGCTTTTTCATTTAAAGTATTGGGTACGAGCCCACTAGCTAATAGCGCTTTGGGTTCAGAAGCAAAAATTAAAACGGCTCCCTTTTGAGCATAAAACAGCGGCTTTACACCACTAGGGTCGCGAACAAGCCATAGCTTATCCAATTTTAAGTCATACAATGCAAATGCCCACATGCCTTCAAAGCGGTGCAGTGCTTCATCCTGCCATTCTTCCCAAGCTGCGAGTAATACCTCAGCATCGCCATGGCTCTGAAATGTATGGCCGAGGGTTGTTAATGTGGCACGTAACTCAATGTAGTTGTACAGTTCGCCATTATAGCACAGGATGTATCGCTTATCGGTCGACTGTAAAGGTTGATGACTAGCAACGGTGAGGTCGATGATAGACAAGCGTCGGTGCCCAAAACCAATATGCGCAGCTAAAGGAACGTCCAGTGTTGTGAGCTGGCTTTTGATATCGGCATGGCTATCATGGTCAGCTAAATGTAGGCTCTGCTCCCCTTCTCCTAGCAGCCAAAAGCCGGCATCATCCGGACCACGGTGGTGGAGACTGTCGTTCATGCGTTGCAGCAATCCACCGGCCTCTGGAAAAAGCTGAGGACTAATTACGCCGCAAATTCCGCACATACTGTTTGCATAAAAGTTGAAACTGAATCCAATCGGCCTTTTGCGGTAAAAGCACCCAAATAGGCTGTTGGTGGTCTTTAATAAAATAGATGGCAATAACCAAGGCTGCTAGTCCATAAGCCACCGATGAGGCAATAGCAGCGCCAGTAAGACCAAATAATGGCATAAGGCCATAATTGGTACCCACCACCAAAAGTAGTGTTAGTAGGGATATGAGAAAATTGATCCACAAACGGCCAATACCTGCATAATAATGAATCAAAATATTGGAGGCTGCCAATGCCAAAATACCGGGCACCATATAGCCAATGAGGGCTTTGACCGGTCCGAATTCGGCGCCAAAGACAAAAACGAACAAACTTTCGGGCAATACCAGTAAAACTAACATGGCCAAAGCCGTAACAGCTACACTTACCTTCATGAGAGTGGCCGTTAAACCAGCGGAGGAGCGTCCATCTTCCATATTGGCAATTTTAGAAAGCTGAACCAAGGAGATGCTCTGGGTAATCATCCACAAGGCTTCCGCAAGCGCTACTGCCACAGAGAACACGCCTAAAGCCTCTTTCGATAATAAAGCCCCGATCAAATAAAATTGAATTCTATATCCCAAAAACTGGGCAAAATTAGCCCCTTGAGCCATAGACCCATATTTCCACATGGCGCGACCTACATATTTCCAGCTTTGTTGACTGTCCTTTTGCCAGCTGCTGCGAATCAACCAACCAGAAAGCAAAAAAGCAGCTCCCCAGGCCATATAAAATGCCAGCATAAAGGTGTTCAGGTTATTGGCGGCATTGCCATAAAGCATCAAACCCAGCAAAAGCAACAATACCAAATTGATTCCGATACCTAGCAGATTGTCCATTTTTATCCGTTCCAGCGCCAGTAACACATATCTATTAACCGCCGTCAAGTTAAAAATCAATGCCAGTGTTATCCAGTGCCACAAAGTAGGGGCCGGCAAACCTATGCTGAAATAAACTATCGGCAAAAGCACTGCAGCCACAATAAATGACCACGCATAAGCCAACACGAGTAGTTTTTTAAGCGAATACCGTGGGGCAAGATAGATGAGGGTACTCCCCCCCACAAACCCACTTGCCAGCACAAAAAGGTAAAGGGTTGCAATCAACAAGCTGATTTCGCCGCGTACCTCCGCGCCCATAACCCGGGCCGTTAGCACGACCAAACCCAAATTGATTAAGGCGTTGAGCAGTTTACTTGCAAAGGTATGTAGTATAACTTTTATCAAAGTTTTATCCCGTCGAGTATACTATGCATTTTTTTAGAAACTTTTGCGCTTGAGAAGTTATCGTGAATAAAATAAAAGTCGTTACTCAACTCATTGCCTGATATAATTTCCTTAAACGTTGCCTGCCAAGCAGCGTTATTATCCAAGGGCAAGGGGTGGAAGTTTTTAGCGCCTCGATAGAAATCAAAGGTCGCTAAATTGCTTGCGAGCACCGGGCAACCACAGGCCAATGCCTCTGCTATAACGATGGAAAAAGTCTCAAAGAAACTTGGCATACAGA
>JBDNIH010000318.1:0-10539 GCA_041688385.1 Bacteroidia bacterium
AGTTTTGGAGCAGCCCTCGTTTTCTATGGCAAATGGCAATCGGCAGAAGCCGGCTACCAAGGTTTGTTGGCCGAGAAAACGCAGTTGGCCGAACAATACGCAGTGGAACATGCGGGCTACAATGCCCTTGCCGATTTGAATACAGCCCTGAACAGTGCAGACAACCAAATTATCCGCCTTGGCGGAACAGCGGCCTCACCTGAGGCAAGTGCTGTTTTGGCTTGGAATACCCAAACCGGAGCAGTGAAATTGTGGGCACAGGCCATGCCAGCGAATACATCCGAGGAACAATACCAGTTGTGGGCCATTGTTGATGGCAAACCAGTTGATGCAGGTGTATTTGATGTACAGCCCAACGCAATGACCATGCTTGATATGAAAACATTTGCGTCTGCGCAAGCCTTTGCGGTAACCCGTGAGCCACGCGGGGGGAGTATCAAACCTACTATGTCAGCGATGGTTGTGATCGGAGAAGTAAGGAGTTGAAGTACCCGAATAATGCTGAGATTACACAAGAAAACCCAGAGTGATTCCGGGTTTTCTTGTTTAAGCAATAGGCCATGACGCTGCTTTACGCCTGCTTTCTCTACCGCTGGGAAAAGCGCCTCTAAAATATTCCTCAATTTTTTAAAGGAGCATAGACGCCAACGAAAAGCGGTTCAGTGATTTATACACTAAAACTAAATAAAAATTTCGCCCCGACAAGCAAATCCTGAGTTAATTTGATTTTAATTGGAAGAAACGCCCTCAGTTGAGCTGTGGTAACTTTTTTAGCTTCCGGTCAGGGGGGTTCACTTCAATCTCGTAGGTTTTTATACCCTCGGCGTTTGTTTTGGTGAGTAAACCCTCGGGCAATTCCAGCCAACCCCGGCTCCGGGTCAAAGCCACATACAGTAAGTTAATCTCTTCACGTATACGGTCGGGTTCCAGTGTTTTAGGGTCCTCTAGCTGCTTGTCTATTTTTTTAGTGGTAATAAAATCAGGCAAAAGTTTTACCGCATCATACTCCATACCCTTGGCGCGATGAACGGTACTGAAGATGATATCGGCCTGACTTGACGTTTGACATTGTTCGGTATGCCTACGCAAACGTTGTAGTTGTTCAGGCAAACTTTCACCATATAACTCTATGAGCTGTAAAAATATAGCCAGCTCCGCATCGCCAGTTTGTTCTACGTACCGTTGCAAGGCATCATAACTTCCTAAGGCCAACAGCAAGGGGTCACGAATTTTGGAGCGCATACCATACCGCAACAGCATTATTTCATGTAGGGAGTAGCCGTTGGAAGCGAAAGTGTAGGACTGGAAGCCACCTTCAAACCAAAGCCGTTGCCCATTATTTGTATCGAGCTGATTTAAAGCGGCTGCGATGAGCGTCATATTGGTACGTGCAAGTAGTGCTCTACTACCAATCGTAGTTGGTAGCTTGCCTGCGCCCTGTAGTTGGATGGGCACGGCATCGGGTTGTAGTTTTTTTTTCCAACTCAAAGCCTCACTCGCCAACGCAGCTATTTCGGCAGGAAAACGAAAACTGGTACTTAGCTGCATATTCGGATAGGGCAAGCTGTTCATGGCGTTAATAGCATGGCGCCAACGGTAAATCTGCTGGTGGGGGTCGCCAACTAATAATTTGATGCCCCGTTGCCGCCTGAAAACATCGAGCATCACCGCTGAAGCATCCTGGGCCTCGTCGAAAAGGAGGTAGTCGTAGGGTAGCTTCACGTCTTTAAGCTGAAATTGTTTGAGGTAGTAGTCGTGGGTAAGCGGAAGTTTTCCGGCCTGCATCTGATCCAGCATGCGCTGACTTAACCTGACAATTTCTTCAAGGTGGCGGTCGGCGAAATCTCGGCTAGGTCGGTCGTCGAGATAGTGCATATAGTTGAGGTGGCGTAAACTGGCGGTGGGGTGGTTGCAGTAGAGGGTTACGTAACGCAGTACATGACTGGTAATCGCATAACGCATGCCGCTATCGCTACTTTTCCGGACTTTCAAGGCATCGGCGAGCTCATGGAATTTGAAGGCGTTTACAATTTTCGGCGACCGCATGCGGAGCTGCTTGAAGGCCAGCGAATGGGCGGTTTCAACCTTTACGTGCAATAGACCCGCCGCTTTGAATTTTTCTGCTGCCTCCATTTTTACCGACCGGTTGAAGGCCAAATAGAGCACTTTTTTGTTTTGTCCATGTGCACGGGCATAGGCGAGTAAGGTGGCGGTTTTCCCTGAACCGGCTACTGCCGAAATTTTCATATCGCCAGGCTGGTCGAGTATGGCTTGCTGCTGGGGCGTGAGTTGTATCATGACCCAAAATTCTGCTGCTGCAATCCGCTTATTCGGTGGTGAAACGCTTCTACCCGACTATAAGCGCTTAAAATCGGCTACGGCGAACTTACCATTTTAAGTGGGCCACTACTGGTGCGTGGTCGGAAGCATAATGGCCTTTTTCATCGACCAATAACGGCACTTGATATTCATTAACTCCTGACCAGCCTTTGTAAAAGATGAAGTCGATACGTTTGCTACGCGGATCCTTATCGGTAAAACCGTGAAAAGTGGCTGTGCTGCCAGAGCTGCTATCTGCATTTAGTCGGCTATCATTTAAGCCTGCCAACAGAAGCGTCCGAACCACTGCTCCATCGGGACCTTCGTTTAAGTCGCCGAGGAGCAGGACGGGTTGATGAGCGCACCAGTTTTGTATACTATCCGCCAACAATTGAGCACTTTTTTGGCGGGCAACCGTTCCGGCATGATCAAAATGGGTGTTAAATACCCAGAATATCGTCTGTTTTTCGATGTCTCGGAATTGTGCCCAACTGCAAATGCGGGGTAAATGTGCATCCCAACCCACCGAAACTTGACCCGGTGTTTCCGATAACCACAACACCCCCTGCTGTAGTAATTCGAGTTGGTGGTGATTGTAGCCAATGGGGCTGTATTCACCAGCTCGGCTGCCGTCGTCTCTCCCTACACCCAGCCAGGTATACCGTGCGCTGGAATTTGTGCTGAGGTCTTCAAGCTGGTTATGCAGCACTTCTTGCAGGCCGATGATATCGGGTGCTTGTTGTTTGAGGAAGTTAAAAACCCGCTCACGTCGGTTTTGCCAGCGGTGAACGCCATCGGCTGGGTTGTCGAAGCGGATATTCCAACTGATGACCTTAAGCCCCGGGCCTGGTTTCCGACCAAAAACAACGCTACCAAAGGCGGCCAGCACAAAAAATAAGGCAATGATGAGCCAGAGATTGAGTTGCATCGTTCAATTTCTCTCAATGTCGACAATTGTCGCCGAGCAAAAATTTAAACCTGCACTTTTTTCCATTTCCCACGTCTGAAAATGAGCACATTCACTACGGCATGTAAGCTGTGCGCAGCGGTAATCGCCCAAAAAACGCCATTGGTGCCCATGCCCATGGGGTGGGCGAGATACCATGCCAAGGGAATTTCGAAAACCCAGAACAAACCAATGTTGATGAGGGTAGGCGTAAACGTATCGCCGGCACCATTAAAACTTTGACTTATCACCATTCCGTAGGCGAAAAAAACATAACCCAAACAAAGGATGGCCAGCGCTTGTTTTCCGATGAGAATTACGCCTGCATCGTCGTTAAAAAAGCGGATGAAAAAATCACCGAAAATCAGGAAGATGATGGAAACACTCCCCAGAAAAATAGCATTATATAGGGCCGCCTGCCAAACAGAAGCCTCGGCGCGCTCGGGGTGACCTGCACCCAGATTTTGACCCACCAAAGTGGTTGCCGCATTAGCCAGTCCCATAGCGGGCAGTAGGGTGAAAATGACAATACGTATAGCTACCGTATACCCCGCCAACGCAATGCTGCCCGATTCCGCAATGATGCGTGTTAGGAAAATCCAGCTCGCCGATTCAATGAGGAACTGTCCCATGCCGCCGCTACCTACCTTGATCAGGTTCCACACCGTTTTAGTTTCAAGCACCATGTTTTGTAGACCCAATTGAATGGTGGTATTCCCTTTCATCAAATGATAAACCTGGTAAACCACGCCTACGGTTCTCCCTAACGTAGTGGCCAAAGCAGCACCTTCAATACCCATTACTGGAAGGGGACCCAAACCGAAAATGAGTAGCGGGTCGAGGAGTATGTTTAGGCCGTTGGCCAACCACAACGATTTCATGGCAATGGCTGCGTTGCCGGCGCCACGGAATATTCCGTTGATCATAAACAACAGCATAATGGCTGGATTGCCGAGAAATATGATTTCGGTATAACCTTGCCCCAGCTCAACTACCCGGTCGTCGGCACCCATAAGGCGTAGCATGTCTTCGGCAAAAACATAACCGGCTATGCCTATAATTACCGAAATAGCTGTTGAAAGTAGCATGGCTTGGAAAGCGGCATCGCCCGCCTCTTTGTGTTTTTTTTCGCCTATACGCCGCGCAACGATAGCCGTGGCCGCCATACTCAGACCAATAGAAACGGAATACACAATGGTGATCACCGACTCGGTCAGGCCGACAGCCGCAACTGCTTCAATACCGATTTTACCGACAAAAAAAATGTCCACTACCGCAAAAAGTGACTCCATCACCATCTCCAACATCATCGGGATGGCGAGCAAAAAGATAGCCCGGCGGATACTACCCGTGGTATAATCCCGCTCAGTACCGTCGAGTGCGTCTTTAATGGCTTGTATCCATTTTTTCATAGCGCGCAAAGATGCTTTTTTTCAACGAATTGAAAAGGGGTTAACACAAAGCTTAACAAGCTTTTAACGAACGATTTCTGGTTTCTGGCCGACAGGGGTCAGGCGGTTTTCAGCACATAGAGATACAAGCGCTACAGCATCTTTTTTATGCCAAAATAACACCATAACTTCAACTGGGAAAAAGAAGGGCTAAAGCGAAAAACTCTCTCCGCAGGCGCAAGTTCGGCTGGCATTGGGGTTCACAAAGTGAAAACCTTTACCGCCGAGACCAGCGGTGTAATCCAGTTCAGTGCCGATGAGGTAGAAGAAGCTTTTTTTGTCGCAAACGAGCTGCAAACCTTTGTCTTCGAATTTTTCGTCGCTTGGACTAATGCGGTCATCGAAGTCCATTTTGTAGCTCAAGCCAGAACAGCCGCCACTCGTAACCGATACCCGAACGGACATATCGCGACCAGCATAGTCACTGGCAAGCAGGGATTTTACTTTTTCGGCGGCGTTGGGACTGATGCTTATCATGGGCTAGAATTACAACAAAAATACACTTTAGCTTGCAAATAGGTTCCTTTTACTAGGAAATAGCTTTTTCGCCAAAAATCCAAAGGGGCTTACAAGGTTTGTTTTTCCTGTTTCACAATGTGAACTCCGCCTGCAACAGTGGCAAAGTCAGGCTTTTTCTGCAGTGCGGTGGCTACTGTGAGCGTAAACTAGACGAGTGGGGACCACTTTCGAAAGTACGGGTCAAGGAAACGCCTTCCATGGGCCGGCGCAGCTTAACGGTATTTCCAAGCCGGACTTTCTGCCCTTACCTCAGCAACGGCGACCAGCAAATCTTGGTAAACGGCTACCATCTCCTTGGAGCTTGTATTTCGGCCGAGACTGAAACGCAAACAACAACCGGCTTCGGCTTCATTTAAACCCATGGCCATCAAAACATGAGAAGGTGTCGCCTCCGCCGAACTGCAGGCAGAGCCGGTGGCTAAGGCGATGTGACGGAGTTTTTTAAGTAAAGTTGGGGCAGGCACATGGGCGAGGTAGAGCAAAGTGGTGTTTGGCAAACGGGCTGCCTGGTGGGCCATAACGCGGCATTCGGGCAAATTTTGAAGTAAATCTGCCTCAAAGTGGTCACGCAGCTCGCCTTGTCGTATCGTTTCTGTACTGAGTAAGGATTGCGCAAGGGCGGCGGCGGCGCCCAGTCCTACGATGCCCGGCACATTCAGTGTACCCGATCGGAAGCCGTTTTCGTGACCACCACCACTGAGCTGGGCTTGTATTTTGGGCGCACGGCTGCCCGTTTTTTGGTATAAAAACCCAACACCCTTGGGTCCATAAAATTTATGTGCCGAGCCGACCAGAAAATCGACATCCAAGCGTGTAACGTCCACCCCTATTTTGCCCACCGCTTGTGTGGCATCGCAACAAAACCAAGCACCCGCCGCATGGGTGATGGCTACCAGTTCATCCACCGGAAAAAGCACCCCACTTTCATTGTTGGCGAGCATGCCGCAAACCAACAGGGTATCTGGGCGCAGGGTGGCCGCCAGAGTGCTGGCATCCGGCAAACCATTGGCTTGTACAGGAAGTAAGGTGACCAAAAACCCCTGTCTTTCGAGTTTATCCAGGGTGTCGAGTACGGCTTTGTGCTCGCTTTCCCAAGCGATGAGGTGGTTTTTTTTGCCTTTCCAGCTTTCAGCCAAACCGCGGATGACCAAATTGAGGGCTTCTGTGGTTCCCGATGTGAAGGTGATGTTCTCTGACGTTGCATCAATCAAATCTGCCACCTGCTGCCGGGCTTTTTTCACTGCATGGGCCGCCGCCCAGCCGTAGGCGTGGGTTTTACTCGATGCATTGCCAAACTGCTCGCTGAACCAAGGCAACATCTGTGCGAGCACCTCAGGGGCTACCGGGGTGGTCGCATTGTGGTCGAGATAGAGGAGTTTGGTGGTCAAATTGTATTTTTACGTAAATAAACGAAAGCCCATGCTCAAAATCGAACATCTCGGCATTGCTGTGCGGAATTTGTCTGCTGCCAACGAAATTTATACCCGCTTATTGGGCGTGAACCCCTATAAATCCGAAGCGGTAGGTTCAGAACAGGTGAATACCTCCTTTTTTTGTGTAGGCGACAATAAAATTGAATTGCTCGAAAGCACCGACCCCAATGGCCCCATCGGGAAATTCATCGAAAAACGCGGCGAAGGCATACATCACGTGGCCTTTGAAGTTGCCGATATTTTGGCCGAAATGGACCGTTTACGGAGCGAAGGTTTTGTGCTGCTGAATGAAGTGCCGAAAAAAGGTGCCGACAACAAACTGGTTTGTTTTGTCCATCCCAAAAACACCTCAGGCGTTTTGGTAGAGTTGTGCCAAGAAATTCGTTAGTACTTCTGAACTACAAGTCCGGCCGGTAAACGGAAAAGACCAGCATCTACTACTTTGGGTGTAAAGCGAATGGCGCGCAAGGTATAAACCTCCAAACCTTTACTTTCAACACGTACTTCGAGAGGAAGCCCTTTGCTGTTTACAGGCAGCAACCCTTCGTAGGCTGAATTGAGCGGCGCCAACAATTGGTTGTAGTCAAAATCGATTTCCGTGACCCAAGCTGTGATTTTGACGCTGCTGATTTGCATTACGAGCTCGTAGCAGTCTTTACCCAATATTTTTTTCGTTTTGCCTGTTTTTTCGAGGGTAGTCGCTGCCCAAATACTGGCCGGAATAACTTCGAGCCGCGTTTCTGTTGCTGTCCGGTCTTTTTCACCACCAGCTACCGCGAGTAATTTGCCGTTTTTATCTGCTATATAGGTGTTAAGCGGCACAATGGCTTGCATATGCTCAAAATGATCCAGACGAACCGCATTACCTTTGATGAGATATTCGGTTCGACGCGTTTCTTTTAAGTCACCACTTTTGCTTTTAACCAGTCGTTCGTAGATCACCTGACCTTCAAAAGTTTGACCGAAGACGGTTCCTACAAACAAACAGAGCAAGGCTACTAACCCAAATGCCTTTTTCATGCGCTTCAATTGAAGCTGAAATATAGTCAAATATGACTTTATTGGCACGTGGAAGTGGGGGTTTAATGCCGTTTTAAAAAAAGAAGCGGTAATCTGGATTTATTTTGAGGGCTGATAACGCCAAATGAGTAGTTTTAATCATGCGACTGTCCCTACTTCTGCTGCTGCTCGGCCTAACTGCCGCACAAAATGACAAGGAAAAACCAAATTTTGACCGACTCACAGGTTCTTGGTTGATGCAAAGCCCGGGCATGACTTTTCTAGAAAAGTGGGAGAAAAAGGGAAGCTACCATGCTGGCGCGATGTACATCATCCGCAAAAGGGACACCTCGGCCGTAGAAAACATCCGGCTTTTGGAAATCGAAGGAAACTACTACTATGAAGCCACAACGGCTGGCCAGAATGGAGGAAAAGCGGTTAAATTTAAACTGGTAAGCTACAGCCCAGAAAAATGGGTGTTCGAAAATCCTGAACACGATTACCCCCAGCGTATTGTCTATACCTTTACTGCCAGCGATTCTTTGGTGGCCAGCATAAGCGCGATTTCTGGTAGAGAAAAACTGAATTATTTTCGCTTTAAACGCCTCGATTAAGGAGCTATCAATCGAAAAACAGCTCGTTTATCCCCTTTTACAACAATGAGCTGGTAAACACCGCTGTTCAACGACCAAGCGCCAATAGTTAAGGTTGTTTCAGTCAAAAGGTGGTTTTTTAGCAATCGACCGGTAGCATCGTAAAGTAGTACTTGAGCCCCCAGCGCACTTTCTTCGGCTAGCAAACGGCTTTCTGGGCTGAGCTTATTGCCATAAACTCGGACGGCTAAGTTTATGCGCTGACCTTTAAATCCCGTCGGCACAAAAGCAGGATTACTGATTTTGACGATGCGGTGGGTAAAAGGGGCATCGTTGTTCCAGTTTTGGCCATTGGTGGCGACAAATATATTGCCCTCCTCATCGGTACAGATGTCGCGGATGCGCTGGAAAGCATTGTTGAACCACTGCCGCTGACCAATTACACTATCTCCGGAAGCGGAGAGCTCGAGGCTGTAGATTCTTTTGTTTTTGAGGGTCGTAAGCAACAAGCGGTTTTGCAGTTCGGGAATAGCTGGATGGTCGTACCACAACAAATCCGAGGGGGCAATGGTCGGCGTCCACCAGGCAATGGGCTCAACGACTCCGTTGGTGAAGCAGAAAAATTGTTCGCTTTGGGCATCACAGGGGCCGCTCACATCGGGCCAGCCATAGTTGCGGTTTCGGTAGAGGATGTTTATTTCATCGTCGGTATTGGGGCCGTGTTCGCTGAGGTAAATTTTGCCGTTTGGGTGCAGCACCATGCCTTGCACATTGCGGTGACCCAAACTCCAAAGCGGGGAAGCTGGGTCGGGATTATCGGCAGGTAGGCTGCCATCTAAGTTCATACGGAGTACCTTGCCGCTGAGCGATGCCCGGTTTTGCGCTGCGGCTTGGTTTTGTGCATCACCCGTTGTGAACAACAATTTGCGGTCGGGTGTGATGAGGAGCCGACAACCGTTGTGGGTAGAAGCCCCCGGAATACCTTCAAGTAAGGTGTCGGCCCGGCTAAGGGTGGCCGTGCTCGGGTTGTAGTTGAGCCGAAGTATACGTTCGCGTATGGCCGAGCCTTGTAAATAGGTATAGGCCACATATACCCAAGGCGTATCAACAAAATTAGGGTGCAAAACCATGCCCAGTAATCCCGACTCACCAGTAGCCAATACATCAGTTAAGCCAATGAGGACTTGTTGTGCTCCTGTATTTGGATTTACCCTACTGATACGTCCATACCTTTCCGTCATCCAGATGTGGTTGTCTGGGCCCCACAGTATCTCCCATGGAATATCAATACCGGAGAGGATGGTGGTCGTATCTACGGTGGTTTGGTCGAGGGTGATTTGTGCGTGTACGGAATCAAACCGACAAAGACTGAATAAGACTAACAGCGAAAAGGGGAGTGCTTTCATGGCATTAAGTTCGGGAAGAAGGGTGAATAGTACAAGAATCGCTTGAGTTGACGGGGATTAAATGATGACTTGTGAAATTGGTTTCAATAAAAGGCGAATTAAGAAGCAGTACAAAAACCCATACAAAATAAATGGTTTTTGTCCTTGTAAATCGGTGTAATAGCTCTTTTATAAGTGTACAATATTGAAGTATTTGATTACGCTTGCAAACCTAAGCTAATGAATACAGGAAAGAAATATTTGCACAACGCTTAAGATCCGCAAGATTGCTTAGGCAGTTCTTCCTGCGTGAACTTACCGAAGCTATGGAGGGCAAGCTAGGTCATGCTGCCATTGCGAATTATGAAAAAAGTGAATAGACCTGTGATGGTCATGTTTTAAATTTATTGTCGTGTGCACTTGATGTTAAAAATGAATTATACGAACAGCAGAAACGCTTGCAAGAGCCATATTTAAATTCGGATGAATTGAAACTAGTGAACTTTGATAAACAAGACATGCAGGATATGGCTGATTTGCAAAAAAAAACAAACCCATGCGTTCTGACAAAGATTGTTCGGCATTACTCGCAGCGAGGCATATGCAAGCAATTTTATTAAGTTCAGACAGGGCAATTAGGCGCACGGCTGAAGCTTTTGGCTTAGAAGTTCATGGCCCGTGGTGGTTACTAAATCAAATGGTAAAATGAATAGTTTATCTCCTGATTTAGCAGTTATGAACTTGGATAAACTTTTAGAACAAAATACAGCATTGGGCTTGCCAATTGTAGTGTGTGATAAAATGCGAAAGGAATGGGGAATTATTTGGTCTTTTCTTTTAAATGGTAGTGATATGTATGCTGGACTAAAGGGGAAAACGGATTCGTTTAAAAAT
>JBDNIH010000072.1:0-5066 GCA_041688385.1 Bacteroidia bacterium
CTCCATCGGTGTCTGGGTCAAATCCGAAGTCTTTACTGCAACGGCCACGAAAGATGTTCCAGTGGTCGCTCGTCCATATCGCCTGCGTTGCAGCGGGGTCGTTTAGCCAGACCAAAATATCACGCGTTGGATTGGGCGCTAGCAGTGCGTCCAGCCACGCCGCATTTATATGTACGCCCTGCAGTTCTGCAACTGTTCGCCCAAGCAAAATGCCTGCATCAATTGCTCTTAAAAGCGCGTCCTGAGAATTTCGGTCCTGGGCAACATCAATGCCAAGCCCTCCATTTTTTGAAGTGAGGAAAGCATTTGGGGACCAATCTTTGCCGTTTGCCTGACTCCAAAAAACACCGCGGTACTGCAGCTCTGCTAAGGGTTGCAAGAATCTGGGGCAATCCTCAATTGCCCGCAAATCTGCGCGGCTAACACCAGGTAGATAAACAATTGGTATGACTGCAGGATGTACCGCTTCAATCACACCAGCAATCGCGCACTTCAGCCAAATAGATGGGCCTGAGTGCTGGCCTTCGTTGTGTTCGCCCAAAACGAGTAATTGCGGAAGCGCCTGATGGAGCCGAGCAAGGGCTTTCTGCCAATACCGCTCTTTGTCGGTCCACAATACGGCTGCCGCGGGAGTGGTCGTCTGGCTGTTACCTTCACCAGCTTTAGCAACCGCCTCAGCAAGTAGCGTCAGCAAGCTAGCACTCATGTTCTGGGCCTCAAACTCAACTGAGCCCGGGACGACTGAGGTGTAGCACATTGACATAGAGGGTCATTGGACGACCGCTTGCAGTAAACGCAAGGCTGGTAGTAAAGGTGCTCTTCCACTTGAATCTCAGGTGGCCGCCTGTTGGTATGGGTCCAGAAATAGGTATGGTCAAACTTGTACATCACCTCGCCAGGTACGAGGCTCTCGTCTTCGCGCGACGCGAGATTTGAGCGCATCACCAATTCGCCTTGTTCGTAATTACCGCCGGAACCGGCAGCTTCGTCTAAAAGGCCTACAAGTAGCCATCCACTATTTGCCCCAGGAGTAGCTAGGGCAAATTCAAGGTCATGTACCTCATGTTCTACCCGCCCCTTCTGATTCAAAGACCAAGCTTCAGCTTTCAAAATCAAGTCTTCATTGATGCTCACGTTTAGTTCTAACCGCTCCCGAAAAGGTTTAGCCTTTCCATCGACTTTCAAAACCATGTGACACAGTGAGCGGCGCTTGTCATCTGGCAGAACTAGAGGGCCAGGCCGGTGCGGGCTTACCAGGCTGAACTTGCCATGACCATCACTGGGGTCAACACAGTAGAGTGAGAAGCGCTCGCTCCTCGTCTCGCGCTCCACCGGCATCGATAAGCCAGCCGGCAACAGGGGCATGTATGAATTGCGAGCCAGGGTCAGTTCAACGTTTTTAGCCAAATGCAATCGTGCATTGTCATGGGCCACCCAAGCGGCCCCTTCAGCAATGGCTGAGGCACTGCGGCGCGAAATGTGGACTCGCCCAGGACCAAACAGCTCCTCCAGCCGGTTCTTGACCAGCGGCATATTCACCATTCCACCGGTAGCCAGGCAAAGCTCCACAGAAGCCGTCGAGTAGCCCTCACGCTCAAGCAGCCGTTCGATGCGTGCTACGCCTTTGCGTACCAGATGGCCGACGACAACTTGGAGGTCATCGCGCGACAAATTTACCTGCAATACAGACTGGTCCTCACTCTGGTAGAAAGAGTCGACATATACATTCCAGGTACTACGGTCACTGAGCCGAATCTTTACATTTTCACATTCATGCAGCAAGCGCTTTCGTGCTTCTGGGAGGACCTCAACATCGTCACCCAAGTTCTGGGTCGCGCGGGAACGGCGCTCCATCTCGTTGCGCAGTTCTTCGTCGAAGACGTCGCCACCGACCTCTTCTGTTCCATCGTTGGCTACCTGAACAAGCAGCCCGTCGAGTACGCGACACAGGGTAAGGTCTAGGGTGCCGCCCCCCCAGTCAAAGACCAGTATCAATTTGCCGTCGTAGCGCTTCACCAAGTCGGTAGTTCCATCTGAAGTGCGGAGATATCCATACAACGCCGCGAGCGGCTCGTGTACGAACTGAACCACACTCATGCCTGCTTGGCGAAACGCTTGGCGCAACAACGCTCGGCGGCGCCCCTCCATGTTGACAGGGATAGTCGCGACCACGCGGTCCATCTTCAGGTCCCTGCCGGCTTTGGTCTGCAAAACGAAACGCCGCACATGGTCAAGCACATATTCGACCATTTGCACTGGGTCCCGGCGCACTCCGTCGATAATGAGTTCGTTACGGCCTAGCAATGTCTTTGGAGAACGCACGATGCTGCCCTGGACGCCGAGACCTGCTCCCGTAAGTTTGTCGTGGGCCTTGCGCCCGACCTCTACCTTGCCGCCTTCAAAACTGACCACTGAAGGAATCGGTTGTTCGTTATCTAAAAAGGTGATGACCGAGTCACCCACCACGACAGACGCCAAGCTGTTGGTCGTCCCAAAATCAAAGCCTATGACAGTCATTTGCTCATTCCTCCTTTAGGTTTGCGTCCTCGGCGCGCAAGGCATCGATAACATGCTCCGCCCGCTCTACCATGACCTCGGTCCGAGGCGTTTTGTTTCGCAGCGCCGTCAACCCAACTTCCAACATCTCGATGCTGTCACCCAGTCGACGTATAAGCCGCCCACGCAGTTGTTCTTGGTCATGTCGAAGGTGTGTGCGCTCCACCTCATGCTGCTTTCGCGCATCCGCTAACTCACTGGTGCTATTCACTTTCAGTTCCTGTAGCTCATTAGTTAGGGCGTTCCGTTCGGTCTCCACTTGTTGTAGTTGCAGCCGGAGTTCAGTTTCGACTTCGCGCAGGCCTGCCGATTCGCGTTGGGCCTGGTCGCATGCAAAGCCAGCATCGATGACGTTCTGCCGGAACTTTTCGCAAGCCACCCCCACCCCTGCTGAATGTTCAATTTCCGTCAGAGCGCGAAGCCGGGCGTTGTCATCATCTAACTCGCGCGCCGCCGGCGACCAGACGGCTTGGAACAGGAGATTTGCCAAGGCCTCCAGGTTTAATCCCCTGCTGGTCGCGAGCCAAGTAACCAGCAGTTGCCAAGCGTTCCGCCGTAATTCTTGTAACTCGGCAGGCTTAAGGGCCTCATTACCTTCGGTGGAAGGGGGCATGTAGTTCGCAACACGCTTCAGTGCCAACTCAGCACCTGAAGCAGCCGGCAGGTTCCGCACCACCGCCCTTAAGTCTGCATCTGCAAAAATCGGATGCCTCAACATCACCTCCGCGACAAAACTCTTTAGGGCCTCTCGAAGGGCCGGAAACCCCCCCACCTCACGGCTGACGAGTAGTAGCTGCCGGGGCACTGCCAGCCGTGTGTCTAAGTCAGACAGCGCAAATAGAGCATTCATAGTTGCATCAGCCAGACGGGGACTCCGTGCGATAAGACGTTCTGTCTTCGAATCCAGCCTAATCCGGCGCCCCTTCTGGACAAACGCATGCGCGATGAACTGCTCCAAAGTTTCTATAGACACTTTGGGCTTGCTGGCGGCTGCTCCCTTTCCCTTACCTTTGGCGTTCGACTTGCCGCTTCCCTCCGGTGCGGCTTGAACCCCACCGGATTCCGGAGTAGCGGTTGTCGACTCGGCCTCAGACTGACTTGCTTCTGGCCGCAACCCGTCCAATGCTGAAGAAATCATCTCACCCTCTGCCGAAGTCGGCGTGGTCTCGGTTGCCGGATTCAGCGCGGACTGTTCAGAAACCTCCGCAGAAATACCCTGTGCCGCAGGTGCATAGACTGGCATTGGCTCTGACATCCGAGTTTCACCCGTTGTGACATTAGTGATTTGGACTGGTCGCTTTATATATTTGTTTTTCATAGTGTTCTCAATCGCTCGAGCATTGCTTCGGCCCAGGCGCGGGTATCGGGTTGACCTGCCATCTCTCTGGCCAAACGCCGGGCGGCTGCATGCGATTCACTGTCTTTTTTCTCGGCCAAGGCCTCAACAGCCAGAAGAACACGCTTTAACCGGTCATAGCCAATGGAAGCTCGTCGCAGGTGCTCCTTTAGTTCCTCTGAGCGGTCCTTCAGTCCAACTAGGCCATGGCTTGCATCGCCCAAGACCTGAAGCGTATCCTGGTCAGTCAGTAGGTATTCCACTGCACTTCCCAGCGACGGCGAAAACGCGGCCTCATAGTGCCACGGCAGGCCTTGCAATAGACCAGCAAATGCCCCCGCAGCTTGACGTAGCGCGCCGCCCTCTGGGGCCAAGAGCTCCGCGTCGTCGAACTGGTTAAAGTGAAAAGCCACCAATGCCCGAATACTGCGGGCCAAGTAGCGGTTGAACCCGGCGAGCTCATCACTGGCACGTACAAAACGTTCGACGTATTTCCCCTGACTCAACCCACTGTCGGCTGACTTCTCCTTGGCCATCACTCCATACAGGTAATGGCAGATACCGTCACAGTACGGCATAGCGTCATCAAACGCTCGGCAGTCTTGTATGAAGCGGCTGAGAGAGTCGATGGTCAATACCCGGTCGCGAGCCATGCGCAAGAACGCTTCCTCCACGCTGGCCAGATGCTCCTCTTTAGCAATACGAAAGTCCAGCACGTATCGCGAGACGGCTCCGTCATTAACAAGCTCCAGCGCGATGAATTCGCGAGACATCCGAGCCAGGCGCGTCCCAATCTCGTTCACAGCGACGCCTTGGCCATTCAGCGTGCATCGGGTCGCGTCCTCCACGACCACGTCATCTGGTCGTAACGCCGAGAGCACAGTCACGGGCAATGCCCCGACGGCCCGCCCTCGCAGCCACAGCGCGGGCTGTCGCAGAGGGTGGTTTTCGAAGCGGTGTCGGCGCAATTCCTCTAGCTCGGCAAAGCTTGCCGAGCAATATTCGCAGACATAGCGCACTGGCGGTGGCGGGCTATAGACGAAGTCCTCTAGCCCGGAATACTCGTGAAATTCAGCGTATCCGGTATGCCAGAATCCCACAATCAGCTCCTGTCCGATTTGACGCGTGCGACCTGTTTCTCAGCCCGCGTCAAATGGTGGTCATTGATGCGGTC
>JBDNIH010000009.1:0-25874 GCA_041688385.1 Bacteroidia bacterium
CGTGGGGGTAGTGATGAGGTGGGTGAGGGTGATGATGACGTGGGGGTAGTGATGAGGTAGGTGAGGTGATGAGGTGGGTGAGGGTGATGAGGTGGGTGAGGGTGATGATGACGGGGGGGTAGTGATGAGGTAGGTGAGGTGATGAGGTGGGTGATGATGGGGGTGAGGTGACGAGGGTGAGAGGGTGATTGGGTAGGGGGTAGTGATGTATGTATGTATGTATGTATGTATGTATGTATGTATGGGGGTGTACTACCCGTAGCAACCCGTAGCACTTGCGGTGATGATGATGATGATGATGATGATGATGATGATGATGATGATGATGTGAGGTGGTGGTGATGAGTGGTGGTGGTGGTGGTGGTGGTGGTGGTGGTGGGAATATTCTGCCTGCCGTAGGGGTAGGGTGGGTATACCAACAACAACACAGGGGGCATACACAATGAGCACAATAAAGACGGTCGCGGAATTGCGAGATGACGTAGATAGGGCGCGAGATGCCTATCTTGATTCAGACAAGGCTACACGCGACGATAAGCACCAAGCGTGGTACGCGGCGTACGATGCGTGGTGGTTGATGAATGGCGCGGTGTACGGTTCGCGTTCACCTGAATCCGACAACTTGTAAGCGTCACGACAACAGCAGGGGGCAACACAATGAGCACAGACACAGACACTTCATATTTCTGTTCAGAGTCCTGTACCGACTTTGACTTCGCGGAGAGGTTCACTCAAAGCGACCTTGCCAATGGAATCAAGTGCGAGTATGAGCCTTGCTCTGGATTCTACAAGGCATATCACGGAGACTAATATGGTACACACCACAATGATGATGACGATGATGATGTGTGCCAATACTGCCCTGCTGATGGTGATGTACACATTGAGTCCTAGAGCCCCGTCGAACTTTTAAGGGCGCGCTGCGTGTGGGGGGGGACGCGTGTCAGAAATTTTTGATGTTTGTATTATTTACTATAAATCTATCCAAAGTGGCCGGCGGCGGTGTTCTTTCTTGTGGCGGCGGTGTTGTTTCTACGGGTTCGGTGGGCTATACTTTGGTCAGGACTCAACCGGCCCTTTGGCCGTCACCAGCCCTACCCGCCCCCGAGTAAAATCGGGGGCCTTTTATTTGTGGTGGCTGTGGCACCGTTCATTGGCGGTGGTGTCGTTTCCGGTGTCCGTCTTTTGTGTCCTTCGTGTGTAGGGTATTTTTCGATGTCGGCTCAGTCCGCTCTTTCCATCCACGGCTTCTCCGTGATGCGGTTGCGGTCACGGGTTGTTGTTGTGGGATTAGCTTGTTGGATTGGCTTTTGGCATGGGTATTGAGTGCTGTTCTTTAGGGTCGGCTTTTAGGGTTTGCTTTGAGATTAGCTTTTTGATGTGCCCACTGTGAGTGGTTGTTGTTTTCCCTTTTTATGACGGGAGGGGGGTAGCTATATAAATTATGTCTATCCCAACTCTCGGATAAATCTATCCAGAACCGAGACACCAACACACCTACTAGTCCCATAGATGATAGTGCTCTCACAGAAATTACATATGGTGACGTGGTGCACCCGGATAAATCTATCCAGAGTATTTAGAGAAAGGCGGCGCGCGATATTTGCAAAACGTCCATATGCCACTTTTGAAAAAAAAAACGCGAATGGGCTTTGCTTTTCCGTATGACTAGAATTTATTCGTTAATCGGATAGACGGCGAGGCCTGGGCGCGCATCAGGTATCGTCGATATTCAACAAGGAGCTTGTCATGCTTGCTCCCGTTGCACTTCCTACAGGCACCTAGGATGTTTCCGATTGAGTGCCTACCGTTACGGACGACGGGAATGATATGGTCAATTGTTGTGCTGGGTGAAGTATTGCACAAATAACAGGGCCGTCGTAGTAGTCGTTTGATTTCTTCGGATGTAATGACGAAAACTTCGTTTTTCTTTTCTCGCGCTCGTCGGCGGTACCTGTCCATCTGCACCATCTCGGGGTGGCCGGCGCGCCATTTGCGAGTCGCGGCGACAGCCTGTTCGCGATTGGCAACACGCCACGCACTCCCGTATCCGCGCACTCTTTCGGAGTTTGCCGCACACCATTTACGATAAGTGTTGAGCGATTTCCCTTGGCTAGCGGCACGCCACCTGCGGTCGTAGGCACGTTTTTTTTCAGGGTTGGCGGTACGGTCGGCATGGCGGTAAATGGACACACAGGACCTGCACTGACCTCGTAGACCATCTTTGGCTACCGCATCTTTATGAAATTTATCGAGAGATTTGGGGAGTAGGCAGTCTCTGCAAATCTTCAACAGACAACCCACATATCAGAACATCGCGTCTTGAACGAATTCGCTTGCTTTTTCTTTACAGAACTGGTGTTTATATTTGTAAAGCTCGTCTTCGACGCTGGATATTGTTTTTGAGTTGCTTTTGAGCCAGGCGGTGACGAGTCGCTCGGATAGAGCTCCTGCGGGGTCGATGTCGAGGCCGCAGACGCAGCAGGTGTAGAGGGGGGTGCGGCGCATTGTCTAGGCGAGGTCTTTGATGCTGGGGAGCATGCTTCCTAGTGACTTAGTGCCCTCTAGGGGCTTCTCTAAGAAGGTTAAACGGCGGATTTCGTCTTCCAGTACACCTATTTGTAATTCGGCGCGAGAGAGCCTGCTTTCAATGGCTCTTAGGTGAGGAATCATGCTTCGCTGGTAGTCGGCAAGCTGGTCTTGCGTGTCGTCGGCGATGTTGCCTTCTTGTTTTTTTCGTCCGAATATGGTCATGGGGAAAGTCTATCGGTTATGCTGTCAATATGCAGGTATATATCGATGGGGACCATTTGGCCCTAAGTTTCCCTTACGACCCTCAGCAGGTGGCTGATATTAAGACGATTAAGGGGGCTCGGTGGGATAAGGGGGCGAAATTGTGGCGGATACCTGCTACGTCGGTGGCTGAAGCCCGAGTATTCGCTAGTAAGTATGATTTTGTTATCTCTGATGACATATTAAAGCTCACCGTTCCGCCGGTGCCTGTTGGTGGGGTCTCCCATGATGGCGGAACGCTGTGTTTGAGGTTCCCATATGAGCGTGTAGTCGTCGCGGCAGTGAAGCGTATCCCCGGAATCACATGGGATAGCCCCTCACACGCGTGGAGGGCCCCTGTGGCGTCGATAAATGACGTAATAGGGTTTGCGGAATCATTTTCTTTAGTGGTAGATGATGTCGTCAAGGGCATGGCGGCTTCTGTGACGCGTGATTTAGGGGAATTGCGCGATGCGTCACGCTCTGTAGACGCCGAAATCTTCATCCCGACGATTACTGGTACATTATTTCCATATCAGAGGGCTGGGGTGGCTTACGCGGCTAAGGCGAAACGCACCTTCATAGCTGACGGCATGGGTTTGGGTAAAACTTTACAGGCGATTGCAACAATTGAATACTCCAGCGGCACGGATGACGTTTACCCAGTGGTCGTTGTGTGTCCGCCAAACCTGGTTCTCACATGGCAAGCCGAATACAAGAAGTGGTTACCAGATAAACGGGTTGCCGTTGTTAGAAACCGGAAAGATTTCCCCGCAATGGAGGACTACGACGTCGTCGTTATTGGTTATAGCAATTTAGTGACATGGGAGACTCGTTTGATGGGTCATAGGTCATACGTATTCGACGAAAGTCACTATTGTAAAAATCACACCGCCCAGAGAACCAAATCCGCAGTTCGGCTGACTAAAAAGGCACCGAAAGATGCGATAGTTTTATGCCTCACTGGCACGCCGGTAACAAACAGGCCGGCAGAGTACGCCGCCCAACTGGAAATCCTAGGAAAGCTCAAGGAGTTTGGCGGCCTCTGGGGTTTCTATCGTAGATACTGCGGTGCGTTTCGAGATAGTTTTGGCCAGTGGAATATAAGCGGTAATTCTAATCTCGATGAATTGAATGACAGGCTGCGTGGGAATTGCTATATACGCCGCACCAAAGAACAGGTGTTATCAGAACTACCCCCAGTAATCCACAGCACGATTGTCGTCGAGGGGACCGCTGCGGGGATGCTTGAATACGCTAAGGCGGAACTCGACATCATCAAATATATTTCAGACAGAGCGGCGGCGATAGCCGTCGAGCTAGGAACATCGCCGTACTCTGCGGCCGTCTACGCGCGCATACGAGCGGAGAGCAACGAGCACTTGGTGAAACTATCCGTGTTGAGACGCCTCTCGGCTCGTGCGAAGATGCCGATTGCTGAAGAGTGGATACGGGAGCGCGTGGAAAACGGCAGGAAAGTTGTTGTCGCCGCTCACCATAGGGACGTCGTCGATGCGCTTGCCAAAAAGTTTGGCAATTTGCGGATACAGGGCGGCATGACCGTCGAAGAGGTAGAGGAACATAAGAGAAAATTCCAAACCCTGTCGGCTGAAGAGGCTCCGGTTATTGTTTTGTCGATACAGGCAGCAAAAACTGGCCACACTTTAACCGCCGCGCAAGAATGTCTCTTCGTCGAGTTGCCATGGACGCCGGCCGACGTCGACCAAACATACAGTCGTCTTCATCGCATCGGGCAAATGGGCTCCGTCACGTCGACCTACATGTTGACGGCGAATACCATAGACGAAAAGATTTACGACCTAATTGAACGTAAGCGCTCCGTAGTTAATGCAGCAGTAGATGGTACTGAAGTTTTAGATGACGTTTCTACGACGCAACTGATATTCGATTTTATTAAACGCCCGCAGTAAGGTCCCCGTCTATTTCGTCGCGACGATTCCACGTGTCGTCAACAAGTGAATTTAGTTGATTTATTAACACATCAAGCTGGTCCTGCTTGACTTTGATTTTCGCGCCGAGCACATCAATCTGTTTCATTAATTTGTCGAAGTCCATTTGCCTATTTCCTTTCAGTTGTGTCTAGTCTATCCCCTGTCACTATATGGCGTGGCCCCTACGCACAGGCGGACGGCGGGTTGGTTTTGGAACATTTACTTTCTCTGCCGGAATCACGTATGTTGTCCCGTCGGCTTTTATTACCCTTATGGGTCCACCCCTGTTGATGACTTCTTCTGGCCTGCGGATATATTCCTGTTTGTATTTTTTCTTTCCACCCCCCTTCCTTTTCTTTTTACGGCTCACCAGAACTCTTTTCGAAATTTAATGTGTCTATGTTAGTGGGCCATGTAGGTATCGAACCTACGACCAAGGCGTTATGAGCACCCTGCTCTGACCACTGAGCTAATGGCCCTAAATGTCAAACGCTCGCGCGTGTTCGGCGCACGCCGTTTTTATCCAGTCAGTGTCTGTCTCGATTAATACTCCGGGTCGGCCACATATCTCGCAGGTGGAGAATGATACCGATTCGTATTTGGTAGTCACCGCCCACATGGATTCGTTGAGTTCATCTTTTGATGCGATAAAGGAGTATCGGAGTCCGCCGAACTTTTCTTTTATGCGATTTATTTTGTAATCGGGGTCTATTGCAACCAACTCCAGATGACAAGCGTTAATCAGGGGCGTCCACCCGCCTCCCGTCCACGGGTTTGAGTTGTCAGAGACAAATGGTTCTCCGTCATCCGCTTCGTAGCCGGCATAGCGTTCGCGTATGGTGCTCATGTTCATACCCGCTCCTCGGTTCCGAGGTCGTCGTATTCTTCGGGGGCGTTATATAGTGGATTATTCAGTAAATCCTTAACAGCATCCGGAAACAGCAGATAGCCTCGCGTCGGATTCTCGGTACCTTCCGCGAAGTCCCTCTTGTGCAATTTCCCCGACTTCACCCCCATGTCTATGTAGCGTCTCAAACGCTCGACTTTCACAATAGTCATCCCCCCGTCCAGGTTGTGAACGTAGGCCCACCATATGGCCCCAGTGACGTTAATGCCGGATTCCTTCCACCCTCTACCGCCTGGATTTTGGTCTGTCTCCACGACCATACGCCCGTTGTGATATTTATCAGTTTTGACTTCGAAGGAACCGGCTGCGACATCCCTTCGGAAAGTTTCAACGAGGTTTTCTCCGAGGAGGCCGTGTTCTAAATCCTTATCCCAGCCTTCGGACCCACCCAGGTCGTAGCGCGGTTCATAGTTACCCACGAGTCGCCACCATCCATGATGCTACAAAAACTGCGATAGATAAAATTAGTATGTGGTTCATACCGCAACTATAGGAGCGTTCTACGAAATAAGCAACTATCTTTGAACGGACAGCAAATAAACTGTCAATAGATGAAGCCCGATAGCCAGAACGAGCAGCATCAGCCACCTATGCTCCAGTGACGAAGCCCGCCGTTATCCAATAGGTATTTCGCCACCTTAAGATTACAATCAAGTGTCATCAGCAGGTCAATCCCGCCCCCACATACTTTACGGGTGACAGTTTTCCACGTAGAATTTATTTGCAAAATCCCGGAATCATACGACTTGTCATTGTTAAGTGCCCAGATGATATTGCCCCGTGCATCCCATCTGATATTAATGGCTTTAATCCGACAGCGACTTTCCCGATATGCGATATAGGAAAACACCTCCACCGGAACCAGTCCGTACTGCTTGAACGCCGACTCAAACTGTGGGCATCGTTGTTCCTTGTCCTTTGGGATACGACTCAGCGCCGACACCTGCTTGGCGGTGATGGGCGCCGATTCAGGAACCCACCCAAGCACAGAAATGGCATCAGGGACGTACCTGGCGGGGGTCGGTGGGATTGCGGCTATTACGGTTATGCGGTCGGCTGTTACGACTATGGCAGGACTTAGCGCTTCTACTGGCAAGGATAGACCTAGGGCTAATACGGGTATAGCAATGGCCAATTTTGTTCGTGGTTTCAATTTTAATTCTCCTGGACTTCTGCGGATAGGACAACAGGTTACTAGTAGCACCTGCCTATGTTTTGAATCTCTCGGGTAACACTAGTTTATCAAATGCTGTTGGGGTTTGCAACTTTTGCCGCGAAACCCTTATCACGCAAGGGTTTTAGGATTTGCCCTCGCCAATGATTGTCTGATTGAGCAAGCTTTCTATGAAGGCCTCTATGTCTGTGGGTTTCATCGTCACGGTTATCACGCCGTCATCATCAACTGAAACTACCTCAAGACCCAACGATACCCCCACGAGGTCCGCTATGTCAGCCAGGTCAATTCTGAGGTCATCCAATTCCTCCTCGGACATCGTGTCCTCCTCCGCGTGGAAGTAGTACAGGACATCAAATAGGTGCTTGAGGATTTCCAGACGGGCTTCATCGGGTTTCATGGGCATGTTGTAACCCTAGCAGACCGACGCTAGTATTACCGAGGGAGGCAATCATGCTTCCCATCGGATATCAGGGAGAACATAATGAATAATTCACCAGCGTTCCTCATAGGGAACGTTACGGCAGACCCGGAGCTTACCTTCACATCAAGTGGGCAGGCACGACTGGCGTTTTCAATCGCGGTCAATCACGTTTGGTACAACGACGCAAACGAGAAGCAAGAAAAAGCGTCCTTCTTCAATATCGTCGCTTGGCGCTACACGGCAGAAAACGCCGCAAAGACCCTGTCAAAAGGAGTCGGTTGCATCTGTGTCGGTCGCTTAGAGCAGCGTTCCTATGATGACAAGGACGGCAATAAGCGTTCGGCGTTTGAATTGGTTGCGGACGACATAGCGATTAACACCCGCAGCATCGAAGCCGTGACAAGGCGTGCGCCACGCGCTGAAGGCGAGTCATCCCAGCCAGCCCGACAGGGCGCAAGTGCGTCGTCGTCAGCCCGACGCGCACGACCGGGCGCGGCTCCAGCAATGGCGAGCGCCGGCGTAGAGGACGAGCCGTTTTAAGGCGTAACGCTTAAAAATAAAAAGGCCCTGTTAAACCCGTGCGAGAGACACGGGAACAGGGCTTTTTTTATTATTGCCGGTAGGTGCGAGTTAGCCCAGCCAATTGTAATTGCTCTTCGCATTCGACGATTGTTTCGTAATCAGGAGCAGCGAAATTCGGGTCAAGGGCTTCCTTGAGCTCATAGGTGCTCCGTAGCGTCTTCCAAAGTGTCGCTTCCCACTCGGTTCTGCTGAATGTGTCGTCTCCATCGCCGTAGTAGCGAGCCGAATGGCCGTTGAGTACCGTAGTCATATATTGAGTCCGTCCTTTGGTGTGGTTATGTTATCTCAGGTTAGCGTAGGGGGGCCCGTTAACCAACGAGCAGGGATTCCCCTATGGGGCTCGGCGTAAAATCCAATTGCTCCAATTGGGGTTTTTCAATCATTTCGGACCGTATATCTAAAAGAATGTCAATAACTTCTTGGACCGAGACCTTAAGGAATGGGTCGTGTTTGGAGCGTTTGGAAAAATCAACAAGGTACTGATTAAGCGTATCCACGGTAATATCGAGTATACCCCATCTGGCCGCGGACCGTATTAGCGCCATAAAAGGGTGGTTTAATAAATTTTGCCTTTAATGTTGCTTTTTTTAAAACACCCCTTAACATGAAGGTACTAAATCAAATATCCGCAACTACTATCGATAGGAACGCATTACTATGGTCTCCCAGTATGTCAAACTCAAAAAAACCAAAATCAAGCGGGGTCGGCCGCGATTAAGTGATGCCGACGGAGAGAAAAGTCGTCGAGTTACAAAAATGCGCCAGGAGGCACGCCGACGGAGTCGTGCAGTTCTTCAGCATAATCACGAAGATGAATACGCCAGCATTTACAAACAGGAGTATGCGGCACTGATGACAGGAGACAGCAATGAGTGAGAACACGAACGAAGTGAGTGTAGATGTTGTTGCCGAGATGCGCGGTTTCGCTGATGCGCTGGAGAGTGTCGCACCGCTCGTGGAAACACCCGCGAATTTGCGCAGGTGGGCTGACCACATGGAACGGCTACAAGCAGAAGTGGCGCGGCTACAAAAGTTTGAGGTTCAACATCTCATCCGTTACGGTGGCGGAACATTTATTCCCAATAAACAGACAGGAGACAGCAAATGAATGATGCGGAACTATACAAGCACGAGAGGGGACGCTACAGTGCCCTAGTCGATATGCACATGGTGTCCACTGCGGAATTGAGTAGAGAAATAACGCATTTAAAACACGAAGTGAAACGGCTGCAAACGGAAGGGGCTAAAGCCCAACTTTTGCTCAGCAAGACAGAAGACTCGCTTGGCAAAATGGATTACAACCCCGCTGTTGATGAACTATTAGATGAAATCACAACCCACCGAACGGGGGACGAGAGTGAATAGTCGCGAGCGACTACCTAGTCCGTTTCGTTTTTGCCCTGCGTGCGAACGGCGCTAGGTGATTCATTTTTTCTTCGTGACTCAAATGCCAATCGTGCCATAAAGTTCATATACGTTTCGTTTTCGTCATGTTGAAATTTGCTGTCAGCTGACGCAATGGTATCTTCCTCTTTGTCGTCGATATTGGAAAATGGAGTTGTCATTTGGCGCCCGTCTCTTTTTGTTTGCTCGTTCGGTTGATGGGTTTTTTACCCCTTCTTCGGAAATTCTCATTAGTCGACGACATCCAGTCATCAAAATCTTCAGGTACACCGTTATAGTCGCGAATGTATCGTTGGTATTCGTTTAAATAATCCAGCATTTCATCTTGCTCATCATCAAAATTAGCCATTATTTGGTTTCCTGATTCGGGTTTTCTTTATGCTTTTATCCGGGTCGCGGCGCGGTGGTTTTTTGTTTCCCGAGAATTCCGAATACGCCTCAGACGTTTCTGCGGCATAAATATCATTCTGTTCTTCTTCTGAGAAAAAGGCCATGTATTTTTTGATATCGTCCTTAGCAATTCCCGGTTCAGTGTTTTTCTTAATTGTCATACGGGTTATTCCTTCTGTCGGACCCTAGTAAACGATATTAGATTCATCGTCATTTTCATCATAATAGTCAGAATGTGCGTTATCGTCGCCCCCGCTCATATGCCAATTAATGATATGGGGTGGTCGTGTTGTCCGTTGTATGAATTCTGCAATAATCCAATTGGCCGCACCGCTCGACAGAACGGGGTCGTCGCTTGATAGGTCTGGTTTGATGTAGGTATTTGCAAAACTTACCATTGGTATGTCTATTTGGAGTTTGGCGAAATCATCTAGGTCTTCAGGGAAAAAGGTCCACGTCTTATGGTCTTGCGTTGCGGTATACGCCCTGCCACCACTCCGTCCCTCCAGTACGAATGGCTTGATGCGCTTGCCGTCTCTGTTCGTCATGTCTATTCCCGATTAAAGCGTACAGCATCAGATGACCCTGGCGGCTCCGGCAAACTTTCTGGTTTTTCCCATGCGACTTCAAGCCGATTAGCGAGCATCAAAATACCCATGACAAAAGCCTCGTACTCTGGGTCATTCCAAGACTTGTTGCCCAATAGTCGCTCAAGTCCGGTACTTAGTATTTCGTAATTTTGCTGCTCGGGCAAACCCCCGCCGTAAGTACCATAGAATCTACCGCTATATGCATCTGGCCATTCGTCCTTAATTGCCACTTCCGACGGTCCGTAGCTCCAGCCAGTTAGCTTCTTTAGTTTTTGAAGTTTTTCCCCCTTGCGTCTATGGGTCCAAAATGCATATTCCCACATTTTTAGTTGCGGGTTAGCATTTTCCATGGAGTGAACCAATTCGTGAATAAGCGTGCTTCTCCATTTCGGGTAACTAGGGTCGTTCGGTGCTGGCATTTTATTCAATTTTAGCTGGGTGTATTCGCCACCCTCTTCCATCTCGCCCGTGGACGACCATCGACTCATGTGCGGTATCCACTGAGCATGGGCCCTCCCCTGTTTTGTATTAATTTTCACTACCAATTTGCGGTTCACGTATTTGTCGGTTCGTTGTACATGGGTTAGGCGGCTTTGTGGTGTGCCGCTATCCCCTTCTGCATTTATCAACCCTAAAGGAAACAGAGAAATTATCTTTGTTGCTTCCTGCGTGACCAACGGGGTCGCGGACTTAATTGTTTCTAACGCACGGCTTTCTGTGGCGAGCTCTATGCCTGATGAGGCCATTAATTGCTTGTACGCATCAGTTTTGACTTTCCGACTGATTACCTCAGCAGTATGGGCTAATTCGATTTTCTTATTTTTTATCCTGACGGCGCGGAAAGCGTTCGTCACATTTTTCATATCCTGCGACGTGTCTGATGTATCCTCGTCGGGTCCGATGTCCATGAATATGTGATTGTCGGGGATTTCACCAAGTCGGCCTTCGAGAATCAGGCCCACCATTCTTTCCGGAGACGACTGCATCCCGTCAATGGCTCTGGATTCCTTCTCTAGACTTTTCCGGATTTCAGAGAGATTTATGACGGACTTTACTAGCGTTGGGGTGGCCAGGAATTTAACGTATGCGCTAACGATATCAAATCTCTCATCTTCGGTCAAAATCAAATTCCGAAATGTATAATTTTCAAATTCTGATGGCTCGCCGCGGGAATGCTCCGCCATGAGGCCTTTGCGTATTCCGTCAACGGCATAACCGAATAGTTCATGGTCGGTTCCAAATGATGTCGCATAGGTCCCCCTGAACTGTCTGCCCGCAACCAGGGAATGCATTGGTTCATCTCCGTGTCCGTGTGGTTCCAGCATCGTCCGTCTCGCATCTTTAACTGCCGCCCTGTATTCTTGCGGCGTCAAAACACTACTCTCCAATAATTCGTTTGCTTTTCTTTCTACGTCCATGGCGTCGACGGATAGGCTGTGTATGCGTGAGCCAAGAGCTTCATGCATCGCCTCGCGCAGTCCGTATTCTCCATACTTGTCAAGAAAATCATTAGCCATCTTTCTTGCATCGGATGGGCTGTGAGACGTACGGTTCGTTACACCCCTAACCTTCAGGGCGGTATGCTGGAACATTACCGTGAATTCATCGTACTCCGGGCCCTTGCGTGAATTGATTTTTCTAGCATGCTCTTCAATGAGGGGCTTTCTTTTATCCCATGCATCGCGTACTGGTTGTGGAATCTTCGCCGCCGTAGTTCGGTTCTCGCTGTCGTACAATCGAGAAAATTCGCCCCAAAAAATACCGGTATATGTCGGACGGGGAAACGCGCCGTCACCGTCTGGCTGATTTTGTCCGACGCCCTGCAAATTCCAGCGACTCTCAAACATCATTCTGGTGATGTCGCGTACCGCCCTTGACCGTTTATTCATAATGCCTTCGTCGTCCCTGACATGCGGCACGAGGTCTCTTCTTATTATTTGTTGAAGTAAATCAAAATCCCTAACGGCTTTTCTGGCCGCAGTGACCGTCTCCTGCGTCAACGGTACGGACTCCAAACCTGGGGACACTAATCTCAATATCTCGGCAAGTTGCTTTTTCGTTGGCTCGTCCATGTTGACGAAACCATCTTCGACATGCTGGTAAAACAGGCTCATGGCCATGACCCCAACGTCGATAACGGGCCTTACTGCCGCGGTGGCTGATGCGGTATCGGCCGAACCGGTGAAGCCTCCACTATCTATGATTGCCCTCAGGCCATCTCGTGATTCTTCTGGAACGCGCAATTTAGTGGGGTCGTCCGGATTGTGGAATATTTCGGCAATTTTCTCTTTTATGTCAGCAGCGGTATGCCTTCTGTCCATCCCTGACGAAAGTTTTGTCGTATACGGGTCTCGCGCCTGTCTAAGCCTACGATGTCGCTGCTCGCGAGTCTGCATGCCCTGGTAGCCGTAATCAGGGGCACTGCGTAATATTTTTGAGATAGATTCTTCGTTGAGACCTTCACTTTTGACGATATCAAGGTCCATCTCTCCTACGTCTCGGTTCATTATGCCAACAAACCGCCTGTCCTGTGTCGGGAGTCCGGCCGCCCAGTCGTCATATCTCAATTCGGGGTTGCGTATCTCAAAAATGTTTTTATCGTTGAGTGGCCCTCGGTATTTTCCTATTCCGGTATCGCTAAGAGACGCGTCAAGTCGTTCCGCTATGGAGCGCAGTTCGGATGAGTTGTAATAGTTAACAAGAGAATTTTTATCGCCGAGTTTTCTCAAATGATTGTCGGATGTTATGCCGAAGAACGGATACCATCTTCCGATTGGGATACCGTCTCTGTTGTCCTCTCCGATGCTCATGAAAAACGGAACCCTTATGTTGATTCTGGCATGCCTCGTGGGGTGGGGGATAGAAATGTTAGCAAGAATCATTGGTCTGCCGTTATATTTGACAATCTGATGCATTTTTACATCGCCGGATTCCGATTCTTCGGTAAAGGCATGGGCCGAAATGCTCGAATTTCTCAGTATCGAGTTACTCTTGCCACGCGCCCATGTTCGTCCAGAAGATAGTCGGTCGGATTTTTTGCGACTCAGCGTGGGCCCGGTCATATCGGTGGAACCCCACCCCAATTCTTCTGCGGTCATCGGGACCCACGGGCTCAGGAAGCGGTTTATCTCGCGAATCTTGGGGCCGACTCCCTCTTTGATTTGTGGCGAAGCGTTGAATAAGTGGTCACCCATTATTCGTTTAAGTTCGTTTAAAAAACGGACTTTCTGTGACTGCCATTGTTCTTCATGCGGGATGCTTCGATGGGGTGACCCGCTGCTTGCCTGCGAGGATATCGGATTCTCAAAATCCTGCACTTGCATATCGTAAAAGCGACCCTGAAGGTCCAATAACTGATGGACGGTAGGCCATACATCCTCTCCGAAGAATCCAAGCCAACCCACATCTGCGGCCAGTTCGCCGTGTCGGGTAAATCCCTGTCCCGTTATAATATGCATAAATTCGTGTGCCGTTGTATAGGAATCGGCCTCAGGGTCCCATGCTGGCGCGTATAAGTTTGTAACAATGTTTCTAGCCATGGCCGCGGCAGTCACAAAGCGTCCGCCGTCCTCCTTCGAAAGAACCACCGCGTCAACGGCTGGATGCCATGCATCTGTAAGGGCGAGTTTTACATCCGGCGAATCCACATCAAGTCCGGCTTCCGCAAGCAGGGTCCGCACGCGCTGTCCATATCGTTTTGCGAATTCCCGATGATGCTCATTATTCGCTTCCGCACGCCCCACTACGCCCTTGAGAAATTCGCCAGCTTGAGAATCCGCAAACTCCATTTGAGATGAATGAACTCGAATAGGGCCTGATTCCTGTGCCCGAAACACGGTGATTATGTCGTGACTCTTTGCCCGTCCCGGGCCGAATAATATGTTTAAATCCTCATCTGGGTATATGGCTCGCTGGACCATGGCCATGAAGGGTAAATCGCCATCGGTTCGTTTGTGGAGAGTACTCAGCCAGCTCATAAGGTTTCCCAGAGATAGAAGTTTCACGTCTTGCTCCGTGAGTACTCCCGGCGGGATTCTCATGGCAACGTTTCCCTGACTGTCCAAAAGGGTGAGCGTCGATTTCATTTGTGATGTGATGTCGTATCCGTAGTTACCATCCGGCAGGGCTTCGAAGTCTGGGAATTTTTCTTCACCATTCCATAGCACCGGGCGATTTAGGAGTGTATCTATGGTTTCGCCAAGGCTGTCCTCTATGCCCCATTGTCTGACCGCGGAAAGCGCGGCTATTTTAGCCCATTCGTCGGCCTGTGGCGCCGTCCACTCTCGCGCATACTGAATATCTTCCTCGCTGCCGACTAGGTCTATCAACTCGGGAATTACCGGGCCCAGAATTTTTGCGACACTTCCATCAACCTTTACGCTTGAATGCCCAAGTCCTTTAAAAACATCGACCAATTCCTGAATCGCAACAATTGGTTCGGATACGTTAACCCCTGCGCGATATGGCCTGAGGTCCTCCGGATATTCCTTGGAAGCAAACAATTTCAGGAGTCTGTCAACAAGGTCTCGGGCGTTTTTGCCACCAGCGTTAGTTATTCGACTTAACATTCTGTCTTCTGTTTTTGCGCGCGGCGCGTCTGGTGGGGCTGCCCTTACGAAATTCCGAGACGCACGCGCGCTACTCAATTTACGTGCGCTAGCATCATCCTCTATCCACTTAGCTTTTTCGGTGCGGAATTTTTCTACAGCCTTACCGAAATCGGAGTCTTTTTTCTCAGCTCTTGATACCCTAAGGTCGCCATCAAGCACCTTCGACGGCCAATCATTTTTAATTGCGCCCTCAATGATGGCGGACATCACCTTCCCGGTTGCTTCGGCATCGGCGTCTGCTGTGTGATGCTTTTCCCCCAGGTCTACTTCCAGATATTTGGTAATCGCAGCAAGCCCCGTCGACGCCTTTTTCTCCCCGGTTTTACCATCTACTAAAAATGGCCCGTCTTGATTATCTTCGCTCCACTTTGGCAGAACCATGTCGGCTATTTCTTTTGTATCGAGATATCCCCCGGGTCTCCAATCAATCCCTGCGGCGGCGAGTGCGTCATCAAGGACGTTCTTGTCAAATACCGCGTTTTGAACGCCGAATATTGCGTCGGGTCCGGCGAATTCCGCCAGACGCTGATGCGCTGCGGCCATTGAGGGTTGATTTAGGAGCCATTCATCGGCAAGCGGGTTCCCGTCCATATCTTTCAAATTCGCCTTCGACCAATCACCGAGCGGTTCTTCGGGGTTCATAAATAAATTTATCGAATCAATTACTTTGCCGTTTCTCATCTTTACGGCACCAAACTGCAATGGCTGGCCGTTGCTAGACGACTCTCCGAATTTGTCGAAGACCAAACCGGTTGTTTCGTAGTCGAAGAAGATGACTTCTGTGTCGTTATAAATGCGCTCAAAACGCTCCCACGTCCGCGCGTCTTTAAAACGCTCTACTGCGCTCCCGATAAACGCTCCATACGTCGGTTGGCGCGGGAATCTCGGCAATTTGGCTGTCGACACCGCGGTCGACGGCAGCGACGGCAAAACTGGGTGGAGCAGCGAATCGCCGTCCGGGGAAATATCCCTAGAAACTTTAACGCTGGTCATATCTGAGTCTTGCGAGATTTTCTGACTCATTTTTAGCATTCGTTTTCCGAGTCCGCGGTCCTTGTGTTTATCCAAAACAGCAAGGTAGCGAATTGCGCCATCTTCCTGGCTCCATGAAAGGAATCCCACCGGGGAGCCCTCGTGATACAGCACAATATTGTTTAATTTCTGTCCATTTTTGTCGTATGCGATTCCATCGGTAATCGAATGAATATCCTTATTGAATCCATGCGAAGAACGCATTTCATATTTGCCAAATGTTTCCGTTTTGCCGGCAGAGGAGAGCTTGTTGGTTTTAACATCCCCATTCTCGTCGAGCCATGGCTTTTGTCCTCTTCCGGCGCCAAGAATGGTTTCTACGTCATTTCGTAGTTTCGCATTAATGAGGGTCCGACTTGCCTCCGGGTTTGGATGTGTCACGGCACTAAATCCTTCAGCGAACATCTCACGGAGATTTGTGTAGCCATACCGGGTGAGGGTGCGTGGGGAATCGGAAACAGTCTGAATGTCAATCGATGGTGACTCCTTATCCCAAAAACTTTCAGCGCTATTGTATTCGTTTGCTACGGACAGCGCGTGATTGCTATTTGATATCAAATAATACGGCCTCCAGGGCCCATCGGATATTTCCGCCTGTCGTTGAGCCATATTATGCAGCCAATGACCGTACTCGTGCCGTATCGTTCCACCGACGCTATCATCCATTGACATAGTTGAGGAGTCGGGCATATCGTCATACTTTGAGATGGATGGCCTAACGCCCCAAGCGGCCTCAAATGTTTTTAGATTTATACTGCGTACCGGTTTCCCCTTAATCATATCGGGATTAAATACAACCGCCCCCATCCCGGGGGAGTGAGAACCCTTGACTACGGTGCCCATGAGTACTGCCTTGCGTATTTTCTCTGGTGCAATGTTCGGATTGGCTGTGGTTAGTAATTTTATTCTTTCCTCAAGCATCTTCACTATGTGCGGAAGGTCCATGTAGGCATCGACTGCTTCCGGCGTCAGCATCGCAAATATTGGTGCTCCATGCGTTCGAAAACTCCACGCGAGGAGCGGCGAATTGTTAAGTGCGGACTCAAGCTCCGCCCGCATCTCTCGTATGGCGGCTGGTGAATAATCCACTTGCCTGTACGCTCTCGCCATCTCTTCGTCAAAAAAATTAAGGAAGTTATTAATGGTTCCCGGCGTATAAGGCTCGCCGTCAATCCACATTTGCCGATGCTGCTCTCTTGTCGACGGTATTAGAACTGTGGCAATCTGTTTGTTGGTCAAACCATCAAGCCACCTTGGTCCTCGGTGCTGGCGACCGATGGTGCGACCAAATACATCTTTATCTCCGTAAACGTACGTTTTCTTATGGTGCCGAATAAGAAGTCGTTCGTGTTCGGTGTTTCTCATCGGAATTACTGGACGAGTATTTTTATCACGGCGAAACATAGCCAGACGCGGACGGTCTTTGCCGGAACTTAATTTATCGACCGCATTTATTCCGACCCATACTGGATTCGCGGTTCCCTCTCTCGCCCACCCATCGCTGTCGACGTCGACAAGCGACATATCTGGGGTGACCCTTCGGATTCCGGCGACTCCGCCAGTAGGTACGTCGATATCAGACCGTCGAGCACTGCCAATACCGCCACCTAGTCGCCCGGCGTTTCCAATTAATCCTCTAATTTTTCGTCTTGCGGCCTTAGTTTCAAGTTCGTACTCAACAGAAAGCGATTTGGTTGATACCGTCTTGGCATTTTCCACCGCGTTTCGACTTTGGAATATCCGCGCTTGATTGTCAGCCTTGCGCCGGAATGCCGACACCCGCGTCCACGCCTTGGCGGGCAGATGGACTCGCGTCCTCTTTCCCTTGCGTGCGTCATCCCGTTTCTTGCGGTTATACAGTTTCGGCCCCAATCGCCCAGGAGTTCTCTGCGGGCGCGAGCGTCGCCCAGTGTAACCCCCTCCAATTTTTTCATAAGCGGAGGCCAGAAGCTGTGCTTTTCGAACGCTCCACTGCCCCCGCGCCCCACCATTGGAGCCATTGAGGATTTCATTTTTTAATCTATTGTGCTCTTGTGGCTTTGTGTAGATGTTCCACTGCCCAGAGGGCACGCGCGGAATAGACGCCGGGCGCTCTAAGGCTCCCCGACGGGAATTAGAATATGAAATCTTGAATTGCCGAGGCATATTTATCAAGAATACACCGTATTGGTCGGTGGCGACTATTCAACTAAGCCTTTTGCCACAAAGAGTACATGTTTTCGACCATGGGTATACGCGAATTAACTCCGACGGGTGGGTGCAATCAAGAATCCTGGTGGATTCTGCGGTCAAAGCAGAACGAATCCACCCGGATAGAGTTTCTCCGCCTTTATCCGCGGCTTCACGCCAGCGTTGACGGTCGTATTCGGTAGCCCGAATGAGTACCTGTTTGTCGACCGGTCCTCCGTCTGGATTGATTATTGGGTTGATGGTTGGAGAGATGGTCTCGGCAACTTTATCCACCGCTGCTTTAAGGTTGTTGTCTTCAGTCATCACCAGATTCTAACTCATCGGTAACTACTATTTCGGCATCTACTATGTCCCCCTCGCCGAGCATTTGACGCACCATATTTTCAGGCAAAACACCCGAAGCGCCCATAAGCGCCAATAATTGACGAGCCTCCGATTCGGGGTCGAACCTGTTGGCGTCGGCGATGGCGGTACTTCCGCCGGCAAGGGTCGCCCGTATGGCCTCGTTGGGCTTTTGCGCCGCATTCACCTGAACACTGATATTTGTCTGGTCCATTCCAAGGAGTTTAGTGCGCCGGTCCATGATGGACAAAACCTGTTGAATCGCTTTTAAATCTGGCTCAACCGCTATTTCCGTGCCGTCATCTAGTACCTGCCTGCGGTGTTGAGTAAGGGGCCATATGGCCTGCTGAAGATTATCGAGACGTTCTAGCTCAAGGCGTAGTACCTCCGGGTAAGCCAGCAGGGCCTCGCGGTTAAGTTTTTCTAGTTGTCGCTGAACCGCTTTTGATACGGCACTCGTCGAAATCGCAAAACGTCTAGCAATCTCCGAATTCGACGTGCCGGCTTGTCGGAGTTTGAAAATACGCGTGTCTCGCTCGCTGAGGAATTCACGGGTTAACCCCCTGTTGTTTTTTTCGTCACTCATGGACCTATCTTAGCGAATTCCATTGCCTCGAAAGGGAACACTTTCCCACGGCGGATTTTCGTCGGCCACTGACGTTCATCACGAGCACCTCGAAAATGTTTCACGTCATAAACGAATGGGTCGTTCGTTGTGGGGTCCGGTTGCAAGGAAATCCCGAACTCGGGCCAACGTGACCAGACCGCCGAACCGAATGGGCGAAGGTCACGGCTCGTCATGCTGCTCCCCAGGGGAGCGTGCGCCTCTATCCAGAGTGCGCAATTGAATCCGATTCTAATTGTGTCTAGATATTTAGCAATCTCGACAGCGATGGATTCGGATGTGCGTCCCCCGGGGTCAATGAAGGCTTTGTACAGTGGTCCAATTAACAATATTTCGGGTTTTGTACGCTCGACGGCATCTTCCAAGAGAGCTCTATCGCTTGCCGTCATAAGGTTAAGTCCTGATGGCTTGACCAAAATATGACCGTCCAAACGTGCTACGTTTCCGCGGCGCATCGCTTGTATTTCGATATTTCTGGATGTCCTACGAATTATCCGCTCAGGGTTTTCAAGGTCTATCAACAAAGTGCGCACTGGTCTCATTGGCATGTACGTAAATGGATGAAGACCAGCAGACGGAAGAATGGCCATCTGTCTAGCAAGCATGCTCTTGCCTAGCCCCTCTACTGCGACAACGATGACACGCTCGCCGCGTTCTAGTAGCCCAGGAATGACCCAATCGTAGGAGTCGTCGAATTCTTCATTAAATAAATCGTTCCACTGCACAAGTCGGCCCGGGTCCAACACGTTTGTAGATGGAGACGATGATAAAATTAATGACGCTTTGGCGATTTTTAAGTTTGTATCTAGGTCATCCCTGTCTAGGATTTGTTGGACACGCGCCAAGAGTGCGTCCTTCGCGTCATCGGTCCCTGGTCGTGGTGCATCCGCGATAGGAGTATGGTCGCTTTGTGGAAATATTTCAGGTAACTCTTCTAGCGCAATCAGATTATCAATTGTCTTGCCTGCCGATAAATGGTCGGTGATATCTTTGTGTGTTTCGGAAACCCACACCTGCGCATCGCAGCCCGCTCCGGTCAGTGCCGCGAGTACCTTGAGGGCGTGTCCGCGTCCAGGTAGGTCATTATCCGAGATTATGTCGACGACTGCGCCGGCGAGAGCGGCAGTATGTATGTCTAGCCATTTCCCAGCTCCGCCCGGCATGGTCGTGGCGCAGAAACCAAGGGCCGTTAGGGTATCCGCATCTTTCTCCCCCTCAACGACCCAAATCGACGTGCCGCTCGCTCGTGCGGCTAGTACCGCTGGAAGGTTGTATAGAACTTTCGGGGTGTCGCCTAATGAATAGACCCACTCCCCGTGCGTGGGGCCAGGTTTCCGCTGTTTGAATGTTTTCGTGCCGTCGCTGTTTAGGTATCTTAATTTTTGAAATAGAAGTACTCCGTTTTCATCAACAAAGTCATATGTTTTAACGAGGGTTGGTTTGTCTTTTGGTTTTACAAAATCTATCGATGGGGGCATTAGGTCTGAAACTTTCATTCCGACAGCAAAACAAATTTGCTCGACGTTGCACCCACCGCCCCTATGGCATGTCACTAAAACTTTTCCGTCTTGCCCTTCCCCGATAGATAACGACGGGTTTCTGTCGTCATCCCTACACGGGCACTGCGCCTGCCAACCAGAGCCCGTTTGTCTTACTCCGCTCAACTTGGAAAGAAAGTTATGGGCTATATCGCCAGGAGGTTTATTCATTTGATGCACTCGGCAATATTCGTGAACGTGGACGATAATAGGCGCGGCCATCGGCAGAGCGGGTCCCTACTCCTGCAAAAAAAACTCTACCGTCTCGCGATAGGGGCACCTTATTTACGTATCGTAAATTGGCGCGTTCGGACTCAGTTTTGCCGCCCCATATTCCGTGGGGCTCATGGCGCAAGGAATACTCAAGGCATTCAATTTTGACGACGCATTGTTCGCAAATAGAAATAGCTATTTTCATCTTGTCTACGTAAGCCCTGTATTCAGTTTTGCTTGCACCCTGTTTTAAACCGGGGTACCACATGTTGGTATCGAGCCCGAGGCAGTTTCCGTTTTTCGGAGGATTGCTAAAATCGTCCATTGCTCTCCTCTGAGTTAGTTCTGCGGAGAGATAAGCCTATCTATGTCTTGGGCAGAAAGGAATATCGAAGCGTATTTTATTACAAGATTTCCGTTCACGTCAGAAACGGCGATGTCGACCGCATCCAGAGGAATTGCGAAACGGGCAGCGAGCGCTGCTTTTGATTTGCTAATTAAAATTTCTTCGTTTGCCGAGCGTGCGTCAAAGTCTACATAAACGAGATTAGCGCCAGCACGCAGGGCCGACATTTCTGCATTTTTTTCTGCGGCCCGAAAGCACCATGCGCACGCGAGCCTTGACACTGTAGCCGCCCTCGGGCGAATCTCCGTGTGCCCGCAGGAAAGTAGGTGATGATAACGCACCTTTCCCCATGCCCCCTCGCGACTGATGGACGTGATTACGCGACGAGGCGCCTGCCTACGTTCGGTTGTCACGTTTCGCGCCTTAACGCCCTGTGTTGCGAGGGCTTACTGCGACAAGCTTTTAAAAAATCGCTTCACCCAGTTTTCTCTTTTTATTTCAGAGCGCTCGATTTTAGCCCATGCGCCCCGAGAAGCATCGGGCAAAGCGGGCGAGACTGTTGCGCTGACTTTCTTCGCGGCCGGCTTTGCAGCCAACTTCACAGCTTTTTTCGCTGGAGCCTTTTTGGCCGGGACTTTCTTAGCGGGAGTCTTTTGGGCACTGGTTTTTGCTTTTGGTTTACTTGGTTTTGTTGTCATGGGCTAATACGCTACTCTAACCTCGCTACCCAGAGGCGGAACTATGCAGCCCAACAGGTGGGTTCCCCTAGCCGCCACCGATAAGGCGTAGTCTGGGCATTCATGGACGGTTCATACGACGACGATTTCAGTAAAATAGCGCTAGCGGTCACCGCGGCCCAATTAGCAAAAGTAAATAGCGTCAAAGAATTCGGGATTGGCGAAGACCTGACTTTTAATTTTTTTGGGTGGAGGAATGATAATTTAACAATCATCTGTCAAATGTCGCGCAAGGACATGAGCCTATCCATCAAGAAGAGGCTTATGAAGTCTACTGAACTGTGTTCGGTATTAAGGCGTTACTGGCAAGTAACTTCGATAACCATGGTCGCGGAGGGATACTGCTCTATGGACGCTGACAAAACCGGCAACATAGAGCTATCTAAGGCTTTTTTGGACCCATCGGCATCCGTCAGGGAATGCATCACCGTCGCCCATGCGAATGCGGCGGAGGCAGTAGGCCGTGGCGGGTCAATACCGCTGACCACGGTGGCGGTCCCTTACTCGTATGAAATTGGTAGGAATATCGCGTGGGGGGACATGCTTATCTACCCCGGCGGAGGACAAGAAAAATTCAGAAATGCCCAGTTTCCCGAAATGTTAAGAAAACAGTTGGCGAGAAAGATTGTTGACGACCTCCCGCCCGAGGCGTTCGACGAACTTAGACGTTTGATGAGAATTAATGGGTTCTACGCAGAAGACGTAGCTTAGTTATTATATAATGTGCCATGGGTGAATATTTTTATGAAAACTCCGCACCCGAGCGCGGCGGACGACGCCATCTATTCGATAACGTATTCATCAGCACGGTAGACAGGTCGCCCTGTCCGGTTTGCGGTCATCCGACAGGGGACTGTAGTGACGGAGGGAAACCCCCAACTGGCATTATTGGGGAGACGTTAACAATAACGTCACTTTTGTCACTCCAAACGTTTTATGTGGAAGAAGATATTTATGAAGAGCGGCAAGTAACCCCTTTCAACAAAATAAGAGTTTTGCTGTATCCGCGCGGAAAAGTGTTAGAGATGTCCGAGGCGATACGGGCCGGGCTGGTCAAAGAATAAAATTCATATAATTTTAGACCGTTTCACTATTTGGCGGTAGAGTAAAATAGTCACACTGTCCCTCTTACATAATTAGGATTACACATGGCCCGCATTGAGAAAGAATTTGTAGACGGTTATTCCCAAAAGACAATTCCGTGGGGTTTTGGTGGGCTCGGGGAAATAGTTTATTTGCGCACATATTCACGGCGCAAAGAAAACGACGACCTTGAGACGTGGCCCGAGACTTTGCGCAGAGTTATAAACGGAGCTATTGATATCGGCGTGCCATACACACAGGACGAGGCCGAGCGACTATTCGACCATATGTTTAATCTGCGTTGTTCGTTTGCTGGTCGTTCGTTGTGGCAGCTCGGCACGCCATTGGTGCAACAGATGAACGGCACATCGTTAAATAATTGCTACTGGGTAGACATTGAAGCCATTGCGGATTTTGAACTACTTTTTGAATATCTGATGCTCGGCGGGGGTGTCGGTTTCTCTGTGGAGCGTTCAAAAATTCACGATTTGCCAAAAGTTATTCCGGGCATCACCATCACCAACGAGCGCAGTAATGATGCCGACATTATCGTTCCGGATTCCCGTCAGGGATGGAAGCGCCTACTTCATGCAGTTCTAAAGTCATATTTCTACACCGGCAGGTCATTCACCTATTCAACAATTCTAATTCGCGAATACGGCGCTCCGCTCAAGACATTCGGCGGCACTGCATCCGGCCCGGGCGCGCTCATCGATGGGGTTAAAGACATTTGCGCGGTGATGCAAAATCGCGAGGGCAAGAAACTCCGCTCAATTGACGTTCTTGATATTTGTAACATTATTGGACGGATTGTTGTTTCTGGCTCTTCGCGTCGCTCCGCACAGATTGCGATAGGCGACCCGGACGATGTTCTTTTTCTTCGCGCAAAGAATTGGGGCACGGGTTCCGTCCCGGCCTGGCGCAGCAATAGCAACAACAGTATTTTTGCAGATTCATACGACGAGATTCAGTCCGAATTATGGAAGGGCTACGATGGTTCGGGTGAACCATACGGATTAATGAATCGTAAATTGGCCCGGAAATTTGGACGGCTTGGCGAGGCCAAAATGGACAACACTATTGAGGGCATGAATCCGTGCGGCGAGATTCCGCTGGGAAATGGTGAGAGCTGCAACCTGGCGACAATCTTCCTGCCCAACGTTGATTCACTAGAACAGATGCATGACATCTCTCAGTTGCTATATATGGCCCAGAAACAAATCACGCGGCTTACGTACCCATACAAAAAGACCACGGAGATAGTCCAGAAAAATGCGCGGCTCGGGCAATCAATAACCGGGATACTCCAAGTTACGGAAGGGAAACTGACGTGGCTTGACCCCGTGTACAGCGGTCTTGTCGCTTTTGATAAAAAGTATTCCGCAATACATGGATTCCCCGTGTCCGTGCGCTTGACCACCGTGCAGCCCTCTGGGACGCTCTCCCTGCTCCCCGGCGTCACGCCGGGCATTCATCCAGCGTACGCGCAGTACTACACTCGCAGGGTCCGCTTCGGGTCATCTGACCCGCTAGTCGAGGCTTGCCGTAAACGTGGTTATAAGGTTCAGTGGGATATCGGGTTGGACGGACGCGAAGAACACACTAGATACGTGGTGGATTTTCCGTGTATGTCTCCGGAGGGTTCGGTCTTGGCCGCCAACATGACGGCAATCGAACAGTTGGAATGGGTCAAGAAAATGCAGACGGATTGGGCCGACAATGCCGTGTCCGTAACGGTGTATTACCGCAGGGAAGAACTTGAGGACATCAAGGCGTGGTTATCTAAGAACTACGATAAGAGTATTAAGTCGGTATCATTTTTGCTCCATGCGGACCACAATTTCTCACTTCCACCATATGAAGAGATAACGCAGGCGGAATATGAAAAGGCGATTTCCAAGATTGACACTTCAATCCCGATGGTTCAGCGGTCATATGTGGGTTCTATCGACCTAGATGATTGCGCAACCGGTGCGTGTCCAATCAAATAAAGGGTGGTGCCGGCTTGCCGACGTGTAGACTGTCCTAATGATTAGCATTATACGTAATTTACCTATTGGCCGCATCCCAAGCACCCCGACCATAAAGTATGCCGACGACGACACGTCCGTGAAGACCCTGGAAGCAACGGCATGCCTATTGGAGCACGCTGCGGAATTTGGGAATACCGTGGGCTATGTGCAAGAGCAGTTCGGGAGCCTTGTACAAAATATCTACCCGATAAAACGTGACGAATCCAATCAGATATCTTCGTCCTCTAAGACCGTTCTCGAACTTCACACGGAAACGGCCTTTCATTCATATAGGCCAGATTATGTATTTCTGCTCTGTTTGCGCGGTGACCCCAACGCGCACACGACATATGCGAACATCGAGGATATTCTTGAAAAACTAAGCCCTGAAACAATCAAAATATTAGAAAATAAATGGTTCAGGACGCGCGTGGATGAGAGTTTTATGCTGGATAAACAGGAGGGAGATGTCGGGATTGATGTTGCCGTCTTGTCTCGGTTGAATAATGGGTCATATACGATACGGTATGACCGCGCTCTGATGACCGGCCTTTGGGCGGATGCTCAAGACGCGTTACTGGAGTTATCTGACGCCATAAACAAAAGCACCCAGTCCGTAGCACTCGACGCTGGCGATTTATTGGTTATAGATAACAACACCGCCGTTCATGGGAGAAGCGATTTTCAGCCGCGCTACGATGGCACCGACAGGTGGTTAAAGCGCGCCCTAGTCATGAGGGTCATGCCGCCGGGGTCTGACAGGGATGGAAATGTAATAACCACAAAACTTTGCGATATTGCGGATAAGTCTAGACTTACGTCGGATAACACGTACAGCGACCTCTTACACAAACCGCCCCCGGGATGATGTATAATTCTTATCATACATAACCTATCAGGAGGTCCAATATGTACGGCAAGGTACCACGAACAGTAGTCAATTTAACGGTC
>JBDNIH010000319.1:0-2957 GCA_041688385.1 Bacteroidia bacterium
CGCAGGTTACGGAAGCCATCCCCCAAACTTTGAGCGTTGCCGTTGAGTCCGGTCAATTGGTTGTCGCCGTAGCGCCAGTCTACATCTGTGAAACGCAGTGACGTCTCCACCTTTGGCCAGCTTTTATCGCCGATTTTAAAGCCGACTTTCAACTTATCAACCACCACAGCCCCATTGGCAGCGCCCAGCGCTAGGCTGTCCCATAGGATTTGCCATTGCTCGAGGCGGATGTTGCCCATAAGATTGGTTTGGAGCCAGCTGCTTTGATCGGTATAGGCGAGGCTACCGCTAATTTTTTCGTTTTTGCGGCTAAGGCGGATATTGTCGAAGTGCAGCTGCAGACCACCTGCGCGGCTGTAAGCGGCACGGGCATCGGTTTGGCCAGTAAAACTGAGCTGGTAAGCGCTATAGCCCACATGGACGTCGCGAAGTTTAGACTGTATTGTTATCCGGCTATCTGTTGCGCTCAGTGCGATGCTGCCGCTGAGCGACAGCTCACCTTCGAGGGCGAGGGCCTGCAAAAAGGCGTTCTCATGTCGGAAATAGGAGAGCAGCTCTTCGGCATCAAAACCTGCTGCTTCAAAATTGAGCTCGGTTTGTTGGGGGTTGTTCCAGCGGTGGTAGCCGTTCAGCACAAGTTTTTCGCGGTTGAGTTCTACCCTCGAATCCGTAAACCGCAGTTGTTGTTGGTCGAGATCCACCTCTAAAGCCAGGGCCAGTTCAAGGGGGCGGTCGTCGAGATAGCTTTTGTTGTTGAAAGTGAGGCTTCCTTCGGCCAGAGTAGCGCGTGCCTGCAGGCGGAAATTACGTTGCCGAAAATCACCTTTAAAATCGGCATCTGTGAAGCTGGCGGAGATATCTTGTTGATCGGCGGCATTACTGTAGTGCATTTTAACGCGCTGCAGGCTGAGTTTCCGGATGGCGAAGGAGGCGTTGGAAACGGTTCCGCTGCTGTCGTTTTTCCAGATAAGGAAGTTGGGCAGGCCGTTTTGGTCGAAGCGCAGGTCGATTTGCGCGTCGCTAAGGCTGAGTTGGTGCAGCTCGTAGCGCCCGCGGAGTAGGTCGAGGAGGCTAAAGCTCAGGCTGAGGCGATCTATCGCCGCGAGCGTATACCCTGCAGGTTTACCCATTTCTACTGCATCCACTTGCAGCTGGCGAAAGCTCAGGGAAACGGCTGGGAAATGCTCGAAAAGGGAGAGGTAGATTTCGCCGCCTACCTGTATAGGGCTAAGGAGTGATGTGTTGAGTTCGGTGATGACGATGGCTTTGACCTCCTCTTCGTAGATTTTTAGTAAAAGCACCGCTCCGCCCAATAAGAGCAGGACGGCGAGCAAGCTACCGATGAGGAAACGTTTGATTCGTATCACGTTATAAAATTGGGGATAAAACAGGCAAAACGCGCACATATTGTAGGGAGCATGGGGATACACCACTAATACCTGCAGCGCGAATGCGGACCGCCGACAAATATAAGCTGCACAAGGAAAATATTCCGTTGCTTCCTGCCTGCAATGCCCCGCTCTGCGGGCGTATTTGAATGGAAATTGCGAGACAAACAAAAAAAACTGTTGGGGGCTTTGCATAAAACAAAATCCCGCTATATTTGCAACCCATTCGGGAGCATAGCTCAGCTGGTTCAGAGCATCTGCCTTACAAGCAGAGGGTCACAGGTTCGAATCCTGTTGCTCCCACCAGAATAACCCTTTTACTACATCAGTATGAGGGTTTTTTGTTTTACAGCCCTTTAACAAATAGCTTATATAAAGCGGTGTTTTGCAGCTTAAAAACTGCCACAAACGCAAATTGCGTGCACATAAATGTGAAACGGATGGTGCATTAAAACTGCTCATGCAGACTATGTATCGCACCTTAGACCAACGCAGCAGAAAAATAGCGGCTACATATCCCGAAGTAATTAAATGTAGAAACAAGGGTATATACGTAGGCCTTGTAACCTATATGTACAGCCATACCCATGCCAACATAGCCAAGCAGCTCGGCTACTCCAAACAACCTTATTGCTGCAGCTTTAGGGCATGCATAGGGCCATTCTGTAGCCAGAAACGAGCTGAAGCTGTTCTACCTCAGTGTGGTTAATGAAATGAAGGCTACCATTGCTCAAAAGGGGCTTCAGCAGCCACCAACCCCTTAAAAAGAGCTCCCGAATCGTTGACTGTATATAAATAAGGGTGCTCGTAAGGTTTCTAGGCACTTTTTAATGCACTACTGGAGTGATTAGTTACTTGAGCAAGTACAATTCAAAACATTTGCTAACTTCCCTTCGCACAACCGCAACTTACTGCCCCTATCCAACACACTGTTAGCTGTATGGGACAAAAAAGATGCGCTTATAAACAGGTTGAGCATAATGTAAAATGAAGAGATTGCGACAAATAGGAAAAGAACTAAATATTGGAGTTTCAACTCTAATTGATTATTGTGAGAGGCTTGGGCACACAAGGGTAACTACACATAGCAAAATTGACTCACAACTTGAGAATCAAATTATTGCTCTCCACAATGGCAAAATTGAAATTCCTAAGGTTATTGAAAAAGAAGAGTTTCATGTCTCAAGTACTCAGGAGTTGCCAGACGACTTTAATCTTCCAAATCCATTCGCTCTTGAAATGAAAGTTAGTATTACCGAGGATGATTACTCAAATCGACAAAAACAAACTCTATCATTTCAAGATTCGGAGATCGAAACAGTATTCACCGATTTTGAGGCATCCTCAATTTGCTTAGGTCTTGATAACAAACATGCGAAACACTTGGCTCGCAATTTCTTCAAGGAAAAAGAACATTTAGCAAGTGAACGAATTGAAGTTCATTCGATTGCTATGTCCGCCCTTGAGAAATATGGCGGAAAAAAATTGTCCTTCATTATATCACTACCTCCCCTTCCATTTAAGGCGGTAAACGCTACTCAGATTTTTAGCGAATTAGATAAAAGGAGA
>JBDNIH010000073.1:0-1425 GCA_041688385.1 Bacteroidia bacterium
TCGGAAATGCAGACCCTTGGGCCTGAATTACAAAAAGCCCGTGCCCAGGCGGCCGCTCAAACTGCAGCAGCGGCAGTGATGCCCCTTAATTGGAAGTTGAACAGACAATCTGCCGATTCTATCCTTTTTCGTGGCTACGCAGCCGCATACAAAGGCAGTGAGGTACATGGCGAAACGCGCTTATACTACGACCAGAATGAACCCTGGTCGAGAAAAATCCCCTTTTTGAACCATTATGAAGGTGTAGATTCGGTACTGAAGCCCAAGTGCTACGTCATCCCGCAAGCTTGGCATGAAGTCATTGAAAGGCTCGAAATCAATCAAATTCCATTCACCCGCTTAAAAGCCGATACCTTGTTGGCGCTTGAATTTTACCTCATTACGGATTACCAGAGCAGTCGTCGCCCTTACGAAGGCCATTACCTCCATTATAGCACCCAAACCAGCACGATAAAGGCTTTACATCAATACCGAAAAGGGGATGTGATGGTATTCACGGGTAAAGGGCACGACCGTTTTGTAGTCGAAACCCTCGAGCCCCGCGCTGTGGATAGCTACTTTAATTGGGGATTTTTTGATGGCATTTTACAACAAAAAGAATATTTCAGCGCCTATGTATATGAGGACACCGCTGCCGAGCTGCTTCGCAATAACCCTGACTTGCGGCAACGTTTTGAAGTTTGGAAAAACGAACAAGACAAACTACCCACGCCAGGCGCCCAACTCGACTGGCTTTACCGCAACAGTCCGAATTTTGAAGGAACAGCGCAGTTGTATCCCGTGGGGATGTTACGTTAGTGCCATGGATAATGGATTATAAGACCCATTTTCAAAGCTTGATCTCGGTAATACATTACCGCTGGCTCTTACTTTGTACGCTGTTAGGTTTAATGAGCGGTTCAGCTGCAGCCCTATTTCTATTGGCGCTCGACTGGGTAGGACAAACACAGCAGCAGCATTTCTGGCTTATAGCTTTGCTTCCATTTGCTGGATGGCTGATTGGATGGGGTTATTTCCGTTACGGAAAAGCTGCAAATACGGGTAGTGAATTACTTTTTGAAGCCTATAGCCGACCGGCCTCCATCATCCCGCTCCGCACCGCTCCTTTGGTTTTTTTGGGCACTTTACTCACCCATTTGGGTGGTGGCTCAGCGGGGAGGGAGGGCACCGCCGTTCAGATGTCGACTGCTTTAGCCGATCAGTTGAATCGGTGGTTCAAACTTTCAAAAACCGACCGTCAATTACTTTTGCTCTGTGGTATTAGTGGCGGGTTTGCAGCAGTTTTTGGCACACCTTGGGCGGGAGCTATCTTCGCTTTGGAAGTGCTGGCGCTAAAAAAAATGCGCTATGATGCCATTTTGCCAGTTTTGGCTACAGCTTGGCTGGCACATGGGGTTTGTCTGCTTTGGTCTGTTCAACACAGCA
>JBDNIH010000320.1:0-7017 GCA_041688385.1 Bacteroidia bacterium
AAAGAAAAACTCTGGGGAGGCGATAAAATCAAGACAGTACTCGGCAAAGATTTTGGTGCGCTGCCCAATTGCGGAGAAAGCTGGGAAATTTCTGGTGTTCCAGGTGATATTTCTGTAGTAGCGGAAGGTCCCTTGCGCGGAAAAAACCTGCAAGAGTTGCTGATTGCTTACGGCGCAGCATTGGTAGGTGCAAAGTCATTCAGGGAGAACCCACAAGAATTCCCCTTGCTTATCAAGTTCTTGGATGCTGGAGCGAACTTGTCTGTACAAGTACACCCTAACGATGCTCAAGCCATGGCTAAACATGCTTGTATGGGAAAAACAGAGATGTGGTACGTAATCCAAAACGATCCAGGCGCTAACCTCATTACCGGTTTTAAGCAAGAGATGAACAAGGAAACATATCTCGCAGCATTAACTGGTGGAAAAATCATGGAAGTGCTGAATATCGAGGAAGTTGATGCCGGAGATGTTTTCTATATTCCGCCAGGCAGGGTACACACCATTGGGGAAGGACTACTTATCTGCGAAATTCAGCAAACTTCTGATATCACTTATCGTATTTATGATTTTGATAGGGTAGATACCCAGGGTAAAAAGCGCGAATTACATACGGATCAAGCCTTGGAAGTATTGGATTTTAAACGGTATGACAATTACAAAACAAATTATATAGATACTCCAAATGAAGTAGTACAACTAGTTAATGCTAAGCACTTTGAAACAAATAAGATAACCTTTGATAGAAGGCTGAAGCGTGACCACAGTCAGCGCGATAGTTTTGTAGTTTACGTTTGTATTGGAGGGGCTTGTACAATTACTGCCGACGAACAGCAGCTCGAATTGCAAATAGGCGATAGTGTGTTAATTCCAGCGCTTTTTAAGGAGGTCGTGCTCGCGCCTGATACTGCTTGTCAGCTCTTGGAAACCTATGTACCCGCATGAAGAAGCAAGTCAAGCTAATTCACCTTGGCACGCTAGATTACCAGCAGGCCTGGGATTACCAGGAGCAGTTGTTTGCTGCTAAGTTGGCTATTAAGTCTCAAAACAGGGATTTGTCGCCAGAGGCCCAATTGCCCATTGGCCATGAATTGCTTTTGGTTGAACATCCGCATGTATACACCTTGGGTAAAAGCGGCAAGGAAAGTCATTTGCTGCTCGATGAAGTAGGTTTAAAAGCGCACCAAGCCAGTTATTATCGCATCAACAGGGGTGGAGATATCACTTATCATGGTCCCGGCCAACTTGTAGCCTATCCCATTCTTGATTTGGAGCAGTTTAAACCCGATATCCATTGGTATATGCGGAGTTTGGAAGAGGTAGTTATCGAAACCCTCGCACCTTTTGGGATAAGAGGTGAGCGTTCTACTGGTTTTACAGGTGTGTGGCTTGATCCTGACCTTGCAAATGCCCGTAAAATTTGCGCCATGGGCGTGCGCACCAGTCGGTGGGTTACAATGCACGGCATTGCACTTAATGTAAATACCCAGTTGGATTACTTTAAACATATCGTTCCCTGCGGTATCGACGATAAAGCAGTAAGCAGTATGGCGGCTGAAACTGGTCATGAATTGCCATTTTCGGAGGTAGAAGAGGCGTTCGTACGGCAATTCTCCCGTATTTTCGACGTTGAAGTGGTGTAAAATCTGTAAATCAAAAGACGCTGCTTCAAGTTAGCTTTTTGCTAAATTTGGCTAGCTTATGTTGTTGTTATGAAGAAAAAAATAGGATTGACCTTACTCGGTCTGTTGGTTCTTTTGTTGGCCTTTGCCCTCATAATCCCCATTATTTACAAAGACAAAATCAAAGCTGCGGCCCTCAAAGCCGTAAATGAAAACCTGAATGCTCAGGTGAGTTTTGGTGATATGTCGGTTTCTCTTTTCCGCGATTTTCCGCAGCTCAGTTTATCTGTTAAAGACTTTGTGGTGGTTGGTGTGGACACTTTTGCTTTGGATACGCTCGCAAATGTGGGGGATTTTAGCATCTCCCTGAATATTATGCCCTTAATTAGGGGTGAAGACCTTAATATTCGTAAAATCAAAGTAGCCAATGCCAAGTTTCATGTGCGGGTTTTGGAAAGTGGTCAGGCCAATTACGATATCATGAAACCCGATACGGCGACAGTGGAAACGGTAGACACAGCTGCCAGTGACTTTAAGTTTGCGATACAGTCCTACGTCTTGAAAAATGTAGATTTGGTATATGATGACCGTTTTTATGCCCAGAAGGCAGTACTCTTAGGCATTGACCATGAAGGTAGTGGCGATTTTACGCGCGATGATTTTGTGCTTAAGACCAAAACGGAAATCAAATCGGTGACTTACGCGTATGCAGGAGCCACCTTCATTAGTAAAGCCACCGCCAATCTCGATGTGCCCATTGCCATCAATATGCCCAATTTCAGCTTTACGTTTACGGATAATGACCTATATCTGAATGAGTTGAATATGAAATTGTCGGGTGTATTCTCCATGCCAGGTGATGATATGGTAATGGACATGAAGTTTAATACCCCGCAAAGTGACTTCAAAGCCTTGTTGTCGGTTGTGCCAGGTATGTTTGATGAATATTTCAAAGACATCAAAACCAAGGGAAAGTTTGTCTTCGATGGCATGCTTAAAGGGGTATACAATGACAACAGTATGCCGGCTTTCAATTTTGTGCTGGGGGTAGACAAAGGTTATTTCCAGTATCCAGATCTACCGGCGGCAGTTAATGATATTATGATGGATCTCAAAATCACCAATCCAACCGGTGATCTAGATGCCACCATTATTGATTTGAAGCAGTTTAGCATGGACATGGCCGGAAATCCTATCGATTTACGCTTATATACGACCAAACCCATCAGTGACCCAACTATCAATGCTGCTCTAAATGCCCGAATCGATTTTGATAAGGTAAAGCAGTTTATACCCGGCGATAGGGTTAAGGAGTTGACGGGCCGTTTTACAGCGGCGGTAACTGCCAGTGGTCGTGTTAATGCCATCGAGCAGCAGAAGTACAACGACATCACCGTAAATGGGGAGTTGCTGTTGGAGCAGTTTTTTGTTAGTAGTGCAGATTTTCAGGATGGCGTAAAAATTGAGAAGATGGCCATGGTCTTTAGTCCTCAATTCGTTGTTTTACACGATTTTAACGCTAAAATGGGGACTTCCGATATTCGTGCCAATGGCCGCATCGACAACCTACTTTCGTTCTATTTCGGAGAGGATAAATTGCGAGGGACTTTTAATGTCAATTCTAACCTCCTCAATTTGAACGAATTGATGGGCGATGCCACCGAAACAACGGCAGACAGTCCGGCTACCGAAAGTGCCGCACTTACCGTTATCGAGATTCCTAATACAGTGGATTTTAAGTTAAATGCCAATTTTAAAAAGGTGATCTATGATAATATGGAGATTACCAATTTACAAGGCGACTTGTTGGTGCGTGACCAAAAAGTAGGCTTTCAGGATGTAGGCTTAAATTTACTGGGAGGTTCCATCCAAACATCTGGCAGTTATTCTGCTCAGAATATCAAAAAGCCCGCCGTTGCATTTAACATTGGCATGCAGGATTTCGACATCAAAGAAACCTTCACCACTTTCGTTACCATGCAGAAGATTGCGCCAATAGGGCAATATACTTCTGGTCGGTTTTCGACTGGTTTTGACTTAAATGGCTTTTTGCTTCAGGACATGACACCCGACTTGAATAGTTTGCGAGGTGGTGGATTGGTGAAAATACCGAACGCAACTATTTCAGGCTTCAAACCGCTTGAAAAGGCAGCAGACGTGCTCAAAATGAATAATCTACGTTCGTTATCCTTAAAAAACGTCAACCTCAGCTTCGAATTCGATAACGGCCGCGTCTATGTACAGCCCTTCGAAATCGAACAGCAGGGCATAAAGATGACCGTTAGCGGCTCCAATGGCTTTGACATGAGCATTGACTATACCCTGCAAATGGATGTCCCGCGCGAGCTGCTTGGGCCTGCTAATACAATGGTGAACGGATTGCTATCGAAAGCGGCTGAAAAAGGGGTGAATGTAAATGTGAGCAAAACAGTAGGCGTTAATGTCCGCATGACCGGACTGGTGAACGACCCTAAAGTGGATGTATCTCTTGCCAATATGGCCACAGGCGCTGGCGATGATCTAAAACAACAAGCTTTGGATGAACTGGAGCGCCGCAAAAAAGAATTGGAAGACAAAGCGCGTGCAGAAGCGGAAAAAGTCAAAGCCGAGTTCGATCGTCAACGTCAAGAAGCAGAAGCAAAAGGCCGGGCTGAAATCGAAAAGAAAAAACAGCAGGCTCGTGCCGAAGCCGATAAAATATTGGCTGATGCACAAGTGCAAGCCAACCGGATCAAAACAGAAGGTAAAAATGCTGCTGATGTGATTCGAAGAGAGGGCGAGGCCAATGCCAATAAATTAGTTGCCGAAGCTGGGTCGAATCCAATCAAAAAAGCCGCGGCTGAAAAAGTTGCACAAGGTATGCGCAAACAAGCCAACGACAAGGCCAATCAATTAGAGCAAGAAGCCAATCAACGCGCTGATAATTTCATGGCTGAAGCACGCCGTAAAGCAGATGAAAAGCTGAAATAATGGGTAAAACCGACGAATTTATGCAATTGGCCATAGCCGAAGCTAGGAAAGGGCTTTTAGAAGGAGGTATTCCTATAGGTTCGGTTTTGGTAAAGGAGGGCAAATTTGTGGCCAGCGGTCACAACAAACGGGTACAGGAAGATAATCCTATACTTCACGGTGAAATGGACTGCTTGTTCAATGCCGGAAGGGTGGGTAGTTATCGCGATACGGTGATTTACAGCACCCTCATGCCATGCTTTATGTGCGCAGGCACAATCGTTCAGTTTCGTATCCCGAAGGTGATTGTAGGGGAGTCGCGCACCTTTCCTGGGGCGAAAGCCTTTATGGAGTCCCACGGGGTAGAGGTCATCGACTTGGATTTACCCGAATGTGTGGGAATGATGCAAGATTTCATCCGCGAAAAACCAGAGCTTTGGAACGAGGATATCGGAGAGCTTTAAGCGGTACTCAAGTTCTAAAGTTGTCTCTTCGACTCTTTCTGAAAAAGGATGACAGTTTAATTGATTAAAACTGTTGTTGACGTATGCGGTACAGATTGGCTCTTGCTAAATGACAAGCTTCAACCTTACCACCTAACAACGGATGGCCGAGTAATTGACGAAACAGATTAGCAGTGCCAGATTTTTTTAAATAAAAAATTCCCCTCCGTTACCGAAGAGGAATTTATAAGTCTGATTGTAATTATCCGCGTTTTTGCTTGATACGTGCGTTTTTGCCTTTGGCAGTACGCAAGTAGAACAAACGAGCACGACGAACGATACCGCGGTTAACGACTTCGATTTTGTCGATCATAGGCGATACAGTAGGGAAGATACGCTCTACGCCTATGCTGTTAGAAACCTTGCGAACAGTGAAGGTTTCGTTTACACCTGAGTTACGGCGTTGGAGTACTACACCCTGGAATACCTGGATGCGCTCTTTGTTGCCTTCTTTAATTTTATAATGCACAGCTATGGTGTCGCCTGCTTTGAATACTGGCAATACTTGTGTACCGACTGTGTTTTGTTCTACGAATTGTACGAGGTTCATGAACTTAGAAATTGAACGTTTTTCAAACGAGTTGCAAGTATACGACTATTCCTTGGAATCAAAAAGGGGTAGCGTCGAAAAATATAGGATTTATTCGCCTTTAAATAACTCAGGTCGCCTTTCCTGGGTGCGTTTTACCGCTTGTTCGTGGCGCCACTGTTCTATTTTGCCAAAGTTTCCTGATGTAAGGATCTCTGGGACCTTCCAACCTTTATAATCTGCTGGGCGGGTATATTCGGGTGGAGCGAGTAAATCGTCTTGAAATGAGTCGAGTAAAGCTGAAGTTTCATCGCCCAAAACACCGGGTAGCAAACGAATTACAGCATCGGCTACAATTGCTGCTGCAAGCTCGCCCCCGGTTAGGACATAATTGCCAACGGATATTTCCATGGTGCAGAAATTTTCTCTTACTCTTTCATCTACACCTTTATAATGGCCGCATAGCAAGATGAGGTTGCCCTCTAGGGTTGCCAAACGGTTGCATAGCGGCTGATCGAGTAGAATACCATCGGGCGACATATAGATGATCTCGTTGTATTCTCGCTCACTTTTTAGCTGGCCAATGCATTTATCGATGGGCTCAATCAGCATCACCATCCCAGCTCCTCCACCATAAGGGTAATCATCTACTTGACGGTATTTGTCGGTGGTATAATCACGAAGGTTGTGTACTACAATCTGAGCTAGACCTTTGTCTTGTGCACGCTTGAGTATGCTGTGATTCAGCATGCTGTGGAGTAAATCGGGGACAACTGAAAGGATGTCGATACGCATTTTAGGCGAGGTAAACGTCAATCAGGCCTTCGGGAAGACGGGTGTGTATGCTGCCGGCTTTTTTATCGACTTTGTAAACGAGGGTATCGTTTAATGGGCACAAGACCTCCTTACCCTGGTGATCAAAGGCAAGCAAATGTTGTTGAGGGGTTTCATAGACATCTAAGACAATACCAACTGGTCCGAGCAGGTCGTCGATTACCTGCATGCCGCGCAATTCGTGGTAGTAGTACTGGTCCTCCCGTAAGGGTGGCAGTGCCTCAGCGGGCAGGTGAACACTGCTACCGAGCAAGTCGCGGGCAGTGGTTTCATCATCGATATCTTCGAATTTCAGCAATAACTCATCTCTACCCATCAGTTTTGAGCTGGAAATGAAAAAAGGGATCAGTTTACCCTTTTTAAAGAGATAGACTGACCCCAGTTTTTTATAATGTGCCGGATTGTCTACATCGAGTTTCAGAACGACTTCACCTTTAAATCCGTGTGTCCGTTCTAAGAAGCCGAGTTCAAATCCGTCAGCGAGTTTCAAAGCTTATTCAGCTGCTTTTTCTTCGTCTTCAGCAGCAGCTTCTTCAGCGGCAGGAGCTTCAGTAGCTTCTTCCGGAGCAACTTCTGCAAC
>JBDNIH010000074.1:0-13155 GCA_041688385.1 Bacteroidia bacterium
ACTCCTCCCACCAACGCACTTTCCTCAATGCGCTGCCATCTCCGCTTCATCCACCGCGATTCCCTGCCGGCCTAATATTCCTTTTACGCGCCAAGCAAAAAATGCCAAGTAAGCAAAACACAACGCGGGAATAAAATACGACTGGTGTATCCCGACAATATCGGATAGTTTACCCTGAATTGGAGGCAAAATACCACCCCCTAAAATCATCATCACCAAAAAAGCAGACCCCTGTGCGGTGTATTTTCCTAACCCGAGTAACGACAAGCTAAAAATAGCTGGCCACATGATGCTGCAGGCCAAACCTCCGGCTAGGAAAGCGTAAATGGCCGTTGTACCCGTGCTAAACAAGCCAATGAGCATGGCAGTAACACCCAATAACGCAAATAAGATGAGCGTTCGTGCTGGCTTGTCTTTACTCACGAAAAAGGCCGCAATCTGTACAAATACGCAAACTACATAATAGTACAATGCCGACATATCCTTACCCGCCAAACTGTTGGCGCCGAGTATTACGCTAAAGGCGATGAGCGGCACGATGATGAGTGCCATAGATTTTTTCCAGCCGCCTAACTTAAAAACAGTAATGGCTGCAGCCCAACGCCCAATCATCAGGCTCCCCCAATACATGGAGATATAAGGAGCAATTTCGGACGATTGTAAACCCCCGAATTCGGATAATTTTAAGAGCTCGCCAAGATTAGAACCAATGGCAACCTCAACGCCTACGTAGGTGAAAATGGCCAACATCCCCAAAACCAATTGCGGATATTGCATAGCGCCCCAACCCGCTGGCTTTTTTACCGCCATCCGATTCGCGTAAACCAAACCACCTGCTACCACCAGGAGGGCAGCGATGAGCCAATACATCCGGCTGTGCTCGAGCGGTACGCGCAAACTTTCAAGTTCGGTGTTTTTTACGGCCAGACTTATAGGGTCTATGCCACCCGCTTGCAATTCGTTTTGGAGGGTTGTGATACGTAAAGCTGCTTCGCTTTGGTAACTACCAAACACTGGTGCAAAACATAAGGCCAATAAGACCGTCATTGTCAACAGGGTGAGCAACGCTTTATTGGCTTTTTCCATCGGCTCGTCTGTGGTGCCGGGCGGAACTTTTTTGGAAAACCAAAACAAGGCAGCGGCGGCCAGAAACAGCACTCCCACCCCGATATAGAGTAAGATTACTTTGCTCAGCTCCATGCTGCTGATTTGTTCGTCGGTTACCGCTGCAGTGGTGCCGAATAAGGCAAAAGCCACGATTAGCGGGCCAATAGTTGTTCCGAAACTGTTGATGCCGCCACCTAAATTCACACGACTCGCACCTGTTTTAGGATCGCCCAACAAGATGGCAAAAGGGTTGGCAGCGGTTTGCTGTAATGAAAAACCCAAAGCAACCGTAAATAGGCCTAATAGCATGCCTATATACATATTAGCTTCCACCGCGACAATCATTACGCCTGCGCCAACTGCAGAAAATAATAAGCCGTAAACGATGCTTTTTTTATAGCCCCACGTGCCGACCAAATCTTTGTTTTTAAGGGCACTGTACATAAACAAACCCAAGGCTCCAAGATAATAGGCCGTGTAAAAAGCGAAATCAATGAGTTGCGATTGAAATTGGTCGAGCGAAAAATACCCTTTACAAAAAGGGATAAAAATGCTGTTTCCTGCAGCGATAAATCCCCAGAAAAAAAACACCGTAATAAGGGTGTATAAGGCTGGATAATTGGTTTTTTGCAAAGACATAAGGCCGGCTTTATTTTGGTGCTACGATAATAGCAATATTTCTGCATATACCTTGCTTGCTCACAAAGGGGACGCATTGTGCAGGCTGTAAGAAAAATGGAAAGGCTTCACCTACAAAAACCAATATGCCAAAAAGCTGTTTGGCCTTGGTTCGATAGACGCATGAGGAGGTCAGTGCAAAAAATCCTTATCGCCACCTTCCGGGAGGGTCATATCAAGAAAAAAGGCACGCTTGTGGGAATCGAGAGAAAACTAGCTTAAAACATATTCCCTAGGCTCAAAAAAGTGGTATTCACTCCATTCGAGTAGGTCAGACTTTTGCTCGCCCGCACATAATAACTACGGCCTCCTAAGTTAAAATAGACCCCAGCCGAGCCAATTCCTGCCCAATGCCGGACCTTATCGCCCACAAAATTGCCCCCAAAATATTCTGCGCCGAGTCCTAAACTCAATCCTACGGGAAAATCGGCGTCACGTGTAGCCAAGTGTCCGATATTGTATTCGACCATCATCGGTAAATAAAGCGCAGTAAAATTACCCAAACTGCCAAACTGCAAAATGAAACCCGCATTGGAGGCAATGCTCAAGCTACGGTTGTCGGTGTACTCTTTCAAGTTCAAACGAGGGGCCATGCTCACCAATGGAATAAAGCCCTCTAGCTGGCCACTCAACAAATATATACCGCCGCCTGCACCAAAATAAAAACGCTCCTTCCAGTCAAAACTTTTGGCACGTGTTTGAGGCAATTTGCCTTGATTAAGGTATTCGTTATACGTAGAATCTTGCGCCTGCACGGCAAAAAAGAAGCATAAGAATGATATAAACAGGGAAAAAGTCCGCATAAGGCTTTAGAAAACGCCCAAAAATAGACAAAATTACGGCTAGCTGAGGGCCTACTTCCTTGCTCTACGTGAAAGTCCTATCTTTAGCCCTCGTTCAGCACCCTTTTATGAATTTTACCCAGCTCAAAGAGATGCACATTCAGGTGAAAAACCTGCGTAAAACCTTGTCATTTTATCAAGATATACTGGGTTTTATGGCCTTGAGTTATGTAAAAGAAAAACACGCTATTTTTAAAGTTGGACGTACGGTTTTGGTCTGCCATCTCGTTAAAGGCAACGAACAAGAGGGCCCCGCCGCAGATTATCCGAATAGCCATTTGGTACTCGAATCTGCGAAAGGAGAGTTTGAAACTAACAAAGAAGACCTCGCTTACGACGAAATTGATATCCTAGAAGAAACCACTAGGGATAGTGGTCATCGGGCCATTTTCATCAAAGACCCTGATGGTAATTTGGTAGAAATAACTGAATACGGAATCTGGGAAAATTGAACTTAACGCCACGCGCCATCCTTTGACATTTATGAAAAGACTGTTGTTTCTCTTCCTGCTCCTGGGCTTTACCACCCAGGCACAGATACTTACTCCAGTAAAATGGAGTTTTTCGGTTGAAAAAACAGGGCCGGAGGAGGCATTGTTAAAAATCTCTGCCAAAATCGACAAAAACTGGCACCTCTATTCGCAAGAAGTTGGGGATGGTCCTATTCCCACCAGCTTTGTTTTCGAAGAACATCCCTCCTACAAACGGATCGGTAAAGTCACCGAAAAAGGCGATCTAAGCGATGTATTTGACCCCGTTTTTGGTGTACAACTCAAATATTACAGCAACCAAGTCACCTTTACCCAAAAAGTCAAAGTTTTACAAGACAAGCTGGTCGCCAAAGGTTATCTCGAGTTTATGGTGTGCGACGAAAAGCAATGTCTACCGCCAGACGAAGTGCCGTTTAGCTTTACTGCCAATGGGTTTCTGCAAACTTCCGCCGTAGTTCCGGCCATGGATACGGCCACCGCAGATACCTTAGCGGCCTTTAAAGAATCGGCTGAGCCTGTCGATGTAGCCACTCTTTCGGCAACCAAAATAGAAGACCCTGGCCATACACCTACTACTCCTGTAGGTTTGTGGGCCATATTTATTGCTGGCTTTTTTGGTGGTTTGCTCGCCTTGCTTACGCCATGTGTATTCCCGATGATACCTATGACGGTGAGTTTTTTCACCAAACAAAGTAACAACCGGGCACAGGGTATTTTTAAAGCATTGTCGTATGGCCTAAGTATTATCGTCATTTATGTTGGCTTGGGTATGCTCGTCACCTTGTTATTTGGGGCAGATGCTTTGAACGCGCTCGCCTCGAACATCATCTTTAACCTTGCATTTTTTGTGCTTCTGGTAGTTTTTGGTGCTAGTTTCCTGGGTGCTTTCGAAATTACCTTGCCCAGCAGTTGGGTGAACAAAGCAGACCAACAAAGTGATAGAGGGGGTATGCTCGGTATCTTTTTCATGGCGTTTACGCTGGCTTTGGTGTCGTTTAGCTGCACCGGCCCTATCATTGGCACCTTACTGGTGCAGGCAGCGGTGGGAAGTAACTACCTCGGCCCTGCCATCGGTATGATAGGTTTTTCGCTGGCATTGGCTATACCGTTTACTTTGTTCGCCATTTTCCCAGGTTGGTTAAAAAGTCTGCCGAAATCCGGTGGTTGGCTAAATAGCGTAAAAGTGGTGCTCGGCTTTCTAGAGCTGGCTTTCGCTTTAAAATTCCTGAGCAATGTCGACCTCGCCTACCATTGGGGTATACTCGACCGCGAAGTATTTCTGGTACTCTGGATCTCGCTCTTTTTGATGCTGTCGCTTTACCTCATCGGGATTATCCGCTTTTCGCACGACTCCCCAGTGCCGTTTCTGAGTGTAAGTCGTTTGTTTTTTGCCATCGCTGCTTTCAGCTTTACTTTTTATCTCGTGCCTGGCTTATGGGGTGCACCGCTCAAAGCGGTTAACGCCTTTTTACCGCCGATGGCCACCCAAGATTTTGATCTCACTTCTGCCCAATATCACCAAGGACCAGTAATGGGTGCCAGTAGTACACCTAAAAAGTATGGCGAGTTGTTTCATTGTCCCCATGGTATCGATTGTTTCTTCGATCTAGAAGAGGGTTTGGCCTATGCCAAAACGGTAGATAAGCCGGTGATGATAGACTTTACCGGTCACAGCTGTGTGAACTGCCGCAAGATGGAGGCCAGCGTTTGGGTAGATCCTGCCGTGCTCAGCATGCTCAAAAACGATTATGTGCTCATTTCACTTTGGGTAGATGATAAAACAACTTTGCCCAAAGAAGAGCAGTATATTTCTACTTTCAGCGGCAAAAAAATCAATGAGGTAGGCAAAAAATGGAGCGATTTGCAGGCGTCGACCTTCAATATCAACTCACAGCCTTATTATGTGCTGATGGATCACGACCAAAGTTTGCTCGTGCCACCCCAGGCCTATAATCTCGACATTGCCAATTATGTGGATTTCCTGCAAAGTGGCCTCACTTCCTTCAAAGCCAAACACTGATATGGCGCGTCACGAAAATATCCGTTGTCAACTGGAAGAAGCGCGTCAGTTGCTCGACATTTTTTTGCAAGACGAACAACAGCTCGAGCGTATTGCTTATGCTGCGGATTTACTGGCACATGCCTTTCAGCAGCACCGCAAGGCAATCAGCTGTGGTAACGGTGGCTCCATGAGCGATGCCATGCACTTTGCCGAAGAATTGAGTGGGCGGTATCGTATCGACAGACCTCCCCTAGCCGCCATGGCCATTAGTGACCCTGCCTATTTAAGTTGTACGGCCAACGACTACGGTTACACCGCTGTTTTTGAAAGATGGGTGATGGCTTTTGGTCAAAAAGGAGATGTTTTGCTTGCTATTAGCACCAGCGGCCAATCCGAAAATGTGATCCGTGCCGCGCAGGCCGCCAAAAAGCAAGGCATGACGATAATAGGTTTAACCGGAAAGGACGGTGGTGCGCTTGCCCCGCTCTGCGATGTCGAAATACGCATACCACATCAAGGTTTCGCCGATCGTATACAGGAAATGCACATTAAAGTGATTCATATCCTGATTGGTCAAGTTGAGCAAACGCTTGGCTATTCAACTTAATTTCTTACAATAAATCGAATCTTGCGCTTTTCAAGGGTATTGAGTATATTTGGAGCTTTATATCCTATATATGGACGTCCGCTCACTCCTACACCGCTACAACCAACCCGTTCCACGTTACACCAGTTACCCCACTGTGCCGCAATGGCAGGACTGGCCATCGGCCGAAACGGAGGTGACAGACCAGAGTGGAGCCAGTGAAGTGCTCCGATGGGAGGCGGCTGTTAAACAGACGTTCAGGTTGCAAAACCGTCCTGAGGGCATCAGCTTATATGTCCATTTGCCCTATTGCGAAGCGCTGTGTACTTACTGTGGCTGCAATAAAAAGATTACAACCAATCATGGCGTGGAGGTTCCTTATATAAATGCCGTTCTCGCTGAATGGGCAATGTACATGGCCCTTTTTCCAGAAAAACCAATCATCAGAGAACTGCATTTGGGCGGCGGAACACCCACCTTTTTTTCGGCAGAAAATCTGAAACGACTCATTAAAGGCATTTTGTCGGGAGCAGAGCTACACCCCGATTTTGAATTTGGCTTCGAAGGCCATCCCAACAATACCACTCGCGCACAACTACAGACTTTATTCGACCAAGGTTTTCGCCGGGTAAGTTTTGGAGTGCAGGACCTCGACCCAGAGGTACAGCGTATCATCAACCGCATACAGCCCTTAGAAAATCTCGTAGAAGTCACAAAAAGCGCGCGTGAAATCGGCTATACATCTGTGAATTTTGATTTGATATACGGTCTGCCGAAACAAAATAGCGCCACCCTGAGCAGTACCATTGAAAAAATACTCGACTTACGGCCCGACCGCATTGCCTTTTATAGTTATGCCCACGTTCCATGGAAATCGTTGGGCCAGCGTTTATACGATGAAGCCGATTTGCCTTCTGCCGACGAAAAAATGGCACTTTACCAACAAGGTCGCCTCGCATTTTTGGCAGCAGCGTATACCGAAATCGGCATGGACCATTTTGCGTTGACCAACGATCCACTGGCCGAGGCGGCACGCGAAAACCGGCTACATCGTAATTTTATGGGTTATACTACCACAAAAAGCCACCTATTGATTGGTCTGGGGGTATCGAGTATCAGCGATGCTGCCATTGCTTATGCCCAGAATACCCGTGAACTTGGTCACTACCTCCGAAAAACTTCGGCGGGTAGCTGGCCACACGATAAAGGCTACTTTCTAAATCGCGAAGACCAATTAAACCGGCGGCACATTCTCAATTTGAGCTGTACTGGAAGTACAGTGCTGGAACATGATTTTGAGTTAACAAAAGTTGCTAAACTATTTATGACGCAACTGCTTGCCGATGATTTAATCCATTTTGATGGCAAAAAACTCAGGATTACGGCAGCGGGCAAACTGTTTACACGCAATATATGCAGTCTTTTTGATGCACACCTGTGGGGTAGTCCACAGGCTGAAAAACGTTATTCACAGGCTATATAACAAAGGTTAATGCGCTTTTTCAGCCATAATTGGCAAAATCGAAACCCAAAAAAACCCGTCTCCTTTATATCGGGACGGGCTCAGATGCATTCGCGTTTTAGGTTCTATAAACCGTCGAAATAATAAACGTAAGCGTCGGAACCATCTACCTGACGCAACCACAGCTCTTTTGAAGCGAGGCGCTGCAAGTTGTAGATGACGGTGTCACCCTCTATAATGATGTTCACATCCTCATCGTCATTTATAAAATTCCAAGTACCTGTTTTGGTTTGACGAGTTGGAAAACCAAAAATAGAGCCTTCAATGGTTTGGCTTAACGTGCCATTGTCGTAGGCCGAATAGGTATAGGTTGCGCCGCTCAAATCTTGGACAACACCATTCTTTTCGTACTTCGTAAGGGTCCATGTGTTTGTAAAACGATCTTTGCGCGATACGATGGAGATGATGGGATCATCATCTCCTTTTTGACAGGAAGGCATGAGTGTGGTTGCAACAACTGCAAAAAGGAGGGCGACTACATAAAACTTCAAATTTTTCATCTACTTGGGTCAAAACGATAGGCGCTTCAACCGAAGTACAAAAATGCAGCCCTTTGTCTGCTCTTGTGTTACATCCGAAACAATGCGGCTTACAGCTTTTACTTGTTTCTAAATTCCCGCACCACAAACAAACCGCTCATTTTCAAACAAATAATCCACATCTGCTTATCAGGAGCGTATTTTTTTATAAATCCGAATAGCAAGCAGTAAAACCAGTATAAAAGCGAATAGCCCTAACAGCCCCCAAGCCATCGAAAGGGCGCTCTTAAGCACCACCAAAAAGACAATGGCGACCAAAAAGAGGGTGGATACCTCGTTCCAAAGGCGCAAACGTAAACTGCTCCAAGGAAAACGGCCTGCCAGCTGCTCCTTATACAACCACCAACAGCTGCCGTGATAAAGGTACAGGCCGAGTACAAAGCCAATTTTGATCCATAACCACGCCGGCATACTTCCATATAGACTAAACATCCAATAACCAAATATGCCAGTTATTATAGCCGAAGGAACCGTTATTCCGCGCCACAAACGTTTCAGCTGTCCGGCATACTGCTCGAGTAATATGCCACGGGCAGGTTCGTCTTTTTCGCTGGCCTCGACTTGATAGATAAGCAGACGGACAAAGTAGAATAAGCCAGCGAACCAGGTCACGACAAAAATGATGTGCAGCGCTTTGATATAGAGATACATGTTTTGCAAAAGTAACGCGTCTTTTGTCTCGAATCACGCATCTGCGTGGCTTTTGTATAAATGGCCCTTATTATTACTTATCAGATGGCCATGATTAAGACATACGGCAGTGCAGTAATGGGTGTTAGTGCCTATACCATAACGGTGGAAGTGGATATAACCCCAGGCCAAACAGGCTATTTTCTGGTTGGTTTGCCCGACTCGGCCGTAAAGGAAGGTCAGCAGCGTATAGAAGCGGCCGTTTTAAATAGCCATTTAAAATATCCACGCTATAAATGTGTCATAAATATGGCACCAGCAGATATTCGAAAAGAGGGCTCGTCTTATGACCTGACCATCGCTGCGGGCTTTTTAGCGGCTACGGGTCAGTTGAAACACGAACAACTCCACCGCCACATCCTGATGGGAGAACTGTCGCTCGACGGGGCGCTTAAGCCTGTAAAAGGGGCGCTGCCTATCGCTATTCAGGCACGCAAGGAGGGTTTTGAAGCACTGTTGTTGCCCCGTGCCAATGCCCGCGAGGCCGCATTGGTAAGCGAATTAAAAGTGTATGGCTTTGATCATCTGCAGGAGGTAGTCGCCTATTTTAACAACCCCTCTGCTTTTGAACCGGTGCAAGTGAACACCCGGGATGAGTTTTTTGAACAACAATCCCATTTCGACATTGATTTCAGTGATGTAAAAGGCCAAGAACAAATAAAACGTGCCCTAGAAATTGCTGCCGCTGGCGGTCACAATGTGCTGCTCATCGGACCACCTGGAGCGGGAAAAACCATGCTCAGCAAACGGTTACCCACCATTCTACCTCCTTTAAGTCTTCACGAAGCCCTCGAAACGACTAAAATTCATTCGGTCGCCGGCAAGCTCCCCACCCAAGCCTCTTTGGTAGCCGTCAGACCCTTCAGAAGTCCGCATCACACCATATCGGACGTTGCCCTCGTTGGCGGCGGGAGTCATCCCCAACCTGGCGAAATCTCCCTCGCCCACAATGGTGTTTTGTTTCTCGACGAGCTGCCTGAATTTAAAAGAACCGTACTCGAAGTAATGCGCCAGCCCTTAGAAGAAAGAAGGGTGACCATCTCCCGGGCCCGGTTCACCGTCGATTACCCGGCCAGTTTTATGTTGGTTGCTGCCATGAATCCTTGTCCCTGCGGCTTTTACAACCATCCCGATAAAGACTGTATTTGTGGGGCGCACAATGTGCAGCGTTACCTCAACAAAGTAAGCGGGCCGCTACTCGACCGCATCGATTTACATGTGGAAGTAACCCCAGTACCCTTTAATGAACTCACCGACAGCCGCAAAAGCGAAAGCAGCGAAAGCATTAGAAACCGCGTGTTAAGCGCCCGCGATAAGCAGGTAGCGCGTTTGGGTGGCAAGGAAATAAGCTGCAATGCCCAAATGAATGGCAATCAGGTTAGAGAATATTGCGAAATAAGCACTGCCGGCATGCTACTCCTCAAAACAGCCATGGAAAAACTAGGCTTAAGTGCCCGTGCCTACGACCGTATTCTCAAGGTGTCACGTACCATCGCCGACCTCAGCAACTCCGACAACATTCAAGTGGAACACCTGGCCGAAGCCATACAATACAGAAGTCTGGACCGAGACAGCTGGGGATCCTGAACACTGCGCTACTAGAACGTATAAATCACTTAGCAGAAAAACCCGCAGCTTGTATGCTGTTTAGCCTTTGATTTTAAAAACGCGTGTTAAAACGGACCAACGACATGGGCCTAATACCCATAAAAAAGCCCCCGAGAAATAGTTAGCTTCTGGGGGCTCGTTGGCGTGAGCCATTGATGGTTGATGGTCCACGGTCCGTGATGCCTAATGTCAAGTCCTGCTATAGGTTGACCGTTGGGGCTCGTTTATTTCAGTGTTTTACTACTTTAAGTACTTTCGAAACACGTCCTTGTTGTAAGCGTAGCAAATAAAGACCAGCGTTCAGGGCACTTGTTTCGAGCTGGTATTCGGTTTCGCCTGCTGCCAAGCGTCCAGATGCCATCACACGGCCTTGGAGGTCGGTGAGTTGATAAGAAGTAGACTCGGCCGATGCCGCAAAACGTAAATTTAAGCTGGCATCGAAGGGAACTGGATAAGCACTGGCTTCGAGTAATTTTGGCTCAACATTCACACTGCTGAACATCCCTTCGCAACTGTTTGTCTCGTTTTGATAAAAGGCACGTACCGCATCTACTCTGTTTTTGAGTAAAGTGACTGAATTCAAATTGCTTGCTCCGCGGGCATATACATAGGCCAAATCAATACATAAATCATCACCGGCTTGTAACAAAATTGGGCCTATTACACCCAAACCACGGCGGTCGCCAGGGATGTTGGCCAAGGTAATTTCATTACTTCCACTGCCATCGGTAGGATTGCCGTCATAAGCAAATAGGGCGGGGCGGGGCGTGCCATTCTTAAACTGACCGCGTAAATAGGCGTATTTCTGCTGTGGCGTAATGGGATCACCGTTATTGGTAGTATCGTTGTTGTAATACACAAAACGCGACATCTGTTGACTTAAAAACACGACGCCCATGGCTGGTGGGTTGGCGCCATAACCACTTTGTGCTGGATCGTCGTTGTTGGTGGCATTGTAAGTGTAAAACAGGTCACGAGCAGGGTCGCTGCCAATAAAATCATCGCCATAATAGCCCAAATCCATGTCACTCCAATGACCGATATACAACGAGTCGAAATCTTTTGTACTGCGGTTGATGATGCGGTAGTTTACAAATGTGGTGTAGGACAAAGCTGAATCGACGCCTGTTTGGGCATAACCATATACTGTTGTCTGGAAATCAAAATTGGTAGGTGAATTCGGGTTGCTGGGGATAACACGCGTATCTGAAAACAAAGCGCGTGCTGCTTGATCACCCCGAATAACTGGGAAGTCGCCATCAGCTGCAAGATATTTCCCATCTCCGTTGCTGTCGTGAAACGGCGCGAGGCGCAGGCTTACACCTTTAGTGGTATCGCCTAAACCAGGGTAATTAGCAATGGTAGGCGGAATGGTATAGCCAGGCTGACCCACCATCATCCGAAAAGTATCTAGCTCTAGTTTGCTGTGTTTCCAGGTTTTGTTGAAAAGGGAGTTTATTTGCGGACTCGAATAGGCGCCCGCATTGGCCCATGGCCCGATGGAGAAGCCTAGTCCGCCGTCGCCAACTTGCCCGTACGCTTGAGCGGCCATATGTAATACCTGCTGTCGATCGTAACCACCGACCCAGATATTGGCGGCAAAAACGGTGGTCTTGCCCGAGCCTTTAGGCACTTCGAGACCCACACTGGCACCATTGTAAAAAAGTGCCCCATTAGAAAATACAGCCGTCTTCATATTATTCACATCCACAAAATTGGATTGTGCGAATAGTGCAGCCGGTAGGCAACCGTAAAAAAGAAAAAGTAATGCTTTTTTCATAAAACCAAAGTTTAGTAGAGGCAAGAACAACAAAATAAGCTTAACGTCCTATCACACGAATAGGGTATTTTTTAATGCGCCTCACTCTTTTTTAGATTACTCTAAAAATTTGTTTAGACGTGCTATATTTACACGATGTTGCGTTCCTTATTTCTACTTTTAAGCCTATTGCCGCTGGGTCTTTTAGCCCAAAACAGGGTGGTTGGCACACTAAAAGCCGATGGTAAAGGGGTGGCTGGGGTGCATATTCGCCTGGCTAGCACCGCGCGAGGCAGTGTAACCGACCAGATGGGAAAATTTGAAATCAGCTCAGAAAAAGCCTTACCGTGGTTGCTGCATATTTCCGCTATTGGTTATGTTCCTTTAGATACCCTGCTGACGACTTGGCCCGGTAATTTGATTTTGGTTCTCGAAAGAGATGTTTTAGGCTTAAAACAAGTCGTTGTTAGTGCCAGTCGCGAAGAAATCGCGCAACGGGATGCTGCCGTATTGGTTCAGGTGGTCGACCGACGCTTACTCAACAGCATACAAGCTGTAGATGTAGCCGCTGGACTCAATTTTATGCCCGGCGTGCGCACCGAAAATAACTGCCAAAACTGTGGGTTTACCAGCGTACGCCTCAATGGATTACCAGGGGCATACAGTCAGATTCTCATCAACAGCCGTCCAGTTTTTAGTGCCTTAGCTGGGGTATATGGGCTAGAGCAACTGCCTGCGGCGATGATTGAGCGGATCGAAGTGGTGAGAGGCGGGGGTTCTGCCCTGTATGGCGGTAATGCGATTGCCGGCACCATTAACTTAATTACCCGAGAAGCTTATGCGAATAGCTTGGAAGCAAGCCTGCAAAGTCGACTGATTGGCTTAAATAGTCCCGAAAACCTGATTCAGCTGAGTGGTAGTAGGGTGAATGACTATCAAACCAAAGGTTTTACCGTGTATGGTCAACACCGGAAGCGCCGTGAATTTGACGCCAATGGCGACGGTTTTTCAGAAATTACCCAGCTCAACAACTATACAATCGGTACCCAGGCCTTCTGGAAACCCGACAAATACCGCAAGCTTTTGTTTAATGCCCATTATATTGATGAATTTAGAAGGGGCGGCAATAAATTCGACCTACTCCCCCATCAAACCGATATCACCGAGCAACTCAAACATAAAATCCTAGGCGGGTTGCTGCAGTATGAGCTTCTCAGCAAAAATTTCCGCAACAAATGGAGCTTTTACGGCTCGGCACAATATACCCGCCGGGGTAGCTATTACGGTGGTGGCGGCAGGGTGCTAGAAGCTGGCGATACCCTAACCCCACA
>JBDNIH010000321.1:0-3042 GCA_041688385.1 Bacteroidia bacterium
CGATTTTTTCATACAAGTCTCCGAATTTAATACTTTTAACTGTAGCAGTTTTCGGGGAAGGCTTCAAATGCACCGGAACGCGATGATAAGGGAGAATATTTGTTGTCTCTAGTATTTGTGTAATAAAAAGGTGGAGGTATAGTCTCCCCTTTTTTATTACTGTTGAAATAGCTTATTACATATTTTTGTAGAATCGGTTCAAGAGGAGGATTGGTAGTGCAGATTGAACGACACCAAAAATTGCAGAATTGATTACTCATTTGTTGAAATCAATTTCACGGTTTTCCCCAATTTCAATTGTAAGAATTACACCACAGTGCACGAATGCTGAGAACAGTACCCAAAGAGTTACTGTAATCAGCATAGCTTTCAATTTTGATAACTTTTTCATCACCAGCCAGCAATTCCTGATGTTACGTCTGCGCAACCAGCACATATAGCCATTCCAACCCAACCAACAGGACCTGTAGCGACTGCTGAACCAACTGCCATTCCAATACAGCCAATTCCACCACTAATGCCAACATCTATCATAGCATTTTTCCAATTGAATGGTTGGGCTATTCTAGCAGTTCCATGATGGGTAATTCAACTTTTATAACCTGGGCCATCATCACCTAGTGAAGTTGGAGCTCAAAATTTTGCTGAATATTTGAAAATTGTAAAAGCAGTCACAATTGCCTTGAAGTCTGCCGGACTACAATTATCGCGAGCTTCAGAAATTACAGAATCCATCTTATTGCCAAAAGCCAAAACAGTAGCAAAATTTTCCATTTCACCGGGTGCAGAACAAAATAGGTTTCTCATAGCGTTTTGGGCATAAAACGCAAAAGCCCCACAGGGCTTTTGACTGCTCTAAGGGGCTTTTGAGATTGTAGAAGTGGTTTTGTGCTTTGCTTGTGGTCCTGTAGGGATTCGAACCCCAAACCTTCTCATCCGTAGTGAGATGCTCTATCCAATTGAGCTACAGAACCGTTTTGTGTTTCTGGCAGTAAACTACCTCAAACGGACTGCAAATATAGAGAACTAATCTAAAGTTGAAACGGAGGAGCAGAAAAAAAACAAGCAAAATAGCTTAGGCTTGGTGAAACAACAACAACTTCCGAGCTTGCAGTCATGTGCGGCCGATACACGCTGGTCACCCAGCTCAAGGTGATAGAAGAACGTTTTGGAGCAGTAGCACCCGAAGGGGCGGAGCTGCCGGCCAACCCCAATATCAGTCCGGGTGAACTTACGCCCGTCATTACCTCGGCTGCGCCCCAACAATTACAGCTGTTTAAGTTTGGTCTTATCCCGTCCTGGGCGCAAAAACCTATGTTGCTTATCAACGCCCGTGCCGAAGGTGATGGCAATCCCAGCGATGACCCCTATTACAGCGGCGGCATGGGCATTATCCAGAAACCGGCCTACCGCATGGCGATACGCTCCCAGCGCTGTCTGGTGCTCGCCGACGCATTTATAGAAGGGCCACGTCAACAGAAGCTCGACCAACCCTGGCTAATCTACCCTCGTCATGGGATGGCACCATTTGCCATGGCTGGCATCTGGGACAGCTATGTAAATCTCCATACCGGTCAGCTCAGCCATGGTTTTGCCATCATCACCTGCAGCGCCAATCCCTTATTACAAGCTATTGGCCACCACCGTTCACCGGTGATTTTACCCCGGGCCGCCGAACGCGACTGGCTAAATCCTGCTTTACCGCTGGCCGAAGTGACGGCTTTGCTCCGGTCGTTCGATCCCGACGATTTTAATGCCTACCCCATACATCCGGCTGTAAAAAGTCCGAAAGAAAAATCGCTGGCCGTGCTACAGCCTCAGGGACCTTTGTTGTATCCCGAATACAGTTTTGTGCTTAGTCAGGAACTGAAGCTCGAGGGTATGGGCATGACTACAGCTCGCAAACGCAAACAGCAGGAAGGTGGCGACCAAAACCAGCTTTCTTTGTTTTAAGCATCTTTTTTAAGGACTGATTAGGGTATTGGCAGGGCACAGCCCGAGCCTACTTATCCACATTTTTAATCAAAATGCTCATTAAATAAGAATGCTTATTAAATTAGCATTCTGAATTTAGTGTCATGCAGTTTCTCTCCACCAATATCCGTTTTAAACGCAAGCAGCTCGGCTGGACCCAAGCTGATTTGTCGGGCCGTTTGGGGGTGAATCGGTCGGTGGTGGGCGCTTATGAAGAGGGCCGGGCTGAGCCTCGGTTGTCGACTTTGCTGCAGTTGGCGGAGTTGTTTGGGCTGAGTTTGGATGCCTTATTGCTGCAGGATGTGTCGGAAACCGATGTTGTAATGCGAAAAAGTAGCCTCGACGCCCAGGGAAAACACCTGCGTGTACTTCCTGTGGTGGTTGATCGAGAGATGGACGAAGAGCGGATTGTTATTGTGCCCGTTCGAGCAGCGGCTGGTTATCTCAGCGGTTACCGCGACAGTACTTATATCGGTCAGCTGCCGTCTTTCCGTTTGCCAGTGGCTGAATTGAGTGCCAAACGGAGTTACCGCATCTTCCAGCTTAAAGGCGATAGCATGCTTCCCGTTCCGGACGGGGCCTATGTTATTGCTGAATATGTACAGGATTGGCATAGTTTGCGCGATTACCAGTCGTGTATTGTACTTTCGGCTGAAGCAGGGGTGGTTTATAAAAGGGTGGTGCCAGATTGGTCTTCCGGTCACATCCAGCTCCGTTCCGATAATCCGGAATATGTGCCTTATAGCTTGGCTGTTGGTGAATTGCTTGAAGTTTGGAAGGCCCTCGGTTACCTCAGCTTTTCCCTACCTGAGCCGGGTGATGCCGTTCCGCTCGTTCAATTACAAGCACTCGTAGGGGAGCTCCGCACAGAAATAGACCGGCTCCGGGAGTAGTTGAGTTCAAAATTCAAGATTCAAGTTTGCGAAGTAATCCCGTATGGGCGGGGGTTCTAATGCGCTAAGGGTAAGGGTATGTCATGACCGGTTCTCGTTCGTGCAAGTTCATGAACGGGTCAAAATAAGTGTAACCACCACATCGACCATAGTCCATAGTTCTAGCCATCGACCA
>JBDNIH010000075.1:0-13059 GCA_041688385.1 Bacteroidia bacterium
CATTTCGTACAAACGAAGCGTATCAGCGCCATATTGGCTGATGATATCATCGGGGTTGACGACATTCCATTTTGATTTAGACATCTTTTCGACTTCCGAGCCACATTTAAAAATACCAGTGGAACTGATTTCGCCATTCTCAGGGTTTTCTAGTAGAAATTCCGCTGACTCATACTCCGTTCGCCAATTTTTGAACTGTTCTAAATCAAGAACATCAAGTTTTACCATATTAACATCTACATGAATGGCAGTGGTTTTGAAGTTGTTTTTTAAACCTGCAGACACAAAAGCGTTTTTGCCCTCAACACGATAAATAAATTTGCTTTGACCCTGAATCATACCTTGATTCACCAGTTTTTTGAATGGCTCTTTAAACCCAATCCAATTCCGGTCAAACAAAAACTGTGTCCAGAAACGAGCATATAACAAGTGACCAGTGGCATGTTCTGCACCGCCCATATAAAGGTCAACTTGCTTCCAATAATCAATTTTATTACGCTCAGCAAAGGTTGTTGCATTGTGTGGGTCCATGTAACGCAAAAAATACCAGCTTGACCCTGCCCAACCCGGCATGGTGGTGGTTTCTATCGGGTGCCCATTGTAGGTCCAATTTTCGGCCCGGCCGAGGGGAGGTTCACCGTCTTCGGTAGGTAAATATTTATCTACAGCCGGCAGTTGAAGTGGCAATAGGTGGTCAGGCATTGCTTTGGGAATGCCGTTTTCAAAATAAATAGGCACAGGTTCACCCCAATACCGCTGACGACTAAAAATAGCATCTCGCAAGCGGAACTGAATGCGGCCTTTTCCCAAACCACCTTTTTCAAGCGCCTCGATGGCTTTTTGAATGGCTGTTTTTACTTCCAGCCCATTTAGAAAACCGCTATTGATTATCCGGCTAGTTTTGCTGTCGTTGGCGGCTAAGCTTATATCCGAACCTTCGATTATATCTAAAATTGGCAATTGGAAATGGTTTGCAAACCGCCAATCGCGCTCATCGCCACCTGGAACAGCCATAACGGCACCGGTTCCGTAACTTGCCAATACGTAATCAGCTATCCAAACTGGTATTTTATCGCCGGTGAATGGATGTATGGCGTAGGCTCCTGTAAATGCACCACTCACGGTTTTTACGTCGGCCATTCGCTCTCTTTCTGATCGATTTTTAGCTTTGGTGATGTAGGCCTCTATGTGAGGACGATTTTCTGGGGTAATGATTTCAGCGACTAAAGCATGTTCAGGCGCTAAAACCATAAAACTCACTCCGAAAATGGTGTCTGGGCGGGTAGTGAAAACTTCAATCTGTTGGTTATTACCCTCCAATGAAAAGCGAATTAATGCACCTTCAGATCTACCAATCCAATTGCGTTGCTGCTCTTTGATGGCGTCGGACCAATCTATTTCGTTTAATCCATCTAATAAACGCTGACTATAAGCCAAAATGCGCATCATCCATTGTCGCATCATGCGAATTTCAACTGGATGACCTCCACGTTCCGATAAGCCATCTTTGATTTCGTCGTTGGCAAGGACAGTACCTAAGGCTGGGCACCAATTCACACGTGCTTCTGCGAGATAAGCCAGCCGATAATGCATGAGCAAGTCCGATTGGTATTGTTCATCTGCAGACTTCCACGCTGTTGCGTCAAAAGCAGGTACGTTCTCATCGCATTGGGCTTGCAAGCCCACATTGCCATTTTTATCAAAATAATGGATGAGTTCTGTAATTGGGCGAGCCTTGTCTTGGCTTTTGTCATACCAGCTATCGAAAAGCTGTAGAAAAATCCATTGCGTCCAACGGTAGTAGGCTGGATCGCTGGTGGTTATTTCTCTTTTCCAGTCGTACGACAGACCGATGTACTCCATTTGCTCTACATAACGTTTGATATTTTGTTCCGTAGTGATAGCTGGGTGCTGACCTGTTTGGATTGCATATTGTTCGGCAGGTAAGCCGAATGCGTCAAAACCCATGGGGTGTAAGACGTTAAAACCTTTCATTCGTTTAAACCGACTTACAATATCGCTTGCAATGTAACCTAGGGGATGCCCTACATGTAATCCGGCACCTGAGGGATAGGGAAACATGTCGAGTACATAATATTTTGGTTTTTCGCTTTGATCGTCTGTTTTGTAAACATTTTGGTCTGCCCAAAGTTTACGGGCATGTTTTTCAACGTCAGCGAAAAGGTAATCGGCCATAAAGGAAAAAACTTAAGGGTACAAAAATAGAGATATCATCCACTAATTCAGGTGTTACGGGCCTTTTTCGGTGGCTTTTTCCCCTTTTTTGCTTTGATTTCCACAAGATGCCCGCTTCAGTTCGAATAAATCTTATTTTAGCGTCCAAATACCGCTATGTCGGAACAAACTACACTTAATTATTTCCGCCGTAAGGCTCGGCGTTCCAGTGTTACTGCTGTAATCAGCATAACTTTGGTGCTTTTTTTATTGGGTCTTTTTAGTGTTTTGGTGATGAACGCCAAACTATTATCGGACTATGTGAAAGAAAATCTACAGGTTCAGATTTTTATCAATGAAGAAGCAGACCCCAAGCAGATCAACGATATCGCCAAACAACTTCGGGCCAATCCATATGTCAAGCAGCTGGATTACGTCTCAAAAGAAGATGCTGTTCAAATTTTAACTGCCGACTTGGGAGAGGATTTTGTTGATTTTCTTGGGTATAATCCACTTTTAGCTTCTTTCAATCTTACGGTAGAGGCTAATTATGCGAATTCTGACAGTCTGGAGAAGGTAAAGAAACAGTTATTGGTAAATCCTATTGTTAAGGAAGTGTACTACCAAGCGGGTGTTTTGGATCTGTTGAACAAAAACATTAACACCATAGCAACGATAGTTGCAGGATTCAGTTTGTTATTATTGTTAATCACCGTAACGCTCATCAATAATAGTATCAGGCTCTCTTTGTATAGCCAGCGCTTTATCATTAAAAGTATGCAACTGGTAGGGGCTACTACCTGGTTTATTAAACGGCCTTATCTTTTAAAAAGCCTGCTGCAAGGGGCTATTTCGGTTGCCTTGGCGGTGGGTCTTTTGTATTTGGTTATTTATTTTGGTGACCGTCAAATACCTGATTTAGCGGGGTTGAGGGACAAACTGCTCAGTATTTATATTGGCGTTGGTTTATTGGGACTTGGACTCGTTATTAGCTTTTTAAGTACATGGATAGCCATCAACCGTTATCTGAATCATAAAATCGACGATCTTTATTGATATTAAAATCTAGCGGATGACGTTTTGTCATCCTAAAAGTATACAGACTATGAAAAACAACGATACCGCCGGAAAATTACTTTTTGCTAAGCTCAACTATCGCCTAATGATAGCAGGCGTACTACTCATCGTCATTGGCTGCGCTATGATGGCAGGACAAGAGAATATATTTAGTTTTACTAAAATCACCTTAGGGCCAATCATTGCCATGTTAGGTTTTATAATGCAGGTATTTGCCATTATGTATCGTCCGAAAAAACAGGCATGACCCTTTTTCAAGCGATTGTCATAGCTATCATAGAAGGCCTGACAGAGTTTTTACCGGTTTCAAGTACGGGACATATGATTTTGGCCTCATCACTCATGGGAATTCATGAGGATGAATTTGTAAAATCATTCGAGGTAGTGATACAGCTAGGCGCCATATTGGCCGTGCTTGCGCTTTATTATAAGCGGTTTTTGGTTAGTTTCGAGATATACCTGAAGCTTTTTGTGGCATTTTTGCCAACGGGGGTCATCGGGTTATTGGCCTACAAAAGCATTAAAGCTTATCTCTTTAACCCAACGACAGTTAGCATTTCACTTATTGTAGGTGGGGTAGTGCTCATCCTTCTCGATCGATGGACCGAAAAAAAGGAAAGCCGTTACGTCGAACTCGAGCACATTAGCTATACCGATGCATTAAAGATTGGATTTATTCAATGCATAAGTATGATACCTGGGGTATCTCGTTCGGCGGCTACTATTTTTGGCGGCGTTTATGCAGGTTTTAATCGAATGCAAGCAGCCGAGTTTTCCTTCCTGCTAGCGATTCCAACAATGTTTGCAGCGTCAGGCTACGACATTCTTAAAAACCACGAGACCATTTTAAATGGCAATTTGAATACCCTTCTCATTGGTGCTCTTGTTGCTTTTTTAGTGGCTATCGTTGCCGTTAAGGGCTTTGTTAGTTTTCTAACGAAATACGGGTTTAAGCATTTTGGCTACTATCGTATTGCTTTAGGGATACTCTTTTTGTTGTACGCGTACAACAGCGGACTGCAACTTACCGCGGATTGAAAAAATTCGATTTTGAGGCAGGAGAGGTGCTCCTGGTAAACAAACCTTTAGGCTGGTCCAGTTTTCAATTGGTCAAAAAGGTGAGGTATATGGCGAAAGTCAAAAAGGTGGGCCATGCTGGCACCCTAGACCCGCTGGCTACCGGTTTATTGATTTTATGTACGGGAAAGGCTACCAAACAAATCGAATCTTTTATGGGGCAGGAAAAGACCTATACCGGGTGTTTTAGATTGGGAGAATCCACACCAAGCTACGATCGTGAGACCGAAGTTGACGAAAGGTTTCCAACGGATCATATCTCTATGGAAGCCCTTCAGGAAATCAAAAAAAGTCTAACCGGTGTAATAGCGCAATTCCCACCAGCACATTCGGCGATTAAATTAGATGGTAAGCGATTGTATGAAAGTGCCCGTCAGGGTATAGCTGTTTATCCTAAGTCAAGAACGGTACAAGTCTTGGATTTTGATTTTACCAGTGTCGAAATGCCGGATATCTATTTCAGCATACGCTGTAGTAAAGGAACCTACATCCGTTCGCTTGTACATGATTTTGGTCGTGCATTAGCAAATGGCGCTGTTCTTACCGAACTTTGCCGCACGGCAATTGGGGGTTTTCAATTGCAAGATGCATGGGAGCTAGCTACTCTTGAAACAGCAATTAAAGCGCAGAAAACGACAGCAAGCGATTCGCCTCAAGAATGAATATTTATCACGGATTAAGCGATTACACCTTTTCGAAACCCATCGCGCTGACCATTGGTTCTTTCGATGGTGTTCACCACGGGCACCAAGAAATCATTCATCGTTTGCGGGAGGATGCTGAACGTTTGGGGTGTTTATCTGCTATAATGACCTTTACCCCACATCCACGTATCGTTCTTAACAGAGATAAGGAGAATCTGCGTTTATTAAATACAGACCTGGAGAAACAAGAACTTATGCGGCATTTTGGCATTGATATCTTGTTTTTTATGCCATTTAATCAGCAGTTTTTAAGCCAATCGGCCCAAACTTTTCTACACGATATGTTGCTCAATACATTGAAGACAAAACATATTGTGCTTGGCTACGATCATCGTTTTGGAAACAACCGCGAAGGAGATGTTCATTTTCTAAAAGAGCAGGCGGTACAATATGGTTATTCAGTTGATGAAATCTCACGTCAAGAAGTAGACGATATGGCCGTTAGTTCTACCAAAATCAGACAAGCCTTGGAGGCAGGGGAGATTGGTCTAGCGAATAAAATGCTGGGCTATAGCTATGGTCTGACGGGTAAAGTGGTTAGAGGAGATCGGATTGGGCGAACGCTCGGATATCCTACTGCTAATCTCCAAATCTCGGATAGGTACAAGCAACTCCCAGCCAACGGAGTATATGCCTGTGAGGCTCAAGTAGGTCAGGATTGGCTTCCCGCCATGTGCTATATCGGCAACAGACCAACCATTAACGGGCTAACCAACAATGTGGAAGTGAACATACTCGATTGGGAAGGCGATTTATACGACACTGAACTGCGCATTCGATTTGTTGCGCAAGTAAGGGGAGATATTAAGTTTTCTAGTTTAGCCGCTTTGAAAAGTCAGATACAAGAAGACGAATTTGTAATTAGAAAGCTATTGAAGTAGTTCAGGATACAAGTTTGTAAATCAATTCTTTAAGTAGTTCTCCATCCTCGGTTTCTGCGCTGCCTAAACCTTTCGCTTTTAGGTCGTATTCCAGTAAAGTCGCAATACTCCTTTTTACTTTCGACATTGGATAGTTTCGGGAAAAGCTGATGTAGTCTTTAACAAAAAACGCATTGCTCAAGCCCATCAAACGTTGCAAGGTTTCCGGTTGAGTGCCTGGATTATGATGAACAACATATAGCCGATTGAACAGTTGGTATAAATTAGAGATGCACATGGGCATCGTAAAATTGCTTGCCTTGGGACTTCCGGCGAAGTAGTTGGCTATTTGGTAGGCCTTGAAAATATCTTTTTTGCCAATTGCATTTTGGAGTTCAAAGACGTTGTAATCTCGGCTTATACCAACATATTTTTCAATTAATTCTGTAGTAATAGTGGCCCCCGCAGGTATATTTATGGCCAATTTTGTGAGTTCATTGGCTATTTTCTCGAGATTATTACCCAAGTATTCGGCCATTACTACGGCAGTTTGCGGTGCAATACTAAAGCCCTGACTGCTGACATAGTTAGCTATCCATTTGTCAAGTAGGTAGTCCCTTTCTTTTAGACTATTAAAAAGGATAGCTTTCCCGGCTTTTATCTGTTCCTCGAGGGCTTTGTAGACTTTTTTTCGCTTATCAAGCGTTTTTCCCTTGTAACAAAATACAAGGACGGTACTGCTCAATGGTTTGTTGAAATACGGTATCAGGTTCTCAAGCTCTTTTTCGGTGAGGTTCTGTGCTTCTTTTATGAGAACCAGTTGATGCGTAAACATCATGGGAAAACGACGGGAGGCGTTGATGATTACACCTGCGTTGATATCCCGGCCGTATAGCACAGTTTGGTTAAAACCTTGCTGCTCTTCAGGTATGACATTTTTTTCAAGCCAATTTGCCAGGTTGTCGAGATAATAGGGTTCCTCTCCCTGCATAAAAAGAATGGGAGGAAACTTACCTGCTTTTAATGTTTTAAGCAACCCATCATACCCTATTTCATCTTTACCCTTGGCCATTAGAATCGAAGGTGTTTAACGGTTAATCCGTTGTTAATGAGCTGTTTTAGGGAGCCTATTCCCACTTTGAGATGACTCTCAACATAGTTCGCGGTGACTTTCATATCGCTTTCAGCGGTTTTTACTCCTTCGGGTATCATTGGCTGGTCGCTAACAAGCAAGAGGGCCCCGGTTGGTATCGCGTTATGAAAGCCAACACTAAAAATGGTTGCCGTTTCCATATCAATCGCCATGGTCCTGGTTTCGCGCAGATAGTTTTTGAACTTCTTATCATGCTCCCAAACTCTGCGGTTGGTTGTATATACTGTACCTGTCCAATAGTCCAGTCCCATATCTCGAACGGTGGTTGAGATGGCTTTCTGCAGCGCAAAGGAGGGAAGGGCTGGCACTTCGGCAGGGAAGTAGTCGTTAGAGGTTCCTTCACCCCGGATGGCGGCGATGGGTAGAATCAGATCGCCAATCTGGTTTTTGCGTTTTAGTCCGCCACATTTACCTAAAAAAAGCACTGCTTTTGGCTTAATCGCCGTGAGTAAGTCCATTGCAGTAGCAGCCATCGGGCTTCCCATGCCAAAATTAATAATGGTAATACCTTCTGCTACGCAGGTTTGCATCGGCTTATCCTTCCCCATTATAGGTGATTGGTAGAGCTCTGAAAAAATTTCAAGGTAGTTGCTGAAATTGGTGAGCAGAATATATTGGGTAAAATCTTCGAGCGGTCTACCGGTGTAACGGGGCAGCCAGTTATTGACAATGTCTTCTTTGGTTTTCATAGCTTTAACTTCACGCTAAATTAAGAAAAGCAATTAGCTCTGTATTCCCGATTTTATGCACATGCCCACCTTAAATCTGCCGCGTTTTAATGCCCGCCTGAGGACATCAGCCGATCAAACAGAAATTTTTGATGAATTTCGAAAAAAACAAGTCCGATTGACGCCTGAAGAATGGGTTCGTCAGCATCTTTTACACTATCTCATTGGCGAACTTGGATATCCGAAAGCACGCCTAGCTGTTGAAAAAAGCATCAGCTTAAATAAAATGACCCGGCGCTATGATGCTGTTATTTTTGATGAAAGCGGACACAACCCAATTTTATTGATTGAATGTAAAGCACCTGAAATTGCGATAAATCAGCAAGTCTTCGATCAGACGGCCCGCTACAATCAGGTATTAGATGTGCAGTTCTTTTTGATTTCAAATGGCCTCAACCATTATTTCGCTTTTGTAGATAAGACAGCAGGACGATATCGGCATTTTGAGGAGATACCCAATTGGGCGATGTTCACAAAGCTTTTGACAACTGTTTAATTTCTTCGCTTTGGAAAATCTCGATGCCCTCATCTGTTTTAATTGAGTTTAACAACATAGCTCGAGCCACTACATGGGTAGAAATGCTTTTGTAATTTTTCCAACTGCCCATCAGCATCCATTCAAATAACGGCAGGACTGCCTGTGCAATTTTTTCGCCCAATCTAAATTCATGGCGCGGACCAGTTAATAGGGAAGGTCTAAAGATAGAAAGTCGGCTAAAACCGATTTGTTTTAAGGCATTTTCACATTCACCTTTAACTCGGTTGTAGAACACAGTCGATTTTGCGTCAGCACTCATGGCGGATATTACACTGAAGTGGGCTACGCCAGCCTGTTTGGCAAGTAGGGCAGCATCAACTACCATATTGTAGTCGACCATTTTGAAAGCTTGTTGACTACCTGCTTGTTTAATTGTAGTGCCTAAACAACAGTATACGCGACTTATACCGGCAAATGAATCGAGTTCCTCAGTCAACCTCTGCATATCTGCACTTACGTAGACGAGTTTATGGTGGTCTATTGCTGGTTGTTTTCTACCAAGGCATATAATTCGGTTTACCTTATCACTTTTAATCAGTTCGTTCAGCAATTGATTACCGACAGCGCCGGTATATCCGATTAATAAGCAATCAAAATAGGGCATACGATAGGGATCAGCCATGGTGGTAAGGTTCGTTCCGCAAGATGGTGAAGCCCCGGTATAATTGCTCTAAAAAAATAATCCGAATAAGCTGATGCGAAAAAGTCATATCACTTAAGGAGAGCTGAGCATCCGCGCGTTGGTAGACTGCATCTGAAAAACCAAAGGCGCCACCGATTACAAAATCGAGTTGCGAACGGCCCGCCAATGCCCACTGGTCGAGTTGCCGAGCAAATTGGGGGCTGTTATATTTTTTGCCTCTTTCATCTAACAAACAAACCAGGCTCTTTGTGTCTAATACCTTGAGGAAGAGTTCTCCTTCTTGTTTTTTGACCTCTTCATGATTGAGATTGCCTGTTTGTTTAAGCCCAGCTATGACGATTATTTCAAAAGTGCAGTAGTGCTTTAGCTTTTTCTGAAAAAAGGATACACCTTTTTCTATGAAAGCATCTTGGTTTTTACCCAATTGAATAAATCTAATACGCATAGGTCAAAAATAAGCTAGGATATAAGAAGATGGCATAAAAAAAGCCCTAATTAAACGCATAGGGCTAATAACAAGATTAATTAAAGACCAAATCCATAATAGGCCTTGGCGCCTGATGGGTAGAAGCCTTCTAGCAAGACACCCCCTTTTTTATCTTCTAAGACTTTATAGAGGTCTTTGGTATCTAAGACAGGCGTACGATCAATTTTGGTGATAATAAATCCTTCACGGATACCTGTATCTCTTAATTTACCGGCAGTGAGTTTTTTAACTTTTACACCACCTTCAAGTTTTAAGCCTTCAAGCTCCTTGGTGGATGCCGTTTCGAGTTCTCCACCTAAAAGAGAAGCAAAATCTGGCTTGGCTTTTTTGACAACGCTGGTTGTGCCATCTGAACTGCGCAATGTAACTGCCAACAATTCTTGCTTGCCTTTGCGGTTTACTAAAACATCTACTTTATCACCTGGACGTTTGCGGCCAATGATTTCCATCAGCTCTGGCGTCGATTTCACCCTATTGTTGTCAATTTGAACGATAACATCTCCTTTTTTGAGGCCAGCTGCTGCGCCCGCACTGTTATCCAGAAAATCAGCGACATAGACGCCTTCATTGACTTTTAGTTCTTCTTTTGAAACGAGTTCGGCATTTACCTCCATTATTTGCACGCCTAAAAAGGCCCGCTGAACCGTGCCGTAGCTTTTGATGTCTTCTACAACTTTACGTGCAATATTTACTGGGACAGCAAATGAGTAACCTTGATAACTACCATTGCTGGTGGCGATGGCCGTATTGATGCCGACAAGTTCTCCTTGCACATTTACAAGAGCGCCTCCAGAATTTCCTGGATTCACTGCAGCATCCGTTTGAATGAAAGCTTCCATACTTGAACCGCCACCTAAAATACCTACACTTCTGGCCTTGGCTGATACAATACCCGCTGTGACGGTGGAAGTTAGGTTAAAAGGGTTGCCAACCGCCAGTACCCATTCACCAACTTGAACATTATCACTGTTCCCGTACTGTAATACAGGTAGGTTTTCTGCTGTAATTTTCACCAGTGCAATGTCTGTGGATGGGTCTGTGCCGACCACAGTGCCACTGAAACTGCGCTTATCATTCAAGATAACCTCTATTTCATCTGCGCCATTGATAACGTGGTTATTGGTAATGATATAGCCATCGCTAGTGATTATTACACCTGACCCAGATCCAGTTTGGGGGCCTTGCGGACCAAAAAATAAGTCTGGCCGACCAAAAAAGGAACGGATATCGTCCTCTTGGGTTTTTCCCTGACTCGTTTTTGGGTTGACTTTAGTTTTGATGTGAACCACAGCCGGGGTTGCCAGGGCAGAAGCAGATACAAAGTTGGGATTCTGAATAATGTGTTCTGGGAAATTGGTGAATTGTACCGGCTGGGAACCGCTAATGGTCGTTGTAGCTGGTTTGGCGTCAAATAATTTAGTGAGCCCAGCTCCACTTACCGCGCCAAAGAGGGCAATGACAAAAATTCCGATTATCCTTTTCATACTGAGGGTGATTTTATACATTTAAATTTGTTCAACATTTATGCCTTTTCCAAATGTATGGTAAGGACAAGTGTAAAACGTGACAGCTTGTCAGAACGCTGTTAAGAAAAGGTTAAAGTCTATAAAAAAGAACAGTCGATCATGTCAGAAGTTTCATTTTTCAAATATCAAGGTGCCGGCAATGATTTTATCATGGTCGACAACCGGCAACTCCTGCTACCACGCATTGATCCGGAACGCTACCGCAGGTGGTGCAATCGTAAATTTGGTATTGGAGCGGATGGGGTCATCTTTATTCAAGATGCCAAAGGCTACGATTTTGAAATGGTGTATTATAACGCAGATGGGAGTGAAGGCAGCATGTGCGGTAATGGGGGTAGGTGCGCGGTTCGTTTCGCCACACAACTGGGTCTTATTAAAGGTAAAACACAATTTTTAGCCGTTGATGGAGCGCATGAGGCACAATTGCTCCCGAACCATTGGGTTTCGTTGGGAATGATAGATGTCCATGAAATTAAAGAAATGGGGGACGGTTATTTTGTAAATACTGGGTCACCTCATCATGTGGAGGTAGTGTCAGGTTTGGCGACTTACAATGTTGAAAAGGAGGGCAAAGACATACGTTGGCAAAAAACGTATCAACCGGGCGGTACCAATGTGAATTTTATGGAAATATCAGCTAGCGACGCCTTGCAGGTTCGGACGTTCGAAAGAGGGGTTGAAACAGAAACCTTGGCGTGTGGGACAGGCGTAACAGCTTGCGCATTGGTTTGGGCAAAAAAAAACAACAAACAAGGAAAGCAAAGTGTTGATATTAAAACACTTGGTGGAGTATTACGCGTAAGCTTTAAAGCCGATAAAGGTCGATTTCACCACATATTTTTAGAAGGACCAGCAGAAATGGTCTTTTCTGGCCTAATTAGAGATAATTTTTAAGGGTATTTATGCGGTTTTAATTGTTAAATAGCCTAAGTTTGAAAATTCAGGTATAATCAGGATACTCCTAATTTGGACATGTGAACTGAATTTAAAGGTGCAAATAGACCAAGCTATATCCCATAAAATGGTGTATTCGTTGTATAATCACGAATACCTTGGTTTATTATTGGCTCCGTACATTGTGCAGTTGAATGCCCACGGTGATTTTACTTACACCCATAAAAAGCTCAACGGTATAACGGCAAAAGAGTTTGATTATCTCCTAGATGATAATGACCGACAGGTCGTTCAATGGCTAGATGAGTGCGATCAGCATTACATCATTAAAAAGCACAGCCCTAAAAAAGCACTTCGCCCTGTTGAGTTCTTTCAAAAACATTACAGCGAGCAATTACACGATGTCATTAGGCCGCTAACCGAACAAAGACTTGCAAAAGCATTGTTTTTGCTCAAAAACAAGTCTGTTTTTATTATGGGCGACGACGATGACCCCACTTGGAAACAGGTTCATTACAATGAAGGAAAAGTATCTGTGCTTTTTCATTTCAAACGTAATGATGACGGCATCCGATATTACCCAACGTTGATTCACCAGGGTAAACTGCTAAAGTTTCAATACCAACAAAGTGTGCTGATATCAAACCAGCCCGTTTGGATGCTTATCAAGGACCAACTCTATGAGTTTGATCCCGAAATGGAAGGAGTGAAGCTTCAACCCTTTTTCAATAAATACTATATTCAAGTACCTAAAAGCTCTGAAGACACCTACATGCGCAAATTTGCGCTACATCTTATCGAGCGATATCAGGTCAAGGCAGATGGTTTTGAGATTGTAAGCAACAAAACTGAAGCAAAACCTATACTGCGTTTGACCCAACTACTTGGAGACAGCCTATCCTTGATTTTGTTGTTTAAATATGATGACCAAGAAATACTGGCCAATAATACGAATAGGGTATTGGTGCGCTTGGAAAGGCGCGGCGATGACTATAAGTTTATCCGGACAGTTCGTTCACATATGTGGGAGCTGAGTCAACACGATAAGTTGAACCGCATTGGCCTACGCAATTTCACAGGTGCTGTGTTTAGTCTAGATGAAACGGAGAGTAGTGATCATCCACTATTGGAGTGGTTAGCGAACAATCGCGAATTATTAGAAGAAGCTGGATTTATATTGGAGCAAGATGAAGTCGC
>JBDNIH010000076.1:0-1826 GCA_041688385.1 Bacteroidia bacterium
AGCCTCCGCCACCTGACCAGCAAACAAAAACAGAACAAAAAGGAGCCAATACCGCATAATCATTCAAAGATAGAACACTAAGATAGCCGCTTCTATTTCAATTTCAACGCCTTTGGCTACTCCAACCTACCGATTTCATCGTATTTTAAGATGTGGTTGAGCGACGCCAGCTCAAAACAGCGGTTTATCCTGCCAAAAACTATCGCTTAACAAAACGTTGAACACCTAACGACTGATTGTCATGGCGCAATTGCAATTGATAAATGCCTGGTTTGAGCTCAGTAATTTCTATGCCAATTATTGGCTCATTGTTTAAAAACAGCTGTTTTTGCTGCACCAACCTGCCGCGCATATCATAGATGCTAATGGCAACAAACCCGCTTAAGTTTTCGCCCAATTTGAGCTGTAATTCCCTTTCGGCCGGATTGGGGTACAACTGAAAACGGGTAAGCTCCTGACTTTCTACCGACAAGGCATCCAAGTCAAAAGTGCTGCCGAAAGCTTGGCTGTACGAAACCAATGTGCCACGCTCAACAAAACCAATTCTGTAATTCAGAGAGTCACCAAAAGTTTGCGGTATTTCGCTGTATTGGGTAAGTGGATTCATACTTGCTCCACGCACTTGCCAAAATCCACGCTGCATGGTGTAATTTTCTCTTTCTACCAAAACTTGTCCTGTAAAATTAGACGGCACCAAACTATTCAAACCTAAACTATCCCAACTCAATTGTGCCGTAGCTGTCGCCCAATCGTGACTAAATACTAATCGAATCGTTTTTAGCACCTCTGAATAATTCCTTTTAGATATACAGCCATTTACGGCTACGGAAGCCACCCGATAATAATAGGTTTGACCGCTCACCGTGGTACTATCAACCCAAGTGGACGTATTGAGATTAGTAAGGCTAACTAAAGTCACAAAAGGTCCCGAAGGCTGATCGGCTCTTTCTATCTCCACTCCTCCAAAAGCATCTAAACGGCGCTGAACACTTCTATTCAGCAATTCAGCCGTACTCGCATTGGGATGATTGGCCAAATCAATGGGGTCGATGTTAGTTGTATCGATGGAAACTGACCAGCTCAAATTTACCCTTTGGCCTGTTGGATCTAAGCTCACTTGCCTGAAAGTTGGTGGGTCGAATGGAGGAAAGTCTTTGACACGAACGGTATACACTTGTAAGGATTTGCCCCGAATAGGGGAATTATCGTCAAAGGCAACTACACCAAATTGATACAACCTAAGACCCGTTCCACAAGCCGATAAAGCACTATCCGGCAGGTTACTACAATTCGGCACCCAGTTTAATTGGGCATTAACATTTTGGATATCCGCATATCCATAACCCAAAACTACTCCACCTGCAAAATAACGTATAGGAATAGGTGGATTACCGCCCGATTGCGAGATGGTGGCGCATGGTGGGAATAAACAACCCGTTGTGGTACTTGTTCCATTCATACCCATTTGAGGGCCCGTTACAAACAGACTTAAGCTATCCGGATTATACACTGGCAATGGTACAGTAGGTGGATTGGGTGAATCATAGAGTGGGAAGATATCATAAGCCAGAAGCGGAATTCGGAGCGTGTCTTTCACATAAATTTCTACGTTATAAGCAATGCTATTGTTTGTGTCGGCACGAAAGGGTAGAAAAAACGGCCCCTTTTGTTGATAGCGCTGGTCATTAACAGCTGCATTCGGATTAAAAACCGGCCGAGATCCAGCGGGGTTTGCAATGACCGTGAGCTGAAAATCTCGGAAAATCTCTGAAATTTTCTGACCACATCGCCGTGACTCCGCACGTATGGCCGTTTGGAAAGAACCC
>JBDNIH010000322.1:0-1037 GCA_041688385.1 Bacteroidia bacterium
CGTAACCAAATCATCGATACCATCTTTATGATCTACGATGTACGCGCGGATAATTTTCCTGAAAATGCCGGTAGCATAGTAGGCCGCAAAGCGGTGGATATGTTGAATTACACCCCTGAGCCTAACATCAATGTGCTCAACACTTTCAAACGCTCCATCAAACTCGGCGGCAACAACACCGAATATTTTGTGATGCCATATTACTTTAAAGTCGCCCTGAAAGAATTTTCTGCAGGTCAGCTCACCAAAGAGCAGGTGATTGAAATTTATGAGTCGATGGATAAAATTATCCAGTTCAATATTACTGCAGAGAACAATTTAGATAAATACCTCGAAGCCAAACAGTCGCTCGATGCGGATTTGGCAGGTAACATCATCAAAGACTGTGACGAAATCACCAGTCTGTTTGAAGACAAGTTTAAAGCCGATCCGGCCAATAAAGAGTTACGTGATTTGCTTTTCAGCTTGTTGTTGAGCAAGGGATGTACCAACAAAGAACTTTTTGTGATTGTTGCTGAGTCGAAGTACAAAGAAACACCTTCGGCTACCTTGGCCTTGGTGCTTGGCCGCAAATACAAAGACAATGATTTGGGTCAATCGGTGAAGTATTACGACGCAGCGATTAGTCGTGCCGACAACGACTCTGTTAAAGCCGCCTATACCTTTGAATTGGCCAGTGTTTACAGCGCCAACAACCAGTTTTCGAAAGCCCGCCAAACCGCTATGGACGCGGCACGTTTGCAACCGAAATGGGGTAAGCCCTACCTCTTCATCGGCGATTTATATGCTTCGAGCAGTCGCCAGTGTGGAACGGGTATCGAGTCGCAGTCGGTATTCTGGGCGGCTGTCGATAAATACCAATACGCCAAAAGTATCGACCCGTCGGTAGCAGAGGATGCCAACCGGAAAATAGGTCAATATTCGGGTTACTTTCCGCGCGGTGAAGATCTCTTCTTCAATACTATCGCGAAGGGTTCGACGTATAAAGTGGGCTGCTGGATAGGTGAAACCACCACCGTCCGTTCATCCGACTAAAA
>JBDNIH010000002.1:0-22792 GCA_041688385.1 Bacteroidia bacterium
CAATGACCAGAAATGGATATTATTTTAATCTAAATAATTGGCTTCAAAATTGACAAGTTTCTAAAAAGTAGAATCTTAACAGAACATAGATTTTATCCCAATTATGAAATAATTCCCATCGAATTAAACCCCCAAAGCTCCCCTTCGTCTATATTGCACCCAACAGCACGACCCTACTTGGAAAAACACAGTCCGAAGGAAATTGATCTCCGCATCCTGCAGCTTTACCGCAACAACGATAGCAGCGATCAGGCGTTTTCTCTTTTGGTGAAAACCTATAAGGAAAGACTGTACTGGCATATCCGCAAAATGGTGATCGACCACAACGATACCGATGACCTGCTGCAAAACGTATTTGTCAAAGCCTGGAAAGGCCTGACGAATTTCCGCGAAGATGCTGGACTCTACACCTGGCTTTACCGCATTGCTACCAATGAATGCCTGAGTTTTCTCACCAGCAAACGCCGCCGTTTGTTTCTGCCCATAGGCGATATCAGCGATGAACTGCTCGGTAAACTCGAAGCCTCTGCCAGTCCCGATGGAGATAAAATCAATTACAAACTCCAGCAAGCCGTGCTCACCTTACCCGACAAACAACGACTCGTATTTAATATGAAGTACTACGACGATATGAGTTACGATCAAATCGCCGCCATTACCGGCACCTCGGTAGGCGCTCTGAAAGCATCCTACCACCATGCTGTGAAAAAAATTGAAGCAGAACTCGACCCCCATTAAACCTTTGCCCTTCTCAACCCTCCAAACCACCGATGCCAACCAAATTAGATCATAAACATAAACAGCTGCCCTACGATGCGCCGTATGCCTACTTCGAAAATTTCGACGATAAGCTAAAAGCGCGCATCGAAGCAGCCAATACCGGGCCTACCCGTGTTTGGTGGATGCAGCCCCGTTGGCAAATTGCCACCGCGGCGGTATTGCTTTTTAGTGGTGCCTGGTTTTTTAATGGGCAACAAACTAAACCGTTGACACTGGCTGAAATCTCCCCTGAAGAAAAAGTTGATTACCTCTATACCCATACCGATACGTATTTTACGTTGCTTGCTGGAGAAGAGGAACTTGAGCTATCTATGGAAAATATCTGGCTGAACAAGGCAGAAGCCGAAAGCTACCTCGAGTCAGAAAATCTTGAAATATTGATCACAGAATTATGAAAAAACAATTACTCCTGCTTTTTTTGCTAATCATTGGCCTCAGCAGTCAGGCGCAACCGGGAGGTCGCTATGCCCAGATGAAAAGTGCCAAAATCGGATTTTTCACCAAAGAGCTTCAGCTTACCGAAGACGAAGCCCAGAAGTTTTGGCCAGTGTACAATAAATTCGAAGCCGAGAAAGAAGCTCACCGCAAAAAAATGATGGTCGAAGTTGGTAAGTATCGAAAAGAAGTTGAACAATTGAATGAGGCCGAAGTCGAGCAATCCCTAGAAGCGTATCTTGTTTTACGTCAACAAGAAGTTGATATCGATAAAAAATACTACCCCGAATTCAAAAAAGTATTGCCGATACGCAAGGTGGCGCTGTTATACTCCGCTGAAAAAAGATTTCAAAGAGAAGTGCTTCGCAGCCTGCAGGATCAAGGTCCGGGGAGGGGCACAAGAAGATAGTATCAGAAGCGTTTCGCTTAGGGTCTAGTTGGGTTGAATGCGCTTCGAGAGGAGCGCATTCTTTTTTTGTCTCCACTTCACCGCCACCGCTTAGTTTTGTGCATGCTTAGTCAACGCCAGCTTTTTTTTAGCCACCTCGCCCAGACTTCCGATTTTCCCTTGGCCTTAGAAATTGTGTCGGCCGAAGGTTTATACATGACCGATAGGGAGGGTAAACGGTATCTCGATCTAATTTCGGGTATAGGTGTCAGCAATGTGGGGCACCGCCATCCGCGTGTTGTTGCCGCCATTCATGCCCAGGTGGATGCTTATATGCATTTGATGGTGTATGGGGAATATGTTCAACATCCCCAAGTACAATTGGCGGAGCGTCTGGTGAAGCTTCTTCCTGCACCGCTAGATAATGTATTTCTTACCAACAGCGGCACCGAAGCAGTAGAAGGCGCCCTCAAATTAGCCAAACGTTATACCGGTCGCACGGGTTTGGTAACCTTCAAAGACACCTACCACGGTTCAACGCATGGGGCGTTGTCGGTGATGGGTAACGAAACCTTCAAAAATGCCTTCCGACCGCTACTGCCCGATGTACAGATACTCGACTACAACGTGCCCGAGCAACTTGCGCTTATTACCACACATACTGCTGCCGTTATTGTAGAGGGTGTGCAAGGTGAAGCGGGTTATAAAACACCGGATGCCAGCTGGATGAAGGCCCTGCGGCAGCGCTGTTCGGAAACGGGTGCCCTCCTCATTGTCGACGAAATTCAAAGCGGTATGGGGCGAACCGGCAAGCTGTTTTCCTTTGAACATTACCATATTGTTCCCGATATCGTTACCCTCGCAAAAGGACTGGGAGGAGGTTTGCCGATAGGCGCTTTTGTTGCTTCGGCCGAAGTGATGGGCAGCCTCAAAAACAATCCAATACTTGGTCATATCACCACTTTTGGTGGTAATCCGGTCTGTGCAGCCGCTGCGGTTGCGGTATTGGAGGTGATGGAGGATGAAAATTTATGTGACGGTATTGCTGCCAAATCTGCGCTTTTCCGGAGTTTACTGCAACACCCCCGTATCGAGGGCATGAGCGGTTTGGGCTTAATGCTGGCAGTGGATTTAGGGAATTTTACTTTTAATAAAGCGGTGATCGACCGCTGCATGGCCCATGGTTTGATCGTCGACTGGTTTTTGTTCAACGACCGCTCCATGCGTATCGCTCCCCCGCTAACCATCACCGAAACCGAAATCCGGTGGGCATGTGCCTTGATTTTGGAAAGCATTTCGGCGGTGGCCGCGGCGAAAGCATAATTCTTATGCGGAGAGCCGCCGCTTAAGTCTTATTTTTGCCTCAAAGTACAGCCCATGAAACTAGTATCCTATCTACACGAGGCCGATGCCCGTCTCGGTTTATATCTCGATGGCAGCATCTACGACCTGAACAGCATCGATACCAATATACCTGACAGTATGAACGGTTTTTTGTACGAAGGTGCCGAAGCCATGGATGCCGCACGGACGGTAGAAGCTGCTTTGTTGGCAGGACACCTCAAAGCAACGCCGATAGCTATTAGTGCCGACGACTTACTCGCTCCCGTGCCCTTTCCCACCTCTTGCCGCGATGGTTATGCCTTCCGCCAGCATGTAGCATCGGCCCGTAAGAACAGAGGCGTGGATATGATTGCGGAATTTGATCAATACCCAATTTTTTACTTCACCAACCACAACGCTGTGCAAGGTCCTGGCCCTGTACCTTGTATGCCCGATCATTTCGAAAAGCTCGATTTTGAGCTGGAGGTAGCCGTCGTTATCGGTAAAAATGGCCGAAATGTACGTGCCGATGAAGCCGACCAATACATCGCAGGCTTCATGATCATGAACGATATGAGCGCCCGTACCCTGCAAATGGAAGAGATGCTCCTCAATCTCGGCCCAGCCAAAGGCAAAGATTTTAGCACTGTGATTGGCCCATGGTTGGTTACACCCGATGAGCTAGAACCCTATAAAGTGCCGGCAAAACCCGGACATATCGGTGCTAACTACAATCTCGGCATGAAATGTTGGGTGAACGATGTATTGGTTTCCGAAGGGAATGTAGCTGATATGGACTGGACCTTCGCCGAAATCATCGAACGTTGCGCTTATGGGGTAGATATTTACCCTGGCGACGTGATTGGTTCGGGTACGGTAGGTACAGGTTGTTTTCTGGAGCTCAACGGTACAGGCTTGCGCCTCGATCCACAAAACTTCAAACCCCAATGGCTGAAAGAGGGCGATGAGGTGAAGATGGAAATCTTAGGTTTGGGTATACTCGAAAATGTGATTGTTCGGGAAGCCGACGACTTCTCCTTACTAGCACTTAAGAAAAAATAAGGATGTCGATGCGCACCATCACCCCTGGCGACATCAGCCCCATGCAGCTGCAAGCCATTTTGCAGGGTGCTATTGCCCCGCGGCCTATTGCTTTTGCGAGCACCATCGACAGCCAAGGATTGGTGAACCTCAGCCCCTTTTCATTTTTTAACCTATTCAGCAGCAATCCACCGGTGGTTATTTTTTCGCCTGCCCGCCGGGTGCGCGACAATACCACCAAACACTCGTTGCAAAATGTGCTCGAAGTGCCCGAATGTACCATCAATATCGTGAGTTATGAGATGGTGCAACAAACATCGCTGGCCTCGACCGAATACGAAAAGGGGGTGAATGAGTTTGTGAAAGCCGGCTTTAAAATGTTGCCCTCGGAGCTGGTTAAGCCGCCACGCGTAGCCGAATCGCCCGTACAACTCGAATGTAAGGTGCTCGAGGTAAAAGCACTTGGCGAAAATGGCGGTGCCGGTAATCTGGTGATTTGTGAAGTGGTTCGCATACACCTCGCTAACCGCATATTGGATGAAAATGGCCGCATCGACCCATTCAAAATCGACCAAGTAGCCCGTTTGGGTGGCGACTGGTACAGCCGAGCACGGAATGGTTTATTCGAAGTTGAAAAACCCATTACCACCAAAGGGATAGGTATAGATGCCGTGCCTGAGCAAATCCGCTACAGCGTGGTGCTCAGTGGCAATGATCTGGGGCGTTTGGGGAATCTCGAAAAACTACCTGACGCCGCCGAAATCCTTGCCGCGCTGTCCCAGCCCGAAATTGCCGAAGCCCGTTTGCGGTATGCCCAAGACACTGAATCCTTGGAATACCACTTTCATGAAATCGCTAAAAGCTGGATAGCCGATAATCGGGTGAGTGAAGCACTGGCACTTTTGATGCAAGGCGGGCGATAATTGCCGCAGAAGCCCATCTGTCTACTATCGGAATAGGCTGCTTTTTCCTATCTTTGCGGCTTGTTTTAAAGCAGATACTTTCATGTCGGGATTGAGTGAACAGGAGATTATACGCCGGCAGGCGCTGACCGAATTGCCTAAATTCGGGATAGAACCTTATCCATCGGCTTCCTTTGCGGTGAGCCACCACAGCGCAGACATCAAAGCGAAATTCGACGACAACCAGCCTGAAGTAATGGCTGAAGTCAGCATAGCAGGCCGTTTGATGAGCCGCCGCATCATGGGAAAGGCTTCTTTTGCCGAAATACAGGACAGCAAAGGCCGCATTCAAATTTATCTCAACCGCGACGAACTTTGTCCCGGCGAGGACAAAAGCCTGTACAACGAGGTCTTCAAAAAACTCTGCGATATTGGCGATTTTGTTGGACTCACAGGTTACGTTTTTCGTACACAAGTGGGAGAGATTTCGCTGCACGTGAAGACATTTACTTTTTTGTCGAAAAGTCTGCGCCCCCTGCCTGTCGTGAAACGCGATGAAGAAGGCCATGTGTATGACGGCTTTACCGATCCCGAGCAGCGTTACCGCATGCGTTACGTGGATTTGGTGGTGAATCCCGAAAAACGCGATATTTTTATCAAACGCGCCCGCTTGGTGAATACCATGCGTCAGCATTTTAATACCCTCGGCTTTTTGGAGGTAGAAACACCTATTCTACAGCCCATCTACGGTGGTGCCGCCGCTCGGCCTTTCAAAACCCACCACAATACCCTCGACATGACGCTTTACCTGCGGATTGCCAACGAATTGTACCTAAAACGTTTGATAGTGGGCGGTTACGACGGTGTATATGAGTTTTCAAAAGACTTCCGCAACGAAGGTATGAGTCGCTTCCACAACCCGGAATTTACCCAAGTGGAATTGTATGTAGCCTACAAAGACTACCAATGGATGATGGATATGACCGAAGAACTGGTCGAGAAAATTGCACTGGAGCTACATGGCAGTACAGCGGTGGTGGTAGGTGAAAACACCATCAACTTCGCCCGCCCTTGGAAACGCTACACCATGTACGAGTCTATCGCGGCCTTCACCGGTGTGGATATTAGTGTTATGGACGAAGCCACCATGGCAGAAACCGCTAAGAAGCTCGGCGTAACTATTGATCGTAGCATGGGCCGAGCCAAACTCATTGATGAGATTTTTGGCGAATGTGTAGAACACAAACTGATACAACCGACTTTCATCACCGATTATCCAGTGGAGATGTCGCCATTGGCCAAAAAACACCGGGACAAACCCGGTTTAGTAGAGCGTTTTGAAGTCATTTGCAACGGCAAAGAAATCGCGAACAGCTTCTCGGAGCTTAACGACCCCATCGACCAACGTGCGCGTTTTGAAGAGCAGTTGGAATTGGGCAAAAGAGGGGATGAAGAAGCCATGGTACTTGACGAAGACTTTTTACGTGCCCTCGAATACGGTATGCCGCCAACGGCAGGTATCGGTATCGGTATTGATCGTTTAAGTATGATCATGACCAACAGCAATTCCATCCAAGAGGTGTTGTTTTTCCCGCAAATGCGTTTGGAGAAAAAACAGCTCGATAAAACCGACGAAGCGTGAACATACCCGCCCATCATCCCGAGTTTTGGAACGACTACGAATTGCTCGATTGTGGTGATTTCGAGAAACTTGAACGTTTCGGCGAATGGGTTTTGATCCGCCCCGAGCCACAAGCCATTTGGTCGCCTCGCTGGAGTAACGACGAATGGCAAAAACAAGCACATGGTCGTTTTGAGCAGACCTCTAGTTCCGCTGGTATCTGGCAGCCGCTCAAAAAAACTTTGCCCAATAACTGGAATATCCGCTACAAAAGTGAGCAAGTAGACCTCCGTTTTCGACTCGCCTTAACCGGTTTCAAACACATCGGTATCTTTCCGGAGCAAGCCAACAACTGGGAGTTTATCGCTAATTCGGTGAAAAAACTAGGTGGCAAGCCCAATGTCTTAAATCTTTTTGCCTATACCGGTGGCGCATCTTTGGCAGCAAAACAAGCTGGTGCCGATGTAATACATCTCGATTCGGTGAAGCAGGTCGTCAGCTGGTCGCGCCAAAACATGGAGCTCAGTGGGCTTACCGACATCCGCTGGCTCATTGAAGATGCGCGAAAGTTTGTGCAACGTGAAGTAAAACGGGGTAAGGTTTACCAAGGTATTATGCTCGACCCGCCAGCGTACGGCCTAGGTCCGAATGGCGAACGTTGGAAGCTCGAAGAGCAGCTGGGTGAAATGATGGAAGACGTATTCAAATTACTAGACCCTGAGCGTCATTTTTTGGTAATTAATGCCTATTCTTTAGGTTTGTCCTCTCTTATTTTACGTAATTGGCTCGATCAGCACTACAAAAAGGAAGTATACGAAGCCGGCGAGCTCTATTTGCAGGGTAAATCGGGTGCTATTTTGCCTTTAGGCGTTTTTGGTAGAAGTTTTTTTAGCTGCTGAGAGGCTTAAGTTTTCCACCATGTGCAAAGCGTATTTTGCTGATAATCAGCGCGAAAAGTGAATATTCCAAAAAAGCAGACACCGTAATTATACGCATATGCATGCCCTCTGCAGGGTATTTTCAGTACAGGTGTTTGGGCAATTCCGATTTTCTTGCTTGTTTTGAATACAAATCAAAACGAAAAAACATGAAAAAAATCTTTGGAACCCTCGGTGTTGCAGCAGCTATGCTCGTGCTCTTTACCGGAAATGCAAACGCACAATATGGTGGTAGCGGACAAATGGACCTCAACGTGGGTGTTGGTCTCGGAACTACCCTTGGTCTCGGTGGTGGTCTTCCAATCGCTGCTTCTTTTGATTATGGAATCAACGATAACATCTCTGTAGGTGCTTATGCTGGTTTTCTTTCTCAGACTGAAGACCTCGGCTTTTTCACCACCAAACAAACCAACTTAATCATTGGTGCTCGTGGAGCTTATCACCTCGATTTAGTAGACAACTTTGACACCTATGGTGGTTTGTTGCTCGGTTACAACATTGTAAGTGCCGAAATGACTTCTAACAACCCACTTTTCCCAGCAGGTATTGCTGTAAGTACTAGCGGTATTGTTTACTCAGCATTCGTTGGTGGTCGTTACCACTTCACCGATAACATCGGTGCATTCGCTGAACTCGGCTTCGGTATCGCTATTCTTCAGTTCGGTCTTGCTGTGAAATTCTAAGCAACAAACAACCTATTATGCCCCGGTTTTCGTAAGAAAGCCGGGGTTTTTTATTTGTTGATAATTCCAGAAAGATAGGGAAGCGCTAAGCTGTAAATTTGAGTTTACGCCGACCATGTATCTGATATTTGACACCGAAACCACCGGACTCCCCCGGAATTACAACGCTCCAGCAACTGATAGCGACAATTGGCCACGTATGGTGCAAATCGCTTGGCAATTGCACAATGCTTTGGGTGAATTGGTGGAGGTCAAAAATTTCATTGTTAAACCGGAAGGGTATAAAATTCCCTTTAATGCGGTGCAGATGCATGGCATCACTACCGAGCGGGCAGAGCAAGAAGGCGCCCCGCTCCACATGGTGCTCGGTGAATTAAACCGGGCTCTTGAACACACCCAATGTATTGCCGGTCATAATATCAGCTTCGATCTTATGGTAGTGGGTGCCGAATACCACCGCAAAGGCATTTCCACCACCTTGCTCGATGGGCCGGCTGTTGATACCAAGGACGAATCGACCCAATACTGCGCCTTGCCAGGCGGTAAGGGCGGCAAATTCAAATGGCCTACGCTTACCGAACTACACCAAAAACTTTTCGACACAGGTTTTGGCGAGGCCCACAATGCTTCGGCAGACGTAGAAGCCACAACACGTTGTTTTTTTGAGTTGATACGGCTAGAGGTGATACCAGCTGCTAAGGTTGGTTTGGATGTAAAAACTTTAACTGACTTTAAAACTGCAAACCCCAAAAGCATTCAGGCCATCGGCCTAAATATCCAGCCCTATAAGCCACTCGAGGCAGCCTTGCTGGAACCGGAAGCGCAACCGCAAATGGAAGCGGAAACAGTGTCGGCCGGCGGCACTGCCTTAGAACCCTCTTTTGTACACTTACACTGCCATACCCAATATTCAACGGGCTTACCCGGACTGTCTACGGTAGAGGACCTCGTGCAGTTAGCCAAAAAACAGGGCATGGAAGCCGTGGCCATGACCGATCACGGCAATATGTACGGCGCTTTTGCCTTCGTTACCTCCGCCCTCAAAAATGGCATAAAACCTATTATCGGCTGTGAGTTTCAGCTTACCAAAGACCACAAAGACAAGTCGAAAAAGGAAAACGGTTATCCTCAGGTACTTTTGGCTAAAAACAAAAATGGTTATCAGAACTTGGTGAAATTGAGTTCTTATGCCTTTATCGATGGCTTTTATTATGTGGCCCGTATCGACCGAGAATTATTAATTCAATACAAAGGAGACCTGATTGCTACCAGCGGAGGTATGTCCAGCGAAATTCCGTCGCTTTTGCTCAATGTAGGAGAGACCCAAGCCGAGCAAGCTTTTTTGTGGTGGAAAGATACTTTTGGAGCAGATTTTTATGTAGAGCTACAGCGTCACGGTCTACCCGAAGAAGACCACGTTAACGAGGTGTTACTCCGTTGGGCACGAAAGTACGGCGTAAAATATTTTGCCGCGAACCACAGCTATTACAACACCCGCGAGGAGGCCGAAAGTCACGATATATTGCTGTGCGTATTCGATAGCACCTACAAAGCAACACCCATCGGTAAAGGCCGGGAATTTCGTTTCGGCATGCCCAACGATCAGTTCTACTTTAAGTCGACCGAGGAAATGGCCAGCCTGTTCCAGGAATTGCCAGAGGCTTTGGCGACGACCCTTGAAATTAGCGCAAAAATCGAGTCCTACGAGCTTAAACGTCCTGTTTTGCTTCCCCGATTTGATATACCCGCCAACTTTGATAACGAAGATGATTATCTCCGTCATCTGACGTATGCAGGTGCTACTAAACGCTGGGGTGAGCTCACAGATGAAATTCGGGAACGACTCGATTTCGAACTGACAACGATTAAAAAGACCGGCTATCCGGGTTACTTCCTCATTGTGCAGGATTTCACCAACTCGGCCCGTAAAATGGGGGTCAGTGTAGGCCCGGGCAGGGGTTCAGCAGCTGGCTCGGCAGTAGCTTATTGTACCGGTATTACCAATGTAGATCCAATTAAATACGACCTACTCTTTGAGCGATTTTTGAATCCCGACCGCGTGAGCATGCCCGATATTGACATCGATTTCGACGATCGCGGTCGTTCGAAAGTAATGCGCTATGTAATCGAAAAATACGGACAAAATCAAGTTGCTCAGATTGTGACTTATGGCACGATGGCCGCCAAATCGAGCATACGTAACACTGCCCGCGCGATGCAGCTACATCTTTCCGAAGCCGATATTATCGCTAAAGCTTTTCCAGAAGCCATTGCCAAAACCTCAGCCTTCAAAAAAAGTCCTTTACGCACCCTGGTTTTTCATCCAGAAAAAATAGAAAGTGTCAAAAAAGAACTGCAGCCGGAAGAATACCGACAAGCCCAGCATTTTGCCACTTTTATGAAAAAGGGCGGCCTCACCGCCGAAGTATTGCGCCAGGCAGCCATGCTCGAAGGAGCCATTCGAAATACGGGTACACATGCTTGCGGCGTAATTATCACCCCCGAGGATCTGACCAATCTGGTGCCGGTGAAAACGTCGGATGATGCCGAAATAAAGCTGGTAACCCAATACGATAACGATGTAGCCGAAAGCGCCGGTCTGCTTAAAATGGACTTTTTAGGTCTCAGCACCCTTACCATTATCGACGATGCCATCGAAATTATCCGTGACCGCCATGGGGTGCAAATCGTATGCGACGATATTCCGCTCGATGACCCAACGACCTATGCACTGTTTCAAAGAGGGGAGACGGTAGGCATATTTCAGTATGAGTCGCCAGGTATGCAAAAGCATATGAAGGAATTGAAGCCCGATACCTTCGCTGACCTTATTGCCATGAACGCACTCTATCGTCCAGGACCGATTGCGTATATCCCCAATTTTATCGCCCGCAAACATGGCCGCGAAAAAATTGAATTTGATTTGGAGGACATGCGTGAATACCTCGACGAAACGTATGGTATTACCGTGTATCAGGAGCAAGTAATGTTGCTGAGTCAAAAACTGGCTGGCTTCACCAAGGGTCAGGCCGATACGCTCCGCAAGGCCATGGGTAAGAAGCAGAAGGATGTGCTCGATAAAATGAAAAAGAGCTTCATAGATGGCGCGACCGAAAAAGGACATCCCATCGATAAACTGGAGAAAATCTGGACAGACTGGGAAGCTTTTGCGGAGTATGCCTTTAACAAATCGCATAGCACCTGTTACGCCGTAGTGGCTTTCCATACGGCCTATCTGAAAGCTAATTACCCAGCTGAGTATATGGCGGCCGTATTGTCGAACAACCTCAACGACATCGGCAAGGTCTCCTTTTTTATGGCCGAATGTAGAAGAATGGGAATAGCTGTACTTGGGCCAGATGTGAACGAGTCGAGCTACCGTTTTACGGTGAATTCCAAAGGCGAAATCCGCTTTGGTTTAGGGGCTGTAAAAGGTGTTGGAGAAGGCGGGGTGGAGGTTATCATCAACGAGAGAGAAGCCAATGGCCCCTACCAAAGCATCTATGATCTCTGCAAGCGTATCGACCTGCGTCAGGCCAACAAAAAAGCCATCGAAAGTATGGGTTATGCTGGTGCCTTCGACGGATTTGCTGGGGTAAACGGCAACCGCCGCATTTTCTTTCATGAAGTGGAGGGGACCAACCTACTTGAAAAAGCGATTCGTTTTGGCAATCAATACCAGGCGCTGAAAAACCAAGCCCAAGCCTCCCTTTTTGGTGAAGCTGGTGTTGTTGACATTGTAGAACCAGACATGGTTCCTTGCGAGCCTTGGTCGTTGATGGATAAACTCAAAAAGGAGAAGGAAGTGGTCGGCTTTTATATTACCGCCCACCCACTCGACGCCTTTCGGGTGGATATCAATAACTTCTGTAATTGCACCATAGCGGCCATTGAGGAGCCCGCGAATGTAAATAAAAACCTATTTGTGGCCGGACTGGTAACCGATGTACAGCATACCCAAGACGCCAAAAACCAAGAGGTACTCGTATTTTTAATTGAAGATGATGACGGTATTCGCCGCTGTCGGCTCCGTGGTGAACAGGCCCTCATGTATAAACACCTCGTCATCGAAGGTACCTCGCTTTTGTTAGGTATGCGATTCGAGTTTTTCACAGGCAAAGAAGGAAATGAAATCGGATATATCCGCTATAATAGCATTGAACTACTCTCTGAAATACGCGAAAAACGGTACAAAGAATTAGTCATCAGTCTTGCCATCGACTTGATCAATCCTGATTTTATTGATGCGTTGGATGAAATATTTGAAAATCATCCAGGTAAAATGAAGGTGAGGGTAAAGCTGGTAGATGCCAAAGAAAAGCTCTTGGTTGAACTTAGTAGCCGCAAAAGGGGTATTTCTCCCGACAACAGCTTTTTCGATCAGCTCAAAAAACTACCCATTCAGGAAGTGAAACTGAATTGATTGGAACTATCTTCGAGCACAAACTATTACACCTTTAAAGCAATTAATTTATATCTCATGGCACTGGAAATTAACGACAGCAACTTTGAAGCCTTGGTTTTGAACTCAGACAAGCCGGTATTGGTAGACTTCTGGGCAGAATGGTGTGGCCCTTGCCGCATGGTTGGCCCGATTGTAGAAGAATTAGCCGGCGAATTCGAAGGCAAAGCCGTTATCGGTAAGGTAGATGTTGACGCCAATCCGAACATAACCGTTAAATACGGTATCCGCAACATTCCTACCTTGCTCTTGTTCAAAAACGGAGAAATAGTCGATAAACAAGTGGGTGCGGTGGCAAAGCATGTCCTCAAAGGTAAATTGGAAGCCCAATTGGCTTAACCCATTTCCCTTAAAGTAAAAGCGGGCTTTCATCACAAGATGAAAGCCCGCTTTTTTTTGAGTGAATTTTAGCGCATGACGTTTACATTACACACCGTACGAAGTGGAACGTCAATATTTTTATCAATCTAGCGAACAGTGAGCAAAAACACACTGATGCGATATTCAGCCCCTTGAACAAGTATTCACTTGCCGATCCGGTGGATAACCACGTTGTGGGTGAATTTTCAGAGACTACCCTTCAAAATTTATATGATTAACTCGTAAGTCAAGGGAACATGGCTATTGTAGAGGGGTTTAAGCTAGGTGCAACAATCGAAGACCCAGACATCTACGATTTAAATCAATGGAGTTCTAAAACCGATCACCAGGACATGCTATTTGTTTATCAAAATCTGAACAAAGGCAGCAGAAATCATATGCGTTCTTTCTACGGTCAGATAATCAGTTCAGGTGGCACTTATACGGCACAATTTATAACGCAAGCAGAATTAGATGCCATCATTCACTCGCCAAAAGAAACAGGTTCGTGGTGGTAGCATTTTTTAAAAGACAACCCGAACGCAAAAATATACAAGTGTTGTTGGATTTTTTTACGTCCAGGTTTCGACTTAAGCGGGCAGATTAACTACTGTTTTATCCACTTAATGTGCCCTAGCTGACCAGCACTTTCCCAGCGACAGAAATACAAGCCAGCCGGCAAGGCGTGTACATCAATGTCGACGTTTAGCGCATCTACCAACTGCTTGCGATACACTTCGCGACCTTGTACGTCGAGCAAGCGGATTTGGGTGGGCGTTGCAGATTGCAGGGCTAACTGCAACGTAGTTGATGCAGGATTGGGATACAAGCGCACTTCTTGCCGATTGGCAGCTATCGTTGCATTGCCGAGGCTAATGCCATTGTCATTCATTTTGCACACTTCAATAAACTGTCGACTCTGCGGTGCCTGATGATAAAGCAATTGATCGAAAAACAGACTGTCTTGCCAGCGAACTTGTAAATAGCTATGCCCTCCGCCAACACTTAAGGCCGGCACCGCATTTTGGATAGCCCGAACTGACTTTTTAAATGCAAAGCCGGCGGCATCACGTCGTAGGACGCCAGCCATTTGCTCCGTTGAACGTATGGAATTGTAGGTTATGCCATTTACCGTAAATCCGGGTGCGCCGAACAAAACGAGCATAGAATCAGCAGTACCACGTGCATAACGCGCAATGGCGGTTGGTCCGGTAAAACTACTTATCAAACGGTAGCTGAGGTAGTTGGCCTGACTGTCTAATACTACCTCATAATGCGTAAAGTTGCTTCCAGATAGGTTGGTGATGGTATCGTTTGGATTGTTGGGATTCAATTGAACGGTGCCAAGTCCGACCCCAATTATCTGGTGTATTTTGTCGCCAATCACGGCCATGTCGACTAAAAACCCTGTGGTGGAGTCGTTGATTGAAGCTGCAACTGTCTGGTAAATAGCGCTTGTGTTCGTCAAATCTGAGGACAGCACAACGGCGCCATGTATACCCGAAGCGCGCAGTGTTTGTGCGGCAGTGATTTGCCCCATAAACAACTGCACAGTATCGCTAAAAGTAAGTGGTAAGGCTAGTTTTTGTCCAATAGATTGTGGTTGTCCTATGCTGAGAAATGGGCCACGGAACAGAACACCTGCGGCCATAAAATCGCCGGTTGCGGTATAGCGACCATAGCAATAGTTTTGTTGGTTGGCTAACAGAAATGGAGCAAATAGCCGGGTTGTGCCACTACCCGGGTCAAAATCGATATCACCATTGTTGAGCCGGACCGCCAAGTACAATTCGTTGTTGTGCCAATGCGCAAAGCTAACGTCTTGAAAAAACAGCCCATTGCCCGTTAAGGCTTTCGCCCACATGAGGCTGCCATTGGCTTGGAAGCGGGCCATGAAAACGGATTCGTTGGTTCCTTGGAGCACGAACTGATCCGTTTCGCCGAGATTAAAAACGATAGGGCCGCTATAGCTGCCCACCACTACCACCGAACCGTCGGGTACAGCCGTGAGCTGTTGAATGCGCATGCGGTTGAAGTTTGAGCGTATCTCTTTGGCCCAGGCCAGACTGCCATCGGGCAGGTAGCGGGCAATGTAGCCGGTATAGCGGTATTCACTTACATCACCGGAAGTAGAACTGGTAAATTGAACCGGACCGGCAGGTCCTGGTATCTCTAGAAATCCACGATAAAGACCTGCTACCCACTGACTGCCATCGTTTTGAGTCAGACCAATGTTTACACCAGGCGCCAAATAATCGGCGCTGATCCGTTGGCACCATTGTGCCGAGGCCGTGGGCCCGGGCAAGAGGAATAAAAAAGCACTTAGGAAATAGATAATTGAGCGCATGAGTTGGGTTTTAGTGGGTCGAAAATAGGATAACGGAACTGTAGCTGCTATATAATTAACTTATTCTTAACATTATATGACGTTTTTTGACTGTGTGATTTCCTCAAAAAGGCTGCATGTCACGCTTATATTTGCGCCATGTTAGGTTTAAAACTCCCAACCGATCCACGTTGGGTTAATATTGCTGAAAAGTCGATTGCGGAAATCTTGATTGACCATGCTTTTTGCGAACAAAAGGCTGCCGCCAGTTGTATCAGCCTTATTGTTATGTTTTCGGATAGAGAAAAGTTGGTGGAAGAAATTACACCTATCGTGGCCGAAGAATGGGGGCATTTTCGCAGGGTTTTGAAGTTGATGAAACAACGCGATATTCAGCTCGGCATAAAACGCAAAGATGACTACGTGAATGCTTTGCGGCTATTTCAACGAAAAGGACTCACCCCCGATAAAGTTTTGCTTGAAAAGCTACTCACTATGGCGCTGATCGAAGCACGGAGCTGCGAACGTTTTCGCTTGTTATCACTCGAATGCAGCGACCCAGAACTGCGGGTTTTTTATCATGAATTTATGGTGAGCGAAGCAGGGCATTATCGTTTGTTTATGGATTTGGCCGAACACTATCTACCTAAAGAAATGGTGCGCAAACGCTGGCAAGAATACCTCGACTTTGAAGCGCAACTTTTACCCCAACTGGAATTACGCGGCGACCGCGTACATTGAATTTTTATGGCCGAAAACATACATTTTACAGCCCATGCCGACCGTGATTTGCGGTATCAGGAGCTCCTGCCACAAATTGAAGCACTCCTAGGTGGCGAGACCGATCAGATAGCAAATCTGGCGAACATAGCCGCTGTTTTAAAGGAAGCCTTTGGTTTTTTCTGGGTAGGTTTTTATCTCGTAAAAGGAGATGAATTGGTATTGGGGCCTTTCCAAGGTCCGCTAGCTTGTACCCGAATCAAAAAAGGCAAAGGCGTATGTGGCACCGCTTGGTTGGAAGCAAAATCACAATTGGTGCCCGATGTAGATGCATTTCCAGGACATATTGCTTGTAGTTCGGCTTCCCGTTCCGAAATTGTGGTGCCCGTGCTCCACCATGGAACGGTTATCATGGTCCTCGATGTAGATAGCGATAGGCTGGATGATTTTGACGAGACAGATGTACACTATCTAGAAAAACTGGCCGAAATAATCGCTAAATAAAAGTAAATGCCTGAACTCGAGCAGATCACCGCCTATCTCAAAAAGCTGCAAGACAGCATCTGCGACCAGTTAACCCTACTCGATGGTAAGCCCTTCGAGGAAGATACCTGGTTACGTGCCGAAGGAGGAGGAGGTAGAAGTCGGATTTTGCGGTCGGGTGAAATTATCGAAAAAGGCGGCGTGAATTTTTCACATGTATTCGGCCCTTTACCCGAATTACTGAAAAAGGAAAGCCCCGGAGCACAGCGATTCGATGCTACAGGCGTTTCTCTTGTTATTCATGCACTGAACCCGCATATCCCAATCATCCATATGAACGTCCGCTACTTTGAGACAGATGCAGGCGATTGGTGGTTTGGCGGAGGGATTGATTTAACACCAGCTTATCCCGATTATGCGCAAGTACAGTGGTTTCACGGACAATTGAAGGAAGTGTGTGCTGCCTACGGTGTGGACTGGTATACCCAGATGAAATCAGCGTGCGATCACTATTTCTACATCCCGCACCGTGCCGAAATGCGTGGGGTTGGTGGAATTTTTTACGATCACCAGCGGGAGGAAGTGGGTTTTGATAAAGCGAAACTTTTTGCATTTATGCAGGCAGTTGGCAATCGTTTTAACACCATATACACCTATATGGTAGAACAAAACAAGGATAAAAATTGGAGTGAGGCGCAAAAATTTTGGCAGAAAATTCGACGCGGCAGGTATGCTGAGTTTAATCTGGTGTACGATAAGGGAACCACTTTTGGCCTGAAGACCAATGGCCGCACCGAGTCAATTCTTATGTCGTTGCCACCCGAAGCAATTTGGGAATACGATTATCACCCGGAGATGGGTTCTGCGGAGTCAGCCGCGCTGGCCTTTTTTCAGCCAGGCAAAACCTATGTTTAGTTAGGGTTTGAGCGATTCGGTTCTAATCCACCTTTCGAGGTCAACCACAACTTGTTCAGCGACATTATTGCGTTTTTGGTAGTCTTCCGGTCCGGCTGCCCCGCTCGCTGGCATCAAAAAGTGGTTTAAAAGCGGGTAGTTATAGTAGTCCAGCTGTTGTCGGCCCATCATTTTTTGTTTGAGATGTAAGATTGTTTCCGGGGGCACCTGATAGTCTGCATCGCCAGAGAGGACCAATATGGGCTGGTTAATTTGCCAGAGCGCCGTTCCCACATCGTAGGATTGCCAAGAAAGCCAATATTCGGCAGGGAGGCCGAGGGGCAAGCTGTCCTGCGGAAAACCTGGGGTCAATGTTGGTTGGATAGCCCTTTTTTTGGCTTTTTCTTGTGCTTTTAAAAGTGTTTGTTCTTGTGTGCTGAAACCCGACCGAGAGGCGAGAAAGACGTACTGCTCAAAGACCAATTCAGCAAAAGTTTTGGCAGCAGGCGCAGCAAGTACTAGACCGCGTATCGGTAATTGTGCTTGTTGGACGATGGCGGGAGCCAACATGCCACCGATGCCATGGCCAAAGATAAAAATACGGTTGGTATCTACTTCAATCACCTTCCTCAACAAGAGCAGGGCATTTGCAGCATCATCGATGGTTTCGGTTTGAATGGTCAAACGCCGTAGATCTTCCATGAGCTCAGGGCCATAAGCGAGACTCCGCTTGTCGTAACGCAGACTCCCAATTCCCAGGCTGGCCAAAGCAACGGCCAGGTCTTTGAACATTTTATTTGGCCCCTGACTTTCGTCCTTGTCGTTTGGACCAGCCCCCTGGACAAACAATACCACGGGGCATTTTTTGCAGTTTTTGGGTAGCGTAAGTATAGCCGGCAGCCGAATGGTATCGCTCACCACTTTCATGCTGAATTCACGGTAGCTATCGGCACGGGCATAAGTGGGATAACGCCAGTTTTCTGCTTCGAGCGCAGGCTGAAGAATGAAGGCGGTTACGCGGTTGAGGCTATCGAACCGCAATAAAAGCCGCTGTTCTTGTTGTTCAAATCGGAGGGGTAATACGGTTTCAGTCGCTTCACTGCCCTCCCGTTTGTTTGCCTTGCCAACACTTTGAAGCGGGCCAAATTGATTGAACAAACCCATCCACACCAATTGTAATTGTTCGGTGGTGAGCTTGGCCCGCAGGCCCGGTGAAAAACAAACGTTGACGCTATCGAGCTGGCTGGCCGCCAATTGTTTTCCAATGTATTCGGTAAGCTCGAGGGAGCGATTCGCTTGCGCGCCAACCATGGCAGGGAACACCACCAACAATAAAATCCAACGCATAAGACAATAACGTGAAAAGCCAACGGGATTGTGCTTTGGAGGAACAATTAGCTAAAAAACAAAGGTCTGGTTTGCGAACAAACCAGACCTTATCAAAAGGTATTACCGACTATTCTTATTCCGAAAAAGGCTGAATGGTAGCCATTCCGCTCAGTTTTTTGTTTAGTATTTTGGGGGAACCGCCATATTTAACGCTACCTACACCGCTTACCTCCACATCCAGTTGTTCGCTGGCATAAACTTGTGCCGCACCAGCGCCCGACATATTCAGGTTGAGGCGTTTTACCTGGTAGTCGCGTGCTTTCACGTTGCTGGCGCCCGAGAGATTGATAACCATTAAATCGCCACGGCCCTGAAGGTTGAGGTTACCAGCACCACTGATGTCGATTTTGAGATTGGTGATATTTGCATTTAACTCGCACGTTGAGGCGCCCGAAATATCAATTTGTAGACTTTCGTTCGTGAAGTGGCTTATTTTGGCCCTAATAGCACCCGATAAGTCAAGGCTTTCAAGGGTAGGCATAATAATTTTTACGTTGAGGGTATTGCTACCGAAATTTTTGCGCTTTTTATCGTAGCTAATTTCGACTTTTTCACCGTCCTGTGAAACTTCCAGGCCTTCAAATAAGTCTGCAGGACCACTGATTTCCATACTGTACGCATCGCCTTTTTCAATATTAACTGTAAAAGCACTGCTTACTTTTACTTCGTTGAAATTGCGGAATTCAAATTTTTGTGACAAATCGGAGTCACTAGGGTGTAATACAAATGCAGTGGTAAGTAAGGCTCCTATTACCAGGAGTAGCGGGGTTAATTTAGATTTCATAGTCTATGATTTGGGGGTAAGACGAATTTCATCGCCAGTAGGTTGCATGTTTGCGTCAGAATATATTTTTGTAAGATTGGCTTTCAGTTTGTGAAAGCCAGTGCGCTGCAAAGGACTGTTTTTGAAGCGTTGTCCGAAAACGTCTTCGGTAAGTTCCTGCCAATCGCCCAAAGTCATATCCAGCAAATCGGCTGCTGGCTCAAAACGATTTTCGGTGTGTTTGGTGGCAAAGCGGTTCCAAGGGCAAACTTCCTGACAAATATCACAACCAAACAGCCAATTGTTGAATTTGCCAGCAACTTCGGTGGGCAGCTGCTCTTTTAATTCGATGGTGAAATAGCTGATACATTTGCTGCCGTCTACTTCATAAGGGGTAATTGCCTCGGTAGGGCAAGCGTCGATGCAGCGGGTGCAGGTGCCGCAGTAGTCGGGCACAGGGCCATCAGCGGCCAACGGAAGGTCAAGTATAAGCTCTGCCAGAAAAAACCACGATCCCTGTTGTTTGTGGATGAGGTTGGTGTGTTTACCTACCCAACCTAAGCCGCTTTTAGCCGCCCAAGCTTTTTCTAGTACAGGTGCGGAGTCAACAAATACCCGTCCGTGGATAGCGCCGATTTGTTCACGGAGACTATCGAGCATTTCGAATAGCTTCTCCTTAATAACGATGTGGTAGTCTTCACCGTAGGCATAACTCGAAATGCGGGGTGCATCGGCAGAGGTGGCTTGCGCCGGGTTGTGGTAGTTGTACAATAAGCTCACCACCGACTTCGCCCCTGGAACAAGTTGGCGGGGGTCGAGTCGTTTGTCAAAATGCCGCGCCATATAATCCATAGTACCATGTTGCCCGCGTTTGAGCCAACTTTCAAGTCGGGGTGCTTCAGCTTCGAGAAAATCGGCTGTACTTATCCCGCAAAACTGGAAGCCGAGCCGGGCTGCGGTGGCTTTGACAATGGCACTATATTGGGCGGTACTTGTCATTTTACTTTTTTGCTGGGAAGGACAAACGCAAGCGTTCTACCGGCTGGTTATTGACCAGGTGTTGTTCAAAAATCTCTTCTACATCCGAAAGCTGAACGCCACCATACCAAACCGCATCGGGATAAACCACCATACTTGGCCCTTGCAGGCAAGCATCGAGGCAGGCCGTTTTTTGCGCACGTATGTCGATTTGGAGATTGTTTGTTTTGATGAGGTCCTTAAATCGGGCCACCAAGGCTTCGCCGTGTTCGGTGCCGCAGCTTTTTTTGTTGGGATCGGCGCGCTGGTTGGTGCAGATAAAGAGATGCTTTTGGTATTTCATCCCACAAAATAAGGAGCTTTTTTGCACGAACTACTTTGTGGGTAGAATTGCCGTGGGGATGTTGCCGCTGGCGATTAACTTTGGGACACATGGCCCAAGCTGGATTTGCAGACGTTTTATTGCCCTTGCATATACCCAAGGCCTATACCTATGGCATTCCTGTCGATTGGCCGGAACATCTGGTTGTAGGTATGCGGGTGGTGGTGCCCTTGAAAAAAAAATTATATACCGGTATAATTCAAGCAATACATGAGCAAGCACCGGTACACTATACCGCTCGACCCATCGAAAGTGTATTGGAACAGCAGCCCATGCTGCGGCCCGTAACTTTGGGTTTTTGGTCATGGATGGCCGCTTATTATGTCTGTTATCCGGGAGATGTTATGCTCGCAGCGCTTCCAGCCCTATTCCGGATTGGCAGCGAGACACGCTTGTTGGTTCATCCCGATTATGTGTCCAACAGCCAAGAAGTCACCGACGACGAATACTTGATCATCGAAGCCCTAGAAGTGAATGGTGATTTAACCGTTGCAGATGTGCAGCGTATTGTAGATCGTAAAAACGTCATTCCATTGCTCCGGGACATGGCCGACCGAAAATTATTGCTTGCCATCGAAGCGTTGCAGGGCGGTTATACAGAAAAAAGAGAAGCCTTTGTGCGCCTAGGTGCCGATTTACTGGCCGATGAAGTTGGTTTACGTGCCGTCTTCGACCAACTCGAACGCGCACCGAAACAGCTAGAAGCACTGATGTATTATTTGCAGCAGCGTCCATCGGGAGCGCCCATCTCCAAAAAGGAGCTACTTAAAACCGATCGTATTGGTGCAGCGGCGGTGAACGCACTCGTTGAGAAGGGCATATTGGAGCAGGAGCTCATTCGGGTGGATCGAGTACCGCTACAAAACGAGAAAGTAGTTGGTGAGTTTCCGCTAAGTCCACACCAGGAAAGTGCGCTTCAAAATATCCGGCAGTTTTTCGAGGGCAAAGCCGTGACCTTATTGCAAGGTATTACCGCCAGCGGCAAAACGTTGTTGTATGTCCATTTGATTCGAGAGCAGCTGGCCGCCGGCAAGCAAGTGCTTTTTATGGTGCCTGAAATAGCCTTAACCGCCCAGTTGATCGAACGCTTACGCCGATTTTTAGGTGGAGAAATAGGGGTTTATCATTCTCGATTTAATGAGCAGGAACGTGCCGAATTATGGCAAAAGGTGAACCAGGGCGAATTGCGAATGGTTTTAGGTGCCCGCTCCGCGGTTTTTTTACCTTTTCAAGAGCTAGGTTTAGTTATCATCGACGAAGAGCACGATGCCTCCTACAAACAGGACGATCCCGCACCGCGTTATCATGCACGGGATGCCGCCATAATGCTTGCACAACAACAAGGTGCCCGCGTATTGCTCGGTTCAGCCACACCCGCTATCGAGAGTTACTTCCTCGCGCGTAGCGGCCGTTATGGGTATGTGCGCCTCGACGAGCGATTTGGCGGCATTAAAATGCCGGAAATCCGGTTAGCGGATATCCGCCTCGAAAGTCGCGAACGTTTGATGAAGGCCGATCTCACAGGCTCTTTGTACAACGCCATCGCCGATACCTTGGAGAAAAAGCAGCAGGTTATCTTGCTCCAAAACCGGCGGGGTTATGTCCCCTATACCGAATGTAGTATTTGTGGCTGGTCACCAGGTTGTCCGAATTGTGACATCACCCTGACCTACCACAAACTCGCCCATCAGTGGCGCTGCCATTACTGTGGGCACAAAGAGTTGCCTGTAGCCAGCTGTAAGGCTTGTGGCAGTAATGCTTTGGTTACTCGTGGCTTTGGGACCGAAAAAATTGAAGAAGAAATCAGCATACTTTTTCCAGAGGCGCAATTGGGTCGACTGGACCAAGATGCCACCCGTAAAAAACATGCTTATGGCCAGATCATACGTGACTTTGAACGCGGTAAAATCCAGATACTCATCGG